>JAJUFS010000165.1 GCA_029263725.1 Gammaproteobacteria bacterium | reverse complement strand
GATTTCGACCCCGAGCTTGCCCGCGCGCTCGATGGCGAGCGGCGCCGGCAGGAAGACCACATCGAGCTGATTGCCTCGGAGAACTACGCGAGCCCGCGCGTCCTGGCCGCCCAGGGCTCGGTGCTGACCAACAAGTACGCCGAAGGCTATCCGGGCAAGCGCTATTACGGCGGCTGCGAGTTCGTCGACATCGCCGAGAACCTCGCCATCGAGCGGGCGAAGCAGCTGTTCGGCGCGGATTACGCCAACGTGCAGCCGCATTCCGGCTCGCAGGCGAATGCGGCGGTGTACCACGCGCTGATGCAGCCGGGCGACACGCTGCTCGGCATGAGCCTGGACCACGGCGGGCATCTCACCCACGGCGCCAGGCCGAACTTCTCCGGCAAGATCTTCAAGGCGGTGCAGTACGGCATCGATCCGGCCACCGGTGAGCTCGACTACGAGCACATCGCCGCCCTTGCCCGCGAGCACAAGCCCAAGGTGATCGTCGCCGGCTTCTCGGCCTACTCGCGCGTCATGGACTGGGCGCGCTTCCGCGCCATTGCCGACGAAGTCGGCGCGTATCTCGTCGTCGACATGGCGCATGTCGCCGGTCTCGTCGCGGCGGGCCTGTATCCCAACCCGGTGCCGCACGCCCATGTGGTCACTTCCACCACGCACAAGACGCTGCGCGGCCCGCGTGGCGGCGTAATCCTGGCGAAGGCCAACCCGGAGATAGAGAAGAAGCTACAATCCATCGTCTTCCCGGGCATCCAGGGCGGACCGCTGATGCACGTCATCGCCGCCAAGGCGGTGGCCTTCCTCGAAGCGCTGCAGCCGGAGTTCAAGGCCTACCAGCAGCAGGTGGTCGCCAACGCCCGCGCCATGGTCAAGGCGCTGCAGGCGCGCGGCCATCGGATCGTCTGCGGCGGCACCGACAACCATCTTTTCCTGCTCGACCTGGTGGACAAGGGCATCACCGGCAAGGATGCGGACGCCGCGCTCGGCCGGGCCTTCATCACGGTCAACAAGAACACCGTGCCGAATGACCCGCAGTCGCCGTTCGTGACTTCGGGCCTGCGCATCGGCACGCCGGCCGCGACCACGCGCGGCTTCAGGGAAGCGGAGATCACGCAGGTGGCCGAATGGATCGCCGACGTGCTCGAGGACGTGAACAACGAGCAGGTCATCGAGGCCACGCGCGAGAAGGTCGTCGCGCTGTGCCGCCGTTTCCCGGTCTATCCGGAAACGATGACGTTCTCCATCTGACGTATGCATTGCCCGTTCTGCGGCCACGAGGAAACCAAGGTCATCGACTCGCGGCTGGCGAGCGAGGGCAGCCAGGTGCGCCGCCGCCGCGAATGCCTGCAATGCGAGGAGCGCTTCACGACGTTCGAAAGCGCCGAGCTGGTCATGCCGCGCATCATCAAGAGCGACGGCACGCGCCAGCCCTTCGATGAGCCGAAGCTGCGTACCGGGATGATGCGCGCGCTGGAAAAGCGGCCCGTCAGCATGGACGACGTCGAGGCCGCGCTCGCGCGCATCACCCACAAGCTGCGCGCCACCGGCGAGCGCGAAGTGCGCTCCAGGCAACTGGGCGAATGGGTGATGGAGGAACTGCGCGAACTCGACCAGGTCGCCTACGTGCGCTTCGCCTCGGTCTACCGCAGCTTCCAGGACGTCAACGCCTTCCGCGAGGAAATCGAGCGGCTCGAAAACAAGCCGCTGGAAGAAGCTCTGCGCAAGCACCAGATTCCGCTGCTGCCCGAAGAAAAGAGTGAGAAGTGAGAAGGAAGAAGTGAGAAGAATGCGAGCCACTGAACTGCCCGTCTTCTTCCTTCTCCCTTCTTCCTTCTGCCTTCTGGACAGGAAGCATGTTTTCCACCGCTGACCATACTTTCATGTCCCGCGCGATCGCGCTTGCGAAGCGCGGCTGGTTCAGCACGCTGCCGAATCCGCGCGTCGGCTGCGTGCTGGTGAAGGATGGCGTGGTCGTGGGCGAGGGCTGGCATGAACGTCCGGGCGAGCCGCATGCGGAAGTGAATGCCTTGCGCGCGGCGGGCGAGCGGGCGCGGGGCGCGACGGCTTACGTCACGCTGGAACCCTGCTGTCATTTCGGCCGCACGCCGCCCTGCGCGGATGCCTTGATCGAGGCAGGTGTGGCGCGCGTCATTGCCGCGATGGAAGACCCGAACCCGAAGGTCGCGGGCGGCGGCCTGAAGAAGCTGCGCGATGCGGGCATCGAAACCGCGAGCGGCCTGCTCGAGAAGGCGGCCCGCGAACTGAACCCGGGCTTCATCAAGCTGATGACCACCGGCCATCCGCGCGTGCGCGTCAAGCTTGCCGCGAGCCTGGACGGTCGCACCGCCATGGCCTCTGGTGAATCGAAATGGATCACCGGCGAGACGGCGCGTCATGACGTGCAGCGCCTGCGTGCCGAGGCCACCGGCATCGTCACCGGCATAGGCACCGTGCTTGCGGACGATCCCATGCTCGACGTGCGCCTGCCGGAGATGACGCGTCAGCCCGAGCGCATCGTGCTGGATCCGGCGTTGCGCATGCCGGCCGCGGCGCGAATGTTCACGGGCGGCGGCAAGGTGCGCGTGTTCGCGGTGGAAGATGACCCAGGCCGGCGCGAAGCACTCACCGCGGCGGGCGCGGAAGTCGAAACGCTTGCAGCAGGGAATGGCCGCATCCCGCTTGCGGCCTTGCTGGAAAGGCTCGCCGCGCTCGGCCACACCGACGTGCTGGTGGAAGCGGGTGCCACACTTGCCGGCGCCTTCCTGCAGCAGGGCCTTGCCGATGAGCTCGTGCTGTATCTCGCGCCCTCGCTGCTCGGTCACGAGGCGCGACCGCTGGTGGCGCTGCCCGGCATGGAAAGACTCGATCAGCGCCTGGACTTCGCGCTGCGGGATGTGCGCGTGGTGGGTGGGGATTTGCGGTTGGACTTGGCAAGAAGGGAGAAGGAAGAAGGAAGAAGAGAGAAGTAGCGAAGCTTCAACTGTCCTCTCACCTCTCTAAAGAACAGGAGCCCGAATGTTTACCGGCATCATCAAAGCCCTCGGCACGGTTGAAAGCCTTGAATCACGCGGCGGCGACGTGCGCCTGCGCGTGGCGCTGGACGCGCTGGCGGGCCATGGTTTCGCGACCGGCGAGAGCATCGCGGTAAACGGCGTGTGCCTGACGGCGGTCGAGCCGGCGGACACGCACCTGGTCGCCGACGTTTCGCGCGAGACGCTGGCGCTGACCACGCTGGGCAGGCTTGCGGTGGGTGCGCGCGTCAACCTGGAACCGGCGCTGGCGGCGGGCGAGCGGCTTGGCGGGCATCTGGTCAGCGGCCATGTCGATGGCATGG
>JAJUFS010000035.1 GCA_029263725.1 Gammaproteobacteria bacterium | reverse complement strand
CTTCGATGCGGAATCGCCCGGCTACCTCGAGTTTCATCTCGTCTGCCTGCTTGATCACCTCGATCACTACAAGCTGGTGCCGCTCGATTACCCGGAACTGAAGCGCATCACCGTGACCTTGAGCGCATCGCCGACCGTTTCCCGGAGCAATCCCGGAAACTCGCTGGCTGCCTACCCGCCCCCATAACCATTACAGCCCTTCCCTTTTTGTTGCGCTCGCAGGGCGGGCGTATACTTTACGCGCCATTCACCGGAGAGGCGCCGAAACGTGGAACTCGATCCCGTCTTCCTTTCCCGCGCGCAGTTCGCCTTCACCATCAGTTTCCATATTCTGTTCCCCACCTTCACCATCGGCCTTGGCGCGTATATCGCCTTCCTGGAAGCGCGCTGGCTGATGACGAAGGACACGCTTTACCTCGACCACGCGAAGTTCTGGTCGAAGCTGTTCGCGCTCAGCTTCGGCATGGGCGTGGTGACGGGCATCGTGCTTTCCTACGAGATCGGCACCAACTTCTCGCCGTTTGCCGCCGCCACCGGCAACGTGCTCGGCCCGCTGCTCAGCTACGAGGTGCTGACGGCGTTCTTCCTCGAGGCCGGTTTCCTCGGCATCATGCTGTTCGGCTGGAACCGCGTCGGGCCCCGACTGCATTTCGCCGCGACGGTCGCGGTGGCGCTGGGCACGCTGTTTTCCTCGTTCTGGATTCTTTCCGCGAATTCCTGGATGCACACGCCGCAGGGCGCGACGCTGGTGGACGGCGTCTTCCAGCCCGATGACTGGGTCGCGATCATCTTCAACCCGTCCTTCCCGTACCGGCTGGCGCACATGGTGATCGCAGCCTTCCTGACGACCGCGATCGCCATTGCCGGCATTTCCGCGATCCGCATCCTGCAGGGACAGTCGCGCGAGTTCTACGTCCACAGCCTGCGCAACGGCGTGCTGACCGCGGCGCTGCTGGCGCCATTGCAGGTCATCGTCGGCGACCTGCACGGGCTCAACACCTTCGAGCACCAGCCGCTCAAGGTGGCAGCGATGGAAGGCAACTGGGAACGCCGCACGAACGCGCCGCTGCTGCTGTTCGCGATCCCGGACCAGGAAGCGGCGACCAATCATTTCGAGATCGGCATACCGGATGCGGCGAGCTGGATCCTCACCCACGCCGCGGAGGGCGAAATCCCGGGGCTCAACGAAGTACCGCCCGAGGACAGGCCGTACGTTCCCATCGTCTTCTGGGGCTTCCGCATCATGGTGGGCATCGGTCTTGTCATGCTCGCGCTCAGCTGGTGCGGCGCCATCCAGTACTGGCGCGGCCGACTGGTGGAATCGCGGCGCCTGCTGCGCGCCTTCGCGCTGGCCACGCCGATCGGCTTCGTCGCCGTGCTCGCGGGCTGGTGGGTCACGGAAGTCGGGCGGCAGCCGTGGATCGTGCAGGGACTGATGCGCACCCGCGAGAGCGTCTCGGACATCACCGGCGGCGAGGTAAGCATGTCCTTCAGCGTGTTCGTGGTGCTGTACGCGGCGCTGTTCGGCGCCTACCTCTACTACTTCGCGCGCGTGGTGCGCCGGGCTGACAGGTCGCGCATCGAGCAAGGCGAACCCGGTCCGCCGGCGCGGCCTGCATTCGTCGCGCCCGGCGAGGAGGATTGAACATGGATCTCGCGTTGATCTGGGCGTTCATCATCGTCTTCGGCGTGATGGTCTACGTGCTGCTGGACGGCTTCGATCTCGGCGTCGGCGTGCTGTTCCCGCTGGCGCGCACGCACGAGGACCGCGACATGATGATGAACTCCGTCGCGCCGGTGTGGGACGGCAACGAGACCTGGCTGGTGCTGGGCGGTGCGGGACTGTTCGGCGCGTTTCCGCTGGCCTACGCCACGCTGCTGCCGAATCTCTACATCCCGCTGATGCTGATGCTGTTCGCGCTCATCCTGCGCGGTGTGGCCTTCGAGTTCCGTTTCAAGGCGCACACCAGCCGCTGGCTCTGGGACCTGTCCTTCACCGGCGGTTCGCTGCTCGCCGCGCTCATGCAGGGCACGGTGGTCGGCGCCGTGGTGCAGGGCCTGCCTGCGGAACCGGAGCCGTTTCACTGGCTTTCGGCCTTCACGCTGTTCACGGGGTTCGCGGTGGTGTGCGGTTACGCGCTGCTGGGTGCGACCTGGACGCTGATGAAGACCGAAGGCGAACTGCGCGAATGGGCGCGGCGCATGTCGATGTGGCTGCTGCTGGCGTTGCTCGTGTTCATCGGCGGGGTCAGCCTGTGGACGCCGTTCGAACAGGAAATCATCCGCGCGCGCTGGTTCTCCCTGCCGAACTTCTATTTCCTTTCGCAGGTGCCGCTGCTCACCCTGCTGACCGCGGGCGCGCTGTGGTACGTGCTCAAGCGCGGCCGTAACGACCGCCTGCCCTTCGTGTACAGCATCTGCCTGTTCCTGCTTGCCTACATCGGGCTGGTCATCAGCGTGTGGCCATATCTCGTGCCGTGGCGGCTGACGCTGTGGGATGCGGCTTCGGCGGAATCCACGCAGATCTTCCTGCTGATCGGCGTGGCCGTCACCATGCCGTTCGTGATCGGTTACACCATCCTTGGCTACCGCGTGTTCCGCGGCAAGGTGCGCAGCGACGCGGGATATCACTGAAGTGAAGCGGGAAACGCGAATACGCTGGCTGTGGTTCGTGACGCTGTACTGCGGCTCGCTCGCGGCCTTCACCGCGCTCGTCTACCTGCTGCGCTGGCTGATCCGGCTCTAGGCCAGCGGCCGCTGCGTCTCCTCGCGGCCGATGTCGGCGAGACGCTCGAGCTCCTTCCACGCGTTCGCGAAAGCCTGCGGGAAATCGTTGCCCGCGCTGCCGAACCGCTCCAGCAGTTCCGCAACGGTGAGCGTCCCCGGCGGCTTGCCCTTCGGGAAGCGCCCGCGCTCGGTGAACACCACGTAACCTTCGACATGAATGTCGCGCAGATGGGTGCGCACCACCGCCATGCGGTCATGCAGGCCCGGCAGCGGATTGCGGAAGGTGTGACGGCTGCGGCCGGTCATGACCACCCACTCCGCCATCTTCTCGGAACCGAACACGTGGCCCGGAACGTCCTTCACGTCCAGCACCAGCAGGCCCTTGCTGGTGAGCAGCAGCTCATCGACATGGATATGCCCGCCGACGCCGTCCGGGAGATAGATGTCCTGCAGGCGCGCGTGGGAAATCTGCCTGAGGGCACGCTCCATGCGCGCCGCCGGCGTGTTGCGGCGGCGAACCGCCAGGACGATGACGATGATCACCAGCAGCAACGCCAGGGCTGCGAGCGAAACCAGCGGAAGGGGAAGTGTTTGAAGATCCATGGCGACCGGCATCCGTTTTGCTGGCAGGGGATTCTACTCCATTCCGCCTGCGCCGCGCCTGTGAGCGCGTTGCACGCGCAACGCATCGGCGGTGTACACCGCGAGCGCCAGCCAGATCAACGCAAAGGCTACCGCGTGCGTTGCGGAGAAATGCTCGCCGTAGAACCCGACCGCGAGCACCAGCTGCACCGTTGGCGCGAGGTACTGGAACATGCCCAGCGTGGAAAGCCGCAACCGCTTTGCGGCGTTGGTGAACCACAGCAGCGGCAAGGCGGTGACGAGACCCGCGGCGATGAGCATCAGGTCCGTGAACGCATCGACATTGCCGAAGCTGCCCTGGCCCTGCTGCTCGATCCAGAACAGGAAGACGAGCGCAACCGGCAACACCAGCAGCGTTTCCACGAACAGGCCGACCAGCGGCGCGACCGGCGCGGATTTTCGCACCAGCCCGTAGAAACCGAAGCTGAAGGCGAGCGCTAGCGACAGCCACGGCACCGCGCCCTGCCCCAGCACCAGGTTCAGCGTGCCCGCAGTGGCCAGCAGTACGGCGACCAGCTGCCAGCGCCGCAGGGTCTCCCGTAGGAACAGCAGGCCAAGCAGGATGCTGACCAGCGGATTGATGTAATAGCCGAGGCTGGCTTCAAGGATGCGGCCGGACTGGACGGCATAGATGTAGATGCCCCAGTTCACCGAGATGATTGCCGCCGAGACCAGCAGCCAGCGCATCCGCGCGAAATCCCTGAGCAGCGGCAGGATTTCGCGGAGGCGGCCGCGCAGGCCGAGCAGCACGACCAGCAGGACCACCGACCACACCACGCGGTGGCCGAGCACGTCGAGCGCACCGACGTGGTCTATGGCCTTGAAGTAGATCGGCGAAAAGCCCCACAGGCCGTAGGCCAGCAGGGCATAAATGACGCCAGTCGCGGTTTCGCGGTTTTCCTGCATCGCATGACCCGGTGAAAGGAAAGCGCGCAGGATACGCCCGCCTGCCGCGTTTCAGAAGGGGATGCGGCCGCGCACGATGTCCGCGTACATCACCCAGTCGCCGATCAGCGAATAGAGTGGATAACGGAAGGTCGCCGGGCGATTGCGCTCGAAGAAGAAATGCCCGATCCAGGCGAAGCCGTAACCGGCGAGCGGCATGCCGAGCAGCCACCACGGGTTCCAGGTGACAAGCGCCGCGACAAGAAAGGCCAGCACCAGGGTCGAGCCGATGAAATGCAGCCGCCGGCAAGTGCGGTTGCGGTGCTCGTCGAGGTAGTACGGGTAGAATTCGCGAAAGGATTTGAAGCTTTCCTGCATTTCTTTCCCTCTTCGGACTTTTGCCGGACGTCGAATAGGACTAAAATAGTCCTGATTCACTGGGACGACCCCTCAGGCAGATGCTCCGACTCAGCAAAATGACCGATTACGGCGCCGTCGCGCTGGCCTACATGGCCAGCCGCCCCGACGCCGTGCACGCCGCTGCCGAGGTGGCCGAGGCGACGCGCATCAACCTGCCGACGGTGAGCAAGCTGCTCAAGCAGCTGACCCGCAGCGGCCTGCTGGTGTCGCAGCGCGGCGCGAACGGCGGTTACGTGTTCGCGCGCCGCCCGGAGGAGATTACCGCCGCCGACATCATCGACGCCATAGAGGGCGACGTGGGCATCACCGAATGCTCCATCAACCACGGCCAGTGCGACATGGAGTCGCACTGCAACGTCGGCAGCGCCTGGCAGCAGATCAACAGCGCCATCCGGGAAGCGCTCGCCAGGGTCACGCTGGCCGAGCTCGCGCAGCCGGCCACGCTCACGCCGCCGAAACTCCGGCTCGGCCAGCGCGTGATTCCCATCAAACCCGAATTCTGATCGCACCCCTTGCGGGAGAAGACATGGCAACGAAGGAAAATGAAGTCGAACAGCACCTGCGCAGCGAATACCGCTACGGCTGGACGACGGACATCGAATCCGACACCGCGCCGCCGGGTCTCAACGAAGACATCATCCGGCTGATTTCGCGCAAGAAGAAGGAGCCGGCCTTCATGCTCGAATGGCGGCTGCAGGCGTATCGCCACTGGCTGTCCATGCGCGAGCCGGACTGGGCGCACCTGCGCATCGCGCCCATCGATTACCAGGCCATCTCCTACTACTCCGCGCCCAGGACCAGCAAGAACGCGCCGAAGAGCCTGGACGAGGTCGACCCGAAGCTGCTGGAGACCTACGAGAAGCTTGGCGTGCCGCTGCACGAGCGCGCGCGGCTTGCCGGCGTCGCGGTGGACGCGGTGTTCGACTCCGTTTCCGTCGCCACCACCTTCCGCGAGAAGCTCGCCGAGGCCGGCGTGATCTTCTGCTCGTTCTCCGAGGCGGTGCGCGACTACCCGGAACTGGTCGAGAAGTATCTCGGCACGGTCGTGCCGCAGAAGGACAATTTCTTCGCCGCGCTGAACTCGGCGGTGTTCTCTGACGGGTCGTTCGTGTACGTGCCCAAGGGCGTGCGCTGCCCGATGGAGCTGTCCACCTACTTCCGCATCAACGCGCAGAACACCGGACAGTTCGAGCGCACGCTGATCATCGCCGACGAAGGCGCCTACGTTTCCTACCTGGAAGGCTGCACGGCCCCGCAGCGCGACGAGAACCAGCTGCACGCCGCGGTGGTGGAACTCATCGCCGAGAAGGACGCGGAGATCAAGTACTCCACGGTGCAGAACTGGTATCCCGGCGACGAGGAAGGCCGCGGCGGCATCTACAACTTCGTCACCAAGCGCGGCGACGCGCGCGGCGACAACTCGAAGATCACCTGGACGCAGGTGGAGACCGGTTCGGCGATCACCTGGAAGTACCCGAGCTGCATCCTCCGCGGCGACAACTCGGTGGGCGAGTTCTACTCGGTCGCGCTGACCAACAACTACCAGCAGGCCGACACCGGCACCAAGATGATCCACATGGGGAAGAACACGCGTTCGACCATCGTCTCCAAGGGCATCTCCGCGGGCAAGGGCCAGAACGCCTACCGCGGCCTGGTTCGCATCACCCCGACCGCGACCGGCGCGCGCAACTACACGCAGTGCGACTCGCTGCTGATCGGCGACGAATGCGGCGCGCACACCTTCCCGTACGTCGAGGTGCGCAACCCGACCGCCGTGCTCGAACACGAGGCCACCACCTCGAAGATTTCCGAGGACCAGCTGTTCTACCTCATGCAGCGCGGCATCTCCGAGGAAGACGCCACCAACATGATCGTCAACGGCTTCTGCAAGGACGTCTTCCGCACCCTGCCGATGGAGTTCGCCGTCGAGGCGCAGAACCTGCTGGCGGTGTCGCTTGAGGGCGCCGTTGGGTGAGAGGTAAGAGGCGGAAGCGAGAGGACGGAGATCGCAGTCCTCTCACCTCTTACGAAGGACAAATTCGCAAACCGGATGAAATCAAATGCTGAAGATCGACAACCTCCACGCCCGCGTCGAAGACAAGGAAATCCTCAGGGGCCTGAATCTTGAAGTGAAGCCCGGTGAGGTGCACGCCATCATGGGCCCGAACGGCTCGGGCAAGTCGACGCTTTCCAACGTGCTCGCCGGCCGCGACGGCTACGAGATCACCGCGGGTTCGGTGCGCTACCTTGACAAGGACCTGCTGGAAATGGCGCCGGAGGAACGCGCGCGTGAAGGCGTGTTCCTCGCCTTCCAGTACCCGGTCGAGATTCCGGGCGTGAACAACGTCTACCTGCTGAAGGCGGGACTGAACGCCATGCGTGCGCATCGCGGCGAGGAGGAACTGGACGCGGCCGACTTCCTGATGCTGGTGCGCGAGAAGATGAAACTGATGCAGATGGACGAGTCCTTCCTGAAGCGCGGCGTCAACGAGGGCTTCTCCGGCGGCGAGAAGAAGCGCAACGAGATCCTGCAGATGCTGGTGCTGGAACCGAAGCTGTGCATCCTGGACGAGACCGACTCCGGCCTCGACATCGACGCGCTCAAGGTGGTCTCGCAGGGCGTGAACGCGTCGCGCGCTGCCGATCGCGCCATCGTCATGATCACGCACTACCAGCGACTGCTGAACTACGTCGAGCCCGACTTCGTGCATGTGCTTTACCAGGGCCGCATCATCAAGTCCGGCGACAAGTCGCTGGCGCTGGAACTGGAAGAGCGCGGCTACGAGTGGGTGGTGCAGGAAGCGGCGGCATGAACGACATGGCAAGCATTCCCTTCGTCGGCGAGTTCCGCCAGGTGGAAGGCCACCTGCCGGGCGGCGCCTGGGTGACGAAACTGCGCGAAGCGGCGCTGGCGCGGATCGGCGAACAGGGCTTCCCCACCCGCCGCAACGAGCACTGGAAGTACACCGACGTCAGCGCGCTGCTGAAGGCGGAGTTCATCCCTGCCCCGCTCGCGAGCATGCCGGAGGCCTTCTTCCAGGGCGTGCAGCGCTTCGAGCTCGACTGCCACCAGCTCGTGTTCCTCAATGGCGTGTTCCGCCCCAATCTGTCGAGCAACTCGCTCCCGGCAGGCCTCACCGTGAAGACGCTGGCGGCAGCCATCGAGGAAGACGCCGAGGCGCTGCAGCCTTTCCTCGCACGCGAGCGCGACAGCGCCTTTGCCGCGCTCAACACCGCCTTCATGCATGAGGGCGTGCTGATCGAGGCCGCGCCCGGCACGGTGCTGGAAAAGCCGCTGCATCTCGTGTTTCTCTCGGCCGCGCATGAACCGCAGCCCGTGGTCACGCATCCGCGCATCATCGTGCGCGCAGGCCGTGCCGCGGCGCTGCGCTTCATCGAAAGCCATCTCGGCCTCGAAGGCGCGCGCAACTTCACCAACGTGGTCACCGACGTGCTGGCCGAACAAGGCGCCCAGGTGCGCCAGCTGCGTCTCATCGAGGCGGCGGCAGACGAATCGCACATCGCCAACATCCATGCCGAACTGCGCCGCGATGCCGTTTTCGTGAATCACCAGGTCTGCATCGGCGGCAAGCTGGTGCGCAACGACATCCGCGTCGACCTCGTGGAAGAGAACGCTTCCGTCGCGCTGAACGGCCTGGTGCTTGCCAATGGCAGCGAGCACGTCGACAACCATCTCGACGTGCGCCACATGGCGCCGCGCACGCAGAGCGACCAGGCCTATCGCTGCATTCTCGACGGCCGCGCCCGCGCCGTGTTCAACGGCCGCGTCTACATCGCGCCCAGGGCGCAGAAGATCGAGGCGAATCAGGCCTCCAACAACCTGCTGCTGTCGAAGCTCGCCGAGATCGACACCAAGCCGGAGCTGGAAATCTACGCCGACGACGTCAAGTGCAGCCACGGCGCCACGGTCGGCCAGCTGGACGAGAACATGCTGTTCTACCTGCGCTCGCGCGGCGTCGACGCGGATACCGCGCGCAGCCTGCTGATCTACGCCTTCGCCGACGAGATCATCCGCCGCATCGGCATCGCCTCGGTGCGCGCCGCGGTCGAAGCCGCCGTGCTTGGCCGCCTGCCGGATGCCGACAGCATCCGCCACTTCACCATGGAGGCCTCATGAGCGTCGCGGAAAAACTGATCGCGCTGGACCCGCTGGCATTGCGCGCCGACTTCCCCATCCTCGCCGAGCGCATCCACAGCAAGCCGCTGGCGTATCTCGACAATGCCGCGACGGCGCAGAAGCCGCAGGCGGTGATTGACGCCGTGACCGAGTACTACACGCACATGAACGCCAACGTGCACCGCGGCGTGCACCAGCTCTCGGAGCGCGCCACCGCGGCCTACGAGGGGGCGCGCGAGAAGCTGGCGCGCTTCGTCAATGCCGCCTCGCCG
The DNA here is from genome assembly GCA_029263725.1 of Gammaproteobacteria bacterium. Taxonomy (GTDB): domain Bacteria; phylum Pseudomonadota; class Gammaproteobacteria; order Natronospirales; family JAJUFS01; genus JAJUFS01. The sequence goes on along the minus strand of JAJUFS010000035.1, from coordinate 6,714 downwards.
CGCGAAGTGGTGTTCACCCGCGGCACCACGGAGGCCATCAACCTGGTGGCGCAGTCCTTCGTGCGACCGAAGCTCAAGCCGGGCGACGAGGTCCTGGTCAGCACTATGGAACACCACTCCAACATCGTGCCCTGGCAGCTGGTGTGCGAGCAGACCGGCGCGAAGCTGGTCGCCGCGCCCATCAACGAACGCGGCGAACTGCTGCTGGACGAGTTCGAGAAGCTCATCAATGAGCGCACCAGGTTCATCGGCATCGTGCACGTCTCGAACGCGCTGGGCACCGTGAACCCGGTCAGGAAGATCATCGACATGGCGCACGCGCGCGGCATTGCCGTGCTCGTGGACGGCGCCCAGGCCGTGCCGCATGCACGCGTCGACGTGCAGGTGCTGGACGCGGATTTCTACGCGCTCTCCGGCCACAAGATGTACGCGCCGACCGGCATCGGCGCGCTGATCGCCAAGGCCGAGCACCTCGAAGCCATGCCGCCCTGGCAGGGTGGCGGCGAGATGATCCGCATGGTGCGCTTCGATCGCAGCATCTGGAACGACATCCCGCACAAGTTCGAGGCCGGCACGCCGAACATTGCCGGCGCCGCCGGCCTGGGTGCCGCCATCGACTATCTCGAGGCCGTGGGCATGGACCGCATCGCCGCCTACGAAGCCGAGCTGCTCGACTGGGCGACCCGGCGGCTGGAACAGGTGGCAGGCCTGCGCATCGTCGGCACGGCGCGCGACAAGGCGGGCGTGATCTCCTTCATGCTCGACGGCGTGCATCCGCACGACATCGGCACCATCGTCGACACGCATGGCGTGGCCATCCGCACCGGCCACCATTGCGCCATGCCGGTGATGGAATTCTTCAACGTGCCTGCCACCGCGCGCGCCTCCATCGCGTTCTACAACACCCGCGAGGACATCGAGCGCCTGGCCGCCGCGCTGGAGGATTGCAGGAGGATGCTTGCCTGAGCGAGAAGGGAGAACGCAGAAGATATTCTTCCTTCTCAATTCTCCCTTCTACCCCCTTCCGACTTCATCAGGACCACGACATTGGATCTGAAAGACCTCTACCAGGACCTCATCGTCGACCACAATCGCCGGCCGAGGAATTTCCGCCGCATGCCGGATGCCAACCGCGTCGCGGAGGGCTTCAACCCGCTGTGCGGCGACAAGCTGACGCTGTATCTCAAGCTGGACGGCGGCACGATCAGCGACGTGAGCTTCGAGGGTTCCGGCTGCGCGATCTCGGTGGCCTCGGCTTCGCTGCTCACGGAAAGGCTCAAGGGCGCGACGGTGGAGGAAGCCGAGGCGCTGTTCGCGGACATGATCCCGCTGCTCACCGGCAAGCTGCCGGAGAATGCGCCGCGCGAACATTTCCGCAAGCTCGCCGCGCTCGAAGGCGTCAAGGAATACCCGTCGCGCGTGAAGTGCGCTTCGCTGTCATGGCATACGCTGGAGGCCGCGCTGAAGAATGCCGGCCAGCCCGTCACCACCGAATGAATGGTGCAGGAACATGTTTCATACCCGTGAACCGATACAGCTGACCCGCGACGTGCAGGCGGTGATGATTCCCGCCGGCAATCGCGTGATCATTCCCGAAGGCACCGCGGTGCAGGTGGCCCAGTCGCTGGGCGGCTCGTTCACCGTCTATCTCGGCGGACAGCTGGCGCGCATCGCCGGCCAGGACGCCGACGCGCTCGGCGAGGAACCGCTCAGGCAGCCGGAGCTGCCCGAGAACGCCACTGACGAGGACATCGAGCGGCTGGTCTGGGAGCAGCTCAAGACCTGCTACGACCCCGAGATACCCATCGACATCGTCAACCTCGGCCTGATCTATCGCTGCGAGATGAAGGACGCCGGCGACGGCGAGAAGATCGTCGAGATCGACATGACGCTGACCGCGCCTGGCTGCGGCATGGGCGGCGTCATCGCCGCCGACGTCAAGGACAAGGTCGAGGCAGTGCCGCGCGTCAGGGAAGCCATCGTCGAGATTACCTTCGACCCGCCGTGGAACCAGTCGATGATGAGCGATGAGGCGAAGCTGAGGACCGGCATGTTCTGATTCACGGCGATCAGCGGCGCACGGCGACCTGTGCGCCCGCCTCCTGCCGCAGGCCTGCGATCGCCTGTTCCGCTTCCTCGCCACGCAGTTCGAGCAGCGCTTCCATTTTCGCGACCAGGCGCGCGTCGACGCCGAGTTGCCGCAAGGTACGGAAGAACAGTTCCTCGCTCCTGCCCTTCCGCGCTTCCGCAGGCGCCGCCGCCATGGCCTTCCAGAAGCGCAGGATTCCCGCGCCCGGGTCCCGCGGTTCCAGCAGCTCCCCGGCGAGACGATTCAGCAGCGCACCGCAGCTGTAGGCAATGTCGAAACTGCCGTTTTCCGGGCCGGCATGAATGCTGTGTGCCTGCAGATGACGCACACAGCTCGCTTCCACATCCTTCCAGGCCTGTGCATATCGCGCGTCGTCGTAGATGCCGGTCATGCGCATGACCTCGAAGGCGAGCGCCTCCGCGCTGCCTTCGTGCACCCAGGGCCGGTCCACGCCGAGATTCTCGAACCAGTGATCGTTCTGCCACAGATGGATCACTTCATGGGCCGTGGTCTTCGGGTAATGCAGCGGGTCCTGATCCAGCATCGGCACCACCTCGCGTCCCTTCAGGTTGAACTCGATCTGTCCCGGCAACGCGCCGCCCTTCACCGAGTAGCCGTCGAAGGCATCGAGCTCGGTGGCCATGAATACCATGTAGGGATCGGCCGGGACGAACTCGAAATGCTCGGCGAGCAGCTCGTTCACGGCGGGGATGGTCTCGAGTATCGCGGCACGAATGCGTTCCGGCACCGCAGGATCGATGATGGCGGTCACTGCCTCGGTAGCGACGAGGGATTGACTGCCGAAGTACACGAACTGCTGCACCAATGTATCCGGCTTGCGTGCGACGACGCGCTCTCCTTCCCTGCCGATGTATTTCGCCGCCAGCGCGGTTTCGCGCCACTCGCCGTGGCGGCGCACCGGCCCCATGTAATAGCCGGTATAGACGGACATGCCGCCGTCGCTGAAACGCGAGAAGGCGTAGTAGTTCGCGACCGGCAGCGCCGTCCAGGTGCGCACCCTGACCGCGGCGCAATCGAACTCGCCGCCATCCTTGCGCCAGAGCTCCGCGACGCCCTTCTCATCCACGCGCAACTCGAAGTCGTCATCGACGGCTTGCCAGTAGTTGCGGCGGAAATCCGTCTCCACGGGCCGCTCGAAGCGGATCGCCTCGACCGGCTCCGAATAACAGTATTCCCCCAGCCATTCCTCGCCCGCGAGGCGGCGCAGCGTGAACTCGCCTGAAATCTTCTCGAAACGCTGCGCGTAACCGCTGCGCGCCAGCAGGCCGCGCACGTCCGGCGAAGCCAGGATCTCCTTCAGCGCTACGCGCTTGTCCTCCGCTTGGGCGTAGTACGCCTGGGCGATGCGGTAACCGACGAAGTAACCGACGTCGGCCGGCCAGCCTTCGGGACGATCGCCGCCGTACAACCAGCCGTCATGATCCTCCTCGTCCATGACCTTGCTGAAGCGTGCCCAGATTTCCGCCTCCCGTGGCAGCGCCCAGTCATGGATCGCCTGGTTCATGTGCCTGCCACTGATCAGCTCGGCAATGAAATCCGCGCCGCCCTCGCGCAGCACCTTCTCCAGCAGCGGCGGGTTCGCCGACGACCATTCCTGCTGGTAGTGAATCAGCTCGTGAGCAATGACGTAGGGAAGCGAGTCGATGGGCAGGAGGACGCTGGACGCCCAGTCATCGAGTTCATCCAGGGGCGTACCCTCGGCCCGCCCGAACATGTCCACGCCGACCAGCAGGCCGCTGCGGCCAATGGTGCCGGCGGAGTTCATGCGGCCCATCACGATGTAGACGTTGGGGAAGACCGCGTCGGGATAGATTTCCTCGAAGCGCGCGAAGGCTTCGCGCACCGGTTCGGCACTGCCTGCGACCTCGGCATTGAAACGTCGCAGGCTTGCGTAGTAGCGGGGGCGCGAATCGATCACGCGCACCAGTTTCTCCGCGTCGCCGATGCGCGCCTCGATGAAGTCGCGCAGCCCCGGCGTGCCCTGTTCAAGATAAAGACGCCGGAAGGCGTCCGCGCGCGCCTCACCCTCGAGGCCGTCAGCCGCGTCCCAGGCCTGCCAGAAGCGCTCCACGTCGGATACCACGATCAGCACGCCTTCCGGAGTATCGGAAAGCCCGGATCTCGCGCAGGCCGCGGTGGCCAGGACGACGATGACGATGGCAACACCCTGCAAAATCATCTTCATGACCCTGTTCCCTCGGGGTGATCGAAGACGCCTACGGTGCACCGCAATGCGCCGTGGTTTAAAGATGCCGGAAAAAGGAAAGGCCGCTTGCGCGGCCTTTCTCCTGCGGATCGGGACTTACTTCAGTCCGCGGCGTTCCAGCAGCGGCGCGATGTCCGGCTCGCGGCCGCGGAAGCCCTGGAAAAGCTCCATGGCCTCGGCGCTGCCGCCGCGCGACAGCAGGGTCTCGCGGAAGTAGTCGCCGTTCTCGCGCTTCAGACCGCCGTTCTCCTTGAACCACTCGACGGTGTCGGCATCCAGCACCTCGGACCAGATGTAGGCGTAGTAGCCCGCCGAATAGCCGCCGATGATGTGCGAGAAGTAGGTGCTGCGATAACGCGGCGGCACCTCATCCAGCGCCACGCCGGCCTTCTCCAGCGCCTGCTTCTCGAAGGCGATCAACCGGTCGGCGCTCGGCACTTCCTCTGGCGCGAGCTGGTGGAAGGCCTGGTCGAGGAGCGAAGCGGCGAGGTATTCCACCGTCGCATAGCCCTGGTTGAACTGCTGCGCGGCCAGCACCTTGTCGAGCAGCGCCTGCGGCATCGGCTCGCCGGTCTGGTAGTGGCGCGCGTAGTTCTGCAGGACCTCGGGCCAGGTCGCCCACATCTCGTTGACCTGCGACGGATACTCCACGAAGTCGCGCGGCACCGAGGTGCCTGCGAACGACGGATAGGTGACGTTCGAGAACATGCCATGCAGCGCGTGGCCGAACTCGTGGAACATGGTCGTCACTTCATCCCAGGTCAGCAGCGTCGGCTGGCCTTCGGGCGGCTTCGGGATGTTCAGGTGGTTGCCGACGACCGGCTTGGTGCCGAACAGCGCCGACTGCTGCACGTAGGCGTTCATCCACGCACCACCGCGCTTGGACGGACGCGCGTACATGTCGGCATAGAACAGCGCCAGCGGCTCGCCGTCGCGATCGATGACTTCATACACGGTGACGTCCGGGTGATAGACCGGGATGTCGGTGCGCTTCCTGAAGCTGATGCCGTAGAGCTTGCTGGCGGCGAAGAACACGCCGTTCTCGAGCACGTTGGTCATCTCGAAGTACGGCTTGAGCTGTGCGCCGTCGAAGGCATAGCGCTCCTGGCGCAGCTTCTCGGCGTAGTAGTCCCAGTCCCAGGCGGCGAGCCTGAAGTCGCCACCTTCGGCCTCGACCAGCTTCTGCAGGTCGGCGGCCTCGCGCTTCGCGTTCGCGACCGCGCGCGGCGCGAGCTGCGCAAGGCGCTCGTTGACGGCTTCGGCGGTGCGTGCGGTCTGGTCTTCCAGCGCGAAGGCGGCGTGATGCGGATAGCCCATCAGGCGGGCGCGCTCGGCGCGCAGCTTGAGGACCTTCGCCAGCACTTCGGTGTTGTCGAATTCGCCGCCCTGGCTGCCGCGGGCCAGCGAGGCCTTCATGATACGCTCACGCAGCGCGCGGTTCTTCAGCGAGGCAAGCGCGGGCTGCTGGCTGGTGTTGAGCAGCGCGATCACGTACTTGCCTTCCAGTCCGCGCGCCTTGGCGGCTTCGGCGGCCGCGGCGATCTCGTTCTCGCTCAGGCCGTCGAGTTCCTCGCGGCTGTCCACGATCACGGCGGAAGCGTTCACTTCCTTGAGCACGTTCTGGCTGAACTGGGTCTGCAGCACGGCGAGCTCGGAGTTGATCTCGCGCAGGCGCTCCTTCTGCTGCTCGTCGAGCAGCGCGCCGGCACGCACGAAGCCCTGGTAGGTTTCCGTGACGAGGCGCAGCGACTCCGGGTCGAGGCCGAGCTTGTCGCGCTGCTCGTAGATCGCCTTGACGCGTTCGAACAGCTTCGGATTCAGGTTGATGGCATCGCCATGCGCGGACAGCTTCGGCGCCACTTCGGCGCGGATGCGGTCCATCTCGTCGTTGGTGTGCGCGGAGCTCAGGCCGAAGAACACCCGCGACACGCGGCCGAGCAGCTGGCCGGATTTCTCCAGGGCGACCAGCGTGTTCTCGAAGGTCGGCGCATCCGGATTGTTGGCGATCGCCTCGATTTCGGCGAGATGTTCCGCCATGCCCTTCTCGAAGGCCGGCAGGAAGTGCTCGTTGCGGATCTGGTCGAACGGCGGCGCCTGGAACGGCAGGGTGCTGACGGCAAAGAACGGGTTGCTGTCCATGGCGGCAATGTTATCCGACTTGGCCGCCGCGTCGTGGCCGGCGTGGCTGGTGGTATCGGAGTCGGGACGTGAACAGGCGGTGGCGGACAGCGCCAGCGCCACGCCCACGGCGAGCAAGTAGGTGGATTTCATCAAGGAAAGTCCTCAGCCTGGTTGAACGACAAGTCAGGGAGAATACTCAAAAGGCGTGGCAAAGCCCATGCCGGCTCCCCCTCCAACCCGTTCTCCGACCGCCGTTCTTCCGTTAAGTTCCCGAAGG
>JAJUFS010000045.1 GCA_029263725.1 Gammaproteobacteria bacterium | reverse complement strand
GCCACCGACCAGGACCTCGTCGCCGAGAAACTGTCGGTGAGCAGCAAGGACGGCCTCGTGGTCCTGAAGGGCCGCGTGGCTTCCATCGGAATGGTCGAACGCGCCATGGAACGCGCGTCCGGCGTGGAGGGCGTGACCAGGGTGGTGTCGCGAATCACCGTCTCGCCATGACAGGGATGTCCACAGGGATGTCCGGCCTTGACTTGCGATAAGGCTCTCTCCGCCTGAAACTTGCCCTCGGAAACCCCGAGGGCTTTTTCTTTGCGCGTTCACCTCAGCCATTTCCTGCTGGTCCTGCCGTGGCTGTTCGTGGCGCCCTGCGCCGCGACGGCGCCGCTCGACCCGCGCCCGGCGACTGACGAGGCGCTGCAGGCGAAGCTGGAGCAGTTGCGCGAGCGGCATGGGCTGGAAGCCATCGAGGTGGGCGTGTTCGATGCCGCGGATGGCCGGTTGCTCGGCAGCGGGACTACCAGCGAGCCGCTGCTTCCGGGCGAGGCCGCCTCCCTGCTCGCGGGGCTCGCGCTGGTGGCGCTGGATGCGGACGGCACGCTGTCGCTGGACGCGGAAGTGCTTGCGCTTGCCCCTGAGCTCGACATCCGCAACCGATGGAGCGAGCGGCCGGTGCGCATTGCCGACGTGCTTTCCCATCGCGCCGGCTTCGGCCCGCTGCGCTACCGCGACCTGTTTGCCGGGGAAGCGCCGCCAGCACTGCTGGCCGGCGTCAACGCCGCCTGGCGCTCGCTGGAAACCATCACGCCGCCGGGCGAGCGGCAGCACTTCTCGCTTCTGTCCATCGCGCTCGCCGCCTACCTGGTCGAGAAGGCCGCAGGCATGCCCTACAAGGACATGATCGACCGGCTGGTGTTCCGGCCGCTGGGCATCGAGATCCAGTCGCCTGCCGCCGCTTTCCCCGCGACCGCCTTTGACGAGGCCATTGCCCTGCCATTGACCGCAGGGCAGCTGCTGCGCATCGGCCGCCTGCTGGCCAACCGCGGCGAATATGACGGCCACCTGGTGGTGCCCGCCGAGGCGCTGGAGCGGCTGGAGGCGAGTGCGCTCGTGCCGGGCACGGCGCTGGGCGTGTACGCCGAGGAATACGCCGGTTCCCGCCTGCTCTCCGTGACCGGCGGCACCGCGAAATCGCTGCTGCGCCTCGCCTGGCAGCCGGAATGGCGCCAGGGTTACCTCATCACCCTGCGCGGGCCGCGCTCGGAAGCCGCGTTGCGTGAGCTCGACACCCTGCTGCGCGGCCAGCTCGTTCCCGGGCGCGTCGCGCCGTTACCCAAGCCGACCTCGCTTGAACTCGAGCCGGGCTGGTATCGCAACGCGGCCCATTTGCCGCCGCCAGAGCGCCTGTATCGCCAGTGGCTGGAGTTCGGCCGCCTGCGGTCCTGCGGGGAGGAATGGTGCTTCCGGGCGGTGTCGACGCCCGCCGTCCGGCTGAGCGGCGCGGGCGAGAACCTGCTGCGGGAACGCGGCCGCTGGCATGCGGGCTGGCAGTGGCAGGACGCCAGCCTGGTCCATGGCGAGGATCGCTGGGTGCGGGTGAGCGGCCCGGAAGTGCTGAGCCGCGTGCTGACCGTGCTGCTCGCCGCCGCCGGCATCGTCATGGCGCTTGTGCTTGCGCCGCTTTCGCTGTGGCGGATCCGTGGCGCCGGCCTGCGGGAGGTCCTGCCGAGGCTGTTGCCGCTGACAGCCCTGCTGGCGGCGCTGCTGCTCCAGTTGCTGCTGTTCAATGCCGATATCGCCGCGCTGGCCGCGCCGGGCGCGGTATCGATCGGCATTTTCGTGCTCAGCCTGCTGGTGCCGGCAGGCGCCGTGCTGGGCGCGGGCCTGGCCGGGGGTGCGTTTTTCGGCTGGCTTCCCCGGCGGCAGGCATGGCTGTGTGCGGGGCTTTCCATGGCGGCGCTGGCCAACGCCGCGCTGCTCGGCGGCGCCGGCCTGATCGCCTTCCGCAGCTGGCTTTACTGAGCCGGGCTGCGTTCCACCTTCGCCCAGGCGACCTTCTCGCCATCCATTTTCTGCACCGAGATGCGGTAGTCGCCAACGGCAAGCCAGGTGCCCTCCACGATGCTGCCGAAGCGGCGCGCGAACCATTGCGTCAGGGTGTCGCCGGGCTGGATGGCATCGCTGTCCGCGCCCAGCAGGCCGAGCAGGTCGGCCAGCGGCGCCTGGCCGCTGACCTCGAAGGCCTCGGCCAGCAGGCCGTCGCGGTGCGCGCTGGCCAGGAAGACGCGGTCCAGCTGCTCGATCGCCTTGAAGGGCGCGATCAGGTAGACGGTGTCGCCGATGCGCAGCCGCAGGCGGTTGGCCTTGGGCGCCAGCACGCCGCGGCGGATGACGCCGATGAGCCGCGCCGAGCCCGGCAGCGGCAGGCTCACCAGCATGCGCCCCGCGAGCGCGGAATCCGGCTCCAGCGTATAGCCCACCACTTCGTAGTTGCTCTGGCCCGGCACGTCGAGTTCCACGCGCTGCCGCGCCTGCGGCTTGCCGCGCACGTCCAGCTTGAGCAGGCGCGCGGCCGGCGCGACGGTGCCGCCCTGGACGATGAGCGAGACCAGTACGATGAAGAACGCCACGTTGAACATCACCTGCGCGTTCTCGATACCGGCGAGCATGGGGAACAGCGACAGCACGATGGGCACCGCGCCGCGCAGCCCCACCCAGGAGATGTACAGCTGCTCGCGCCAGTTGAAGCCGAACCCCATCAGCACCGGCAGCACGGCAAGCGGCCGCGCCACCAGGATGAGCGCAGCGGCGATGATCAGCGCCGGCACGGCCCAGGCCAGCAGTTCCTCGGGCGTCACCAGCAGCCCGAGGATGAAGAACATGCCGATCTGCGCCATCCAGCCGATCCCCGCATGGAAGCCGAGGATGGTGTTCATCACCTTGATCTTCGAGTTGCCGAGGTAGAGGCCCGCGAGATAGACCGCGAGGAAGCCGCTGCCGTTGAGTTCCGACACCAGGCCGAAGGTGAGCAGCGCGCCGAACAGCAGCAGCAGCGGGTACAGCGGCGGTGCCAGCGTGAGGCGATTCACGGCGCGCAGGATCAGCCAGCCGCCGGCGAAGCCGCCGACGAGGCCCAGGCCCATCTGCTGGATGAAGAACACGATCGCGTCCAGCCCGGGATAGCGGGAGGCGGTGATCGATTCCAGCAGCATGATGGTGAGCAGTACCGCCATCGGGTCGTTGGAGCCGGATTCGATTTCCAGCGTGGCGCCGACCCGTGGATGCAGGGAAAGGTTGGCGTTCTTGAGCAGCGCGAACACCGCGGCGGCGTCGGTGGAGCTTACCAGCGAACCCAGCAGCATGGCCTCGAGCAGCGGCAGGTCGAGCACCCACATGCACACCAGTCCGGTCAGTCCGGCCGTTACCAGCACGCCGACGGTGGCGAGCCAGGCGGCGGGACGGATGCCGATGCGGAAGCTGTTGGCGTCGGTGTGCAGGCCGCCGTCGAAGATGATCACGGCGAGCGCCAGCGAGCCGGCGAGATGCGCCAGCTGCACGTCGTCAAAGACGATGCCGCCGGGGCCGCTCTCGCCCGCCAGCATGCCGATGGCCACGAAGATCAGCAGCGTCGGGACGCCGAGGCGCGGCGACAGGCTGCCGGCGAGGATGCAGATGACGAAGACGGCTCCGGCCAGTGTGATGATGTGATTGGTCAGTTCCATACGGTTCCAGGGGAGTGAAGTTCCTTTTGCGCGGGTGATTTAACTTACCAGACGGCATTGCGATGCGTATTGGGATTTGGGTCATTCACTTGAACCGGCCCCCCGGGGCGTGAATTAGACTGAAATCCACTCGCCATTCATTCACCGAAGGAATCGAATGGACCACGCGACGCCCCTCATCACGACGCTGGTAGCAGCGTTTGCGCTTGCGTTCCTGATGGGGATGATCGCGAACCGTTTCCGCATTCCGCCGATCGCGGGCTACCTGCTTGCCGGGATCATCGTCGGCCCGCACACCCCGGGCGTGGTGGCGGATGCGGCGCTGTCGCAGGAACTCGCCGAGATCGGCGTGATCCTGCTGATGTTCGGCGTCGGCCTGCACTTCTCGCTCACTGACCTGATGCGGGTGCGCGGCGTGGCGGTGCCCGGCGCGCTGGCGCAGATCGGCATCGCCACGGTGATTGGTGCGCTGCTGGCTTCCGGCTGGGGCTGGAGCCCGGTGAGCGGCATGGTCTTCGGCCTTGCGCTGTCGGTGGCGAGCACCGTGGTGCTGCTGCGCTCGCTGGAGGACTACAACCTCATTCAGACCGAGCGCGGCCGCATCGCCATCGCCTGGCTGGTGGTGGAAGACCTGGTCACCATCGTCGCGCTGGTGCTGCTGCCCCTGCTGGCCGGGTTGACCGCGGGCGCATCCCAGGACGAAGGCATCGGTTTCCTCGATGTCATCGCCCTGCTGGCGATCACGCTCGGCAAGGTGGCGCTGTTCATCGTGGTTGCCCTGGTGGTGGGCCGGCGGGTGGTGCCCTGGCTGCTGCAGCGGGTCGCCAACACCACCTCGCGCGAGCTGTTCACTCTGGCGGTGCTGGCCATCTCGCTGGGCATCGCCTACATCTCGGCGAACATCTTCGGCGTGTCACTCGCGCTGGGCGCATTCTTCGCCGGCCTGGTGCTGAACGAGTCCGAGCTAAGCCACAAGGCGGGCGCCGACATCCTGCCGTTCCGCGATGCCTTCGCGGTGCTGTTCTTCGTTTCGGTGGGCATGCTGTTCGATCCTGCCATCCTGCTCAGCGAGCCGTCGCGGGTGATTGCCGTGCTGCTGGTGGTGGTGCTGGGAAAGTCGCTGGCCGCCTTCCTGGTGGTGCTGTGGCGCAGGCACACCATTCGCACCGCGCTGACCATCTCGGCGAGCCTCGCGCAGATCGGCGAGTTCTCCTTCATCCTCATGGGCGTGGGCGTGTCGCTGGGCCTGGTGCCGGAGGAAGCACACACCCTGGTGCTGGCGGTGGCGATTCTCTCGATTGCCATCAACCCGCTGGCCTTTCACCTGCTGCCAGTGATGGAAGCGGGCTTCGACCGCGTGCCGAGGCTCGCCGCGTGGCTGGACCGCTCCAGCAGCGACGTCCGCCGCGCGGGATATCCCGCCGTGCCGGCGGACTGGCGCGACCACGTGATTGTCGTCGGCCACGGCCGGGTGGGCAGCGTCATTACCCGCATGCTGCGCGAACACGGCGTGCGTTACGCGGTGGTGGAAGTGAACCGGCGCATCGTCGAGCGCCTGGAGAAGGAGGGAATTCCGGCGGTGACGGGAGATATCGGCGACCCGGTGGTGCACGCCGCGGTGGGGCTGGGCTATGCCCGGCTGCTGGCCTTCGCCATCCCGGACAGCTTCCAGCTGCGGCACGCGCTGAAGGTCGTCAAGATCGTCAATCCCGACATCGACATCGTCGCCCGCGCCCACAACGAAGCCGACATCGAAGTCTTCGAGCAGCTCGGCGTGGGGCGCGTGGTGATGGGCGAGCGCGAGCTGGCCCGGCAGATGGGCGCCTACGCGCTGCACAGCCTGGGCGTGGTGACCAGGCCCGCGCGCCGGCGCGAGGACCTGGACATTCCCGGCGCCTAGTACTTCAGGGCGACGCCGGCCGCGGCGCGCTCCGCCTTGGCGCGCGCTTCCTCGATGCTCTCGCCCAGCGCCAGCGTCACGCCCAGGCGGCGCTTGCCGTGGATCTCAGGCTTGCCGAACAGACGCAGCTGGGTGTCGGGTTCGACCAGCGCCTTCTCCACGTTGAGGTAGCTGATGTCCTGCGATTCGCCCTGGCCGAGGATGACTGCCGAGGCCGCCGGGCCGCGCTGGCGGATCACCGGGATGGGCAGCTTCAGGATGGCGCGCACGTGCAGGGCGAACTCGGACAGGTCCTGCGAGATCATGGTCACCATGCCGGTGTCGTGCGGGCGCGGCGAGACCTCGCTGAACCAGACCTCGTCGCCCTTGACGAAGAACTCCACGCCGAACACGCCATAGCCGCCGAGATTGTTGGTGATCGCGCCGGCGATCTGCTGGGCGCGGCGCAGTGCAGTCTCGCTCATCGGCTGCGGCTGCCAGGACTCGACGTAGTCGCCGTCCACCTGCCGATGCCCGATCGGCGCGCAGAAGCTGGTGCCGTCGATGTGGCGCACGGTCAGCAGCGTGATCTCGTAGTCGAAGTCGATGAAGCCCTCGACGATCACCCGGCCGCGGCCGGTGCGGCCGCCTTCCTGGGCGTAGCGCCAGGCGTGCTCGATGTCCTCCTCGCTGCGGACCAGGCTCTGGCCCTTGCCCGAGGACGACATCACCGGCTTGACCACGCAAGGCATGCCAATCGCGGCGATCGCCTCGCGGAAGTCGTCCTCGTTGTCGGCGAAGCGGTAGGCGGACACCGGCAGTCCCAGGTCCTCGGCCGCCAGCCGGCGGATGCCCTCGCGGTCCATGGTGAGTCGCGCCGCGCGCGCCGTCGGGATCACGCGGTGGCCGTCGGCTTCGAGTTCCACCAGCACCTGCGTGGCGATGGCCTCGATTTCCGGGACGATGAGATCGGGGTCCTCGGCCTGGATGACTTCGCGCAGCGCCTCGCCGTCGAGCATGTCGATCACGTGGCTGCGATGTGCGATCTGCATGGCCGGCGCGTTGGCGTAGCGGTCGACGGCGACGACTTCGACGCCCAGGCGTTGCGCTTCGATCGCGACTTCCTTGCCCAGCTCGCCTGCGCCGAGCAGCAACAGGCGCGTCGAGCCGGGAGAGAAAGGCGTGCCGATGGTGGTCATGTTGGGTCCTGCCCCGGGAAAAAAGGGGATTCTACCGTTCGCGGACGGCGGGGACCACGAGGGCGCCCGCGGCGCCGCGCGGCCATTGAGCCGGCGAGTCGCGACTCCGCGCATGCGGGCCCGGTTCCGGAAACGGGAGACAGGGATGTTGGAATGGAAAAGCATCATTTATTGCAGCGGCTCGGAATGGGCGCCGGATGATCCGTGGGGACGCGAAGTGCTGCGCGTCGAGTCGGGCGGCGCCTTCGAGTACGAGAACCGGCATCGCGGCAGCGGCAAGCGCGTCGAGGGCGTGATCAACGCCGGGCAGCTCCGCGAAATCGGCGCTCACTTCGTCGTCGCCGGCTATCCCGCCGTTCCCGAGCACGATATTCCGCCGGGGGCGAGCGTGATCAGCTTCGATGTCGAGGGCCGCGGCGCGCGGCATCGCCTGCAGATGGATTACTACGCGGCCAAGAAATTTCCGGGCTACCGCGAGCTGCTGCTGCGCTTCGAGCGCTGGACGCAGGTGTTGCGCGAAGGCGCGGACGGCGAGAGTGCCGGCCTGCTGCGCGAGCGTGAGACGCCGTTGTGAGCAGGACGTACGAACTGCTGTGCGTCGGTGTCGGCGAAGGACTGGTGCATATTCACCACACCGACGTGCAGCGTTCCGGCGTGGACATGGGCGGGGCGATGCGCTTCGAGCTCCGCAATCTCGATTGGGTGCATGAACATCTGCAGCGCTGCCTGCAGGCGGCCGTGTTCGCGCCGATCGAGCACGCCGGCGGCGGCGACCGTCTGCGAATCGCCCCGGGCGGCGCCGAAACAGCGCCCTTCATCATCCTCCGCAATCGCCGCAGCGATCCGCTTCCTCATGCCGGCATCTACATGCTGGCGCTCTCCCCTGACGTTCTCATGCAGCTGCTTGCGGCCCTTCGCGGGCTGCGCTGACGCCTGTTGCCGCGTGTTTCCTCACGTTGCGGCAGCAATTGGCCGGAACTTGCGGCGCCGGGCTTTGTCTGTCCATCGATAGAACGTATTCTCGGCCAACGAGAAGAACGCACCGAGCCTTGCGGCTCATCCATGGGGAGGACCATCCTGATGATGTTCAAGAAGCGCCATTCGCTGGCGTTGCTGCTGCCCTTTGCGCTGGCGCTTGCCGGCTGCGACGCGATCCAGGAGCAGCAGCCCGGCGAGCCGGAAACCGACGACGCCTTCGCGTCCACCTACCAGCCCATGCCTTCCGAGCCCTTGTTGATCGTCAACGCCACGCTGCTCACCGGCACCGGCGAGAAGATCGAGAACGGCCAGCTCCTGATGCGCGACGGGCGCATCGCCGCCGTCGGCGCGAAGCTCGATGCGCCTGAAGGCGTGCGGGTATTCGACGCCCGCGGCCGTTACGTCACCCCGGGCATCATCGACGTGCATTCGCATCTCGGCGATTACGCCTCCCCGGGCGTGAACGCGCATTCCGACGGCAACGAGATGACCAACCCGAACACCGCGGAAGTCTGGGCCGAGCATTCGGTCTGGCCGCAGGACCCGGGCTTCGTCACCGCGCTCGCCGGCGGCGTCACCACGCTGCAGGTGCTGCCGGGTTCCGCCAACCTGTTCGGCGGCCGCGGCGTCACGCTGAAGAACATTCCGGGCCGCTCGGTGATGGAAATGAAATTTCCCGATGCGCCTTACGGCCTGAAGATGGCCTGCGGCGAGAACCCGAAGCGCGTCTACGGCAGCAGTGGCCGCTCGCCCGGCACCCGCATGGGCAACGTTGCCGGCTATCGCGAAGCGTGGATCAACGCGCGCGAGTACCTCTCCAAGATGGAGAAGGCCACCAGCCCCGATGACATGCCGAAGCGCGATCTGGAGCTCGAGACCCTGGCCGGCGTGCTCAAGGGCGAGATCCTGGTGCACAACCACTGCTATCGCGCCGACGAGATGCTGGTGATGCTGGAAATCGCCCGCGAGTTCGATTTCAAGGTCGGCACCTTCCACCACGCTGTCGAGGCCTACAAGATCGCCGACAAGCTCGCCGAGACCGGCACCTGCGCGGCGATGTGGGCCGACTGGTGGGGCTTCAAGATGGAAGCCTTCGACGGCATCCGCGAGAACATTCCCCTGGTCGATGCCGCGGGCGCCTGCGCCATCGTGCATTCCGATTCCGAGGTCGGCATCCAGCGCCTCAACCAGGAAGCCGCCAAGGCCATGGCCGCCGCCAACCGCGTCGGCATGCAGATCACGCCCGAGCAGGCGATGCGCTGGCTGACGCTCAATGCCGCGAAATCGCTCGGCATCGACGAGCAGACCGGTTCGCTCGAGGCCGGCAAGATGGCCGACGTGGTGATCTGGAGCGGCAACCCGTTCAGCGTGTATTCGCGCGCGGAGAAGGTGTTCATCGACGGCGCGCTCGCCTGGGACAGCGAAGACCCGCGCTTCCAGCCGAAGACGGACTTTGAACTCGGCATCATCGAAATCGGGGGGCAGCTGTGATGAAAAGAATCATCCCCGCATTGCTGTTCGGTCTCTGCGCCTTCGCCGCGCAGGCCGACACCTACGCCATCACCAACGCGGTGGTGCACACCATGGGGCCGGAAGGCGTGCTCAAGCGCGCCACGGTGATCATCGAGGACGGCCGCATCACCGCCGTCGGCGCCGATGTGAACGTGCCGCGCGGCGCGGAAGTCCTCGACGCCGAAGGCAAGGTGGTCACGCCGGGCTTCATGGAAGCCTCCTCGTACATCGGCATCGTCGAGGTGAGCGGCGAACCGTCCGCCAACGACAGCCGCGCGCAGAGCACGCGCTACACCGCCGCGCACAGCGTCGCCGACATGATCAACCCGCGCTCGACGCTGATCCCCGTCAATCGCATCGAGGGCATCACCCGCGTCATCACCCGCCCGGGCAATGGCCTCAGCATCTTCGCCGGCAAGAGCGCGCTGATCTCGC
This sequence comes from Gammaproteobacteria bacterium, assembly GCA_029263725.1. Lineage (GTDB taxonomy): Bacteria > Pseudomonadota > Gammaproteobacteria > Natronospirales > JAJUFS01 > JAJUFS01. The sequence continues at coordinate 3,979 of JAJUFS010000045.1, read as the reverse complement.
TGGGCAGCATCGACAATGCCGTGCTGGATCGCGAGACCGCCATGCACGTGACGCTGGGCCAGTATGGCGCGCATCTCGCCGGCGGCAGCCGCGGCGCGGCCATCATGCAGCTGCGCGAGGCGCTGGAGGACGCGCGCGATTTCTCGCGCAACCGCCGCGCCTTCGAGAACGCCGAGCGCTACGACTATTCGCTGTCGCGCCCGGACCTCGTCGCCCTGCAGCCGGTGCTGAGCGGCGAGCTGCCGCTGGCGGTGGAAGTGGATCGCGCCGCCGACATCGAGGCGGTGCTGCGCATCGCGGACGAGTACCGCGTGCGCGTGATCGTGCTGGGCGGCTCGGAAGCCTGGATCGTGGCCGACAAGCTCGCCCGGGCGAACGCGCCGGTGATCCTCAACCCGTTCCAGAACCTGCCGTCCAGCTTCGAGCAGATCGCCTCGACGCTGAAGAACGCCGCAGCGCTGCATGCGGCGGGCGTGACCATCGCCTTCACCTCCGGCGAATCGCACAACGCCCGCAACATCCGCCAGGCAGCCGGCAACGCGGTGGCGCATGGCCTGCCGTGGACGGCGGCGCTGGAAGCGCTGACGGTGAACCCGGCGAAGATCTTCGGCGTGCAGAACTACGGCCGCATCGCGCCCGGCTTCGACGCCGACGTGGTCGTCTGGGATGGCGATCCGCTGGAAGTCACCACCTTCGCCGACCAGGTGTTCATCCAGGGACGCAAGATCCCGATGGAATCGCGCCAGACCAAGTTGCGCGACCGCTATCTCGCGAAGGAAGAGCGTCCGCAGGTTTACGACAAGCCGTAAGCACGCTTGCAGCAACGAAAGCCCCGGCCACGCGCCGGGGCTTTTTGTTTGCGCTGATTTCAGCCTTTTGCGTCCCGCGCCGCAGGCGGCTCCCGATGGCCATGCGAAACGCCTTGCCGTGTGATGCCCGGAAAATCCTTGCGGAGCGTGCATCACATGAAGAAGACACTCCCCGCACTTGCGCTTGCCGCATTTCCGGTGATCGCGAATGCGGATTTCGCTGCCGCCTTCGAGATGGGCGGCCACGGCATGTTCGGCGCCACCCTGGAATGGACGCTGACCGGGACAGGCCGTCTTACCGGCGGTCACGCGCTCAGTTTCGATCTCACCGGCGTGGTCACGCCGGGGAAGACCAGCGTCATGGAGATGAGCTGGCTGAATTACACCTGGCTGCGGGGCGGCGACCGGCACTGGTTCGAGGCATCGCTCGGGCCGACCTACGCCGCCTTGAAGCAGAGCGAACGGTTCGGCGATGACGAGAGGCGCAGCCGCGCCTGGCTGCTGAACTCAAACCTGGGCTACCGCTACGAGAGCGGCAGGCTGCAGTTCCGCGCCGGCGTGACGCTGCATGCCGAGCTTGGCGATGCCAACGACGACGGCGAAGGCGCCACCGCCGCGATTCCCTACATCTCCGCAGGCCTGCGTTTCTGATGCGCGGCGGCCACGCCGCGCTGCTGCTCGCGTTACACTGCCGCGAAAGGAGGCGACATGGCGTGGTTTTTGCTGTTTCTCGCCGGGCTGCTCGAGGTGGCCTGGGCGATCGGACTGAAATTCACCGAAGGCTTCACCCGCCCCGTGCCCAGCGTGCTCACCGGCATCGCCATGGCGGCGAGCTTCTGGCTGCTGGCGCAGGCCCTGAAGACCCTGCCGGTAGGCACGGCGTACGCGGTGTGGACCGGCAGCGGCGCCACCGGCACCGCCATCCTCGGCATCCTGCTGTTCGCCGAATCCACCGCCTGGCCGCGGCTGTTCTCCATCCTGCTGATCGTGCTCGGCATCATCGGCCTGCGTTTCACCAGCCCGGCTTGAACCTCCCCGGGCGGCCTCCATCAACACCTCATGTCGAACGAGTGCGATGGCGCGGGAGACGGGCATGGGAGACGTGCAACAACAGCAGCAGCAACTGGAGGCGCGGCGCAACGAGCTGCGCGACCGGCTGGAACGCATCGGCCGCGACCTGCGCACTCCGCTGGACACCGACCTGGACGAACAGGCGCTGCAGGTGCAGAACCGCGACCAGCTGCTGGAAATCCAGCGGGTGACGCGCCAGGAGCTGGCGCGGACCGAGGAGCAGCTGTCACGACTCGAGCGCGAGCAGGGCAAGGGGCCCCGCCTGCACTGACGTTCGTGGCGCGGGCCTGCTTGCTGCTATGCTCTTTTCCGGACAGGCCCGGAGACCACGATGGAATCCGAACGACTGCGTCTTCGTCCGGTGGATGCCAGCGACCTGGACCGGCTCCACGCCATGTGGACCGATCCGGACATCCGCCGTTACGTCTGGGAAAACCGCGCGCTTTCGCGCGAGGACACGCTCGCGATCATCGAGACGAGTTCCCGGCTGCATGCCGATAGCGGCGCAGGCCTGTGGCTTGCCGAGCGGCGCGACGCCGGCGAGCCGGTGGGTTTCGGGGGTTACTGGTATTTCGGCGAGGCGGACGATCTCCGGATACTGTTCGGGCTGAAGCCGGAGCACTGGGGACTCGGGCTTGCGACCGAACTGGCGAGCTGCCTCATCCGTTACGGCTTCGAGCAGCTTGGGCTTGAGCGCATCACCGGTGCCACCAGCCGCGCCAACGTTTCCTCGCAACGGGTCATGGAAAAGGCCGGCATGCGCTTCAGCCAGCGGGTGCGCAGTCGCGACAGCGACCAGATGTTCTACATCATCGACCGGCAGGGATGAGACATGTTCGAGCTCAGCGGTTTCTTCGGCATCCTCCTGCTCATACTCGACGTGTGGGCGATCATCAACGTCATCCAGAGCGGCGCCTCCACCGGCGCGAAGGTCGCCTGGGTGGTGGCCATCATCATCCTGCCACTGGTCGGCTTCCTCGCCTGGCTGATCTTCGGTCCGCGCGGTTCACATCGCCGCTGACCCGGCGCAGAATGCCGCGCTGATCACGCGCGGACTCCTGCATGCTGAGCTATCGACACCTCTACCACGCCGGCAATTTCGCCGACGTTCACAAGCATCTCGCCTGGATCGCCGACATTCGCGCCCTGCAGAAGAAGCCGTCGGCGATGTGCCTGTTCGACGTTTACGCCGGCGCGGGCAGCTACGACCTCTCCTCCCTGGAAGCCGAAAAGACCCGCGAATGGCAGGACGGCATCGGCCGCCTGCAGGGCCGATCGGACGCACCGGAAAGCGTCCGGGATTACCTGCATCTGCTCGGCGAGGATCGCCATCGCTATCCCGGTTCCCCCCTGCTCGGTGCACGCTGCCTGCGCGAGCAGGACCGGCTGGTGTGCTTCGAGCTGCATCCGCAGGATCACGCCCTCCTGAAAGCCCTGTTCCGCGACGAGCCGCGCGTGCACGTGCATCGCCGCGACGCGCGCGAGGGTCTCGCCGCGCTGGTGCCGCCGCGCGAGCGGCGCGGGCTGGTGCTCATCGATCCGCCCTACGAGCGCGACGCCGAATACGCGGAAGTGCCGGCAATGCTGAAGGCCTCGCTCGCGCGCTGGCCCACGGGCAGCTGTCTCGTCTGGTATCCGCTGCTCGCGGCTGCGCGGCATGAGCAGATGCTCGCCGCACTCGCGGCCCTGCAGCCGAAGAGCCTGTTCGTGCACGAGCTGCGCCTGCCGCGGAAGACATCGGGACTGCTGGGCTCGGGCCTCGCCTGGCTCAACCCGCCATGGCAGGTCGATGAACTCCTGGGTGAAGCTGTCGACTGGGCAGCCGCGTTGCTCGATGGACGCACGTCGGCGAAGTGGTTGATCCAGGGCTAGTTGTGCGCATGGCCGATTGAGCAGCGAAATCCGTGGATTGACGGGATTATCAAACGAGCTGATCTCGGCCTTTCTCCCTTCTCCCTCAAAAAAAAGGTTCTTCACGTTTTACCGGGGAACGCGGCTCTGATTTTGAGGAAGAAGTAGTTGGAGTCGCGGTAGCCGTAGGCCATGCGCTTGATGACCTTGATGCGGTTGTTGATGCCTTCGAGGACGCTGGTATTGAG
>JAJUFS010000040.1 GCA_029263725.1 Gammaproteobacteria bacterium | reverse complement strand
CGTCATCCTGCTCACCGAACCCGATGCCGTCGACTGGGGCGAACACCTGCTCCCCGGCAACAGGATGCGCGTGGGGGAGAGGATCGGTGTGTTGAGGAAGAAGTAGGAAGGGAGAAGGAAGAAGAAAAAGGACGCATGACTTCATCTTCCCCGAACTGGATAACGAAAAAGCGGCCATCGGCCGCTTTTTTCATCAATGCTGGATCAATGATGCAGAAGCCGAGAGGGATATCCTTCTTCTCCCTTCTCCCTTCTCCCTTCCTACTTCTGCCCCACGCTCTCCACAAACACCCCCGCCAGCGCCTCCACGCCCCGCCTGTCCTCCTCATCGAAACGGCCCTTCACGGGACTGTCGATGTCCAGCACGCCGATGATCTCGCCATTCACTTCCAGCGGCACGACGATCTCGGAGCGCGAGGCGCTGTCACAGGGAATGTGGCCAGGAAAGGCGTCCACGTCCGGCACGAGCTGGGTCTCGCGTTTCGCCACGGCGGTGCCGCACACGCCCTTGCCGACCGCGATGCGCACGCAGGCAGGCTTGCCCTGGAAGGGGCCGACCACCAGTTCGCCGTCTTCCATGAAGTAGAAGCCCACCCAGTTCACCTCGGGCATGGCGTGATACAGCAGCGAGGAGAAATTGGCGGCGTTGGCGATGAGGTTGCGTTCGCCGTGCAGCAGGCCGCGCGCCTGGCCGGCGAGCTCCCTGTAGAAGCCCGGCTTGTCGGTGGCGTCGATGTGCTTCTGCTCGAACATGGGACACCTCAGATGCGGTCGAAATCGAAACTGATCACTTCATGCAACGCATCCCTGCCCGCGGCCAGCATGACGACCCGGTCAAAGCCGAGTGCAACACCTGCGCAATCCGGCATGCCCGCTTCCAGCGCGGCGAGCAGATGCTCGTCCACCGGCATCACCGGCAGGCCGCGCTCGCGGCGCCGCTCGTTCTCGAGCATGAAGCGCCGCCGCTGTTCCTGCGCATCCAGCAGCTCGTGGAAACCGTTGGCGAGTTCCATGCCGGCGACGAAGGCCTCGAAGCGCCGCGCGCAGCGCGGATCGTCATCGTCCAGCCTGGCGAGCGCCGCCTGCGAGGCCGGAAAGGCGTGCACGAAGGCTACCCTGCCATGGCCGAGCTGCGGATACACCTTGTGGCTGGCGATCGCATCCAGCAGCGCATCACGATCCAGCCCTGCGGGATCGAGGCCGAATCCCTGCACGAGAGCGGCGAGTTCCGCCGTCTCCGCCTCGAACGGGTCCAGGCCCGCGTAACGCCGGAAGGCCTCCGCGTAGCTCAGGCGCTCGTCGCCTTCCTCCAGTTCCGGCAGCAGCGTCCGCAGCAGGGCGGCGACTTCATCCATGAGCGCATGATGATCGAAGCCCAGCCGGTACCACTCGATCATGGTGAACTCGGGATTGTGCAAGCGCCCGTGCTCGGCGCCGCGAAACACCTTGCAGGCCTGCCAGATGTCGCCGCTGCCCGCCGCCAGCAGGCGTTTCATGAAGAACTCGGGCGATGTGTGCAGGTAGAACGGCGTGGCGATGCCCGGCAGGCGCACTTCCGCGCTGTCGAGATTGGGTTCCGTGATCGCCGCGCGTGAGGCGAGCGGCGTCTCGACCTCCAGCACCGCGCGCGCCGCAAAGAAATCGCGCACCTGTTGCAGCAGCGCGGCGCGCAGCTTCAGCACCTCTATCGAGGCGGACGGTTGCCAGAGGTTTTCGGTCACTTGCGGATGATGGAGGAAAAGACCGGGCGTGGCGAGGAAGACGCAGGACGGGGCATGAAGCCGCGTCCTGCGATGCGGTACCGGACCGCGCCGGTCATTCCTTCACGCGGGAGATGTACTCACCCGTGCGCGTGTCGACCTTGATCACTTCGCCTTCGTTGACGAACAGCGGCACCTTGACCACGGCGCCCGTCTCCAGCTTGGCGGGCTTGGAGCCGCCCGAGGAGGTGTCGCCGCGCAGGCCCGGATCGGTCTCGACGACCTTGAGCGTCACGTGGTTGGGCGGTGCGATGTCCAGCGGCACGCCGTTCCACAGCGTCACCACGCACATGTCCTGCTCCTTGAGCCACTTGGCGTTGTCGCCCACGGCGGCGGCGTCGGCAGCGTACTGCTCGAAGGTGTCCGGCACCATGAAGTGCCACATCTCGCCGTCGGTGTAGAGATACTGCATGTCGGTGTCGACCACGTCGGCGGCTTCGACGGAATCGCCCGACTTGAAGGTCTTTTCGATCACGCGGCCGGTCTTGAGATTGCGCACGCGGGTGCGGTTGAAGGCCTGGCCCTTGCCCGGCTTCACGAACTCGTTCTCGACGATGGTGTACGGGTCGCCGTCGAGAATGATCTTGAGACCGGCGCGGAATTCACTGGTGTTATAGCTTGCCATTGGCTTGACTCTACGGTTGCAGGCAGAATGTGCGGCCGGCTGCGCCGGCCAGAAGTCGAAAGGCGCGTATGATACTCGCAAACGCACATGAAAATCAGCCGCTTGCGCCGACCTGGAAGCAGGCGCAGGCCGCCGCGATCACCGACCCGGCCGAGCTGATCGCCCTCCTGGAACTTGATCCTGCATGGCTTCCTGCGGCGCGCGCCGCGGCGAAAGGCTTTCCGCTGCGGGTGCCGCGCGGCTTCGTCGCGCGCATGCGCAAGGGCGACCCGCATGACCCGTTGCTGCGCCAGGTGCTGCCGATCGGCGCGGAGCTCGACGACGTGCCGGGCTTCGGCACCGACCCGGTGGGCGAGTCCGACGCCAGCCCCGTGCCGGGACTGCTGCAGAAATACCACGGCCGGGTGCTGCTGCCGGTGACCGGCGCCTGCGGCATCCATTGCCGCTATTGCTTCCGCCGCCATTTCGATTATTCCGCGCAGAACCCGCGGCGCCACTGGCAGGGCCTGCTGGAACACCTGGTCCAGGATGCGGAAGTGAGCGAGGTGATCCTGAGCGGCGGCGACCCGCTCACCCTGGATACCCCGCGGCTGACTGCCATCGGCCAGGACCTCGCCGCGATTCCTCACATCCGCCGCCTGCGCATCCACACGCGCCAGGCGGTGGTGCTGCCGGAGCGCATCGATGACGAGTTCGTGGCATGGATAGGTGCGCTGCCCTTCGACGTCGTGATGGTGGTGCACGTCAATCACGCCAATGAGATCGATGACATCGTGCGCAACCGGCTTGCCCGCCTTCGCAAGGCCGGGGTGACGCTGCTGAACCAGTCCGTGCTGTTGCGCGGGGTGAACGATGACGCCGATGCGCTGGTCGCGCTCTCGGAAACGCTGTTCTCCGCCGGCGTGCTGCCCTACTACCTGCACCTGCTCGATCCCGTAGCCGGCGCCGCGCATTTCGATGTCAGCGAAAATGATGCGCTACGGCTGTTCGGCGAGATCCATGCGCGCCTGCCAGGCTACCTGGTGCCTCGCCTGGTGCGGGAAATCGCCGCGCGACCCGGGAAAACATTGATATTTCCATGACTTAATCACTACTGCTCTGGAAAATACCCAAGGCATCAGTTAAAAAGTCAGGCCCGGATAACGAAAAGACACGAAGTCACGGAGCCGCCTTGGTCGAACGCAGTTTCCTTCCCCTGCTGGTGATCTCTCAGTCGCAGAACAACGCTGAAAAGATCAACAGCATTCTGCGCGGCTCGGGGCATGCCGTCCGTTCCACGTGGGCGGCCACGCTGGATGACGCCGAGAGCAGCATCCAGTCGCAGAAGCCTGATCTCATCCTCTGCTTTCTCAAGGTGCCCGAGGCCCCGTTCGAGGAAGTCCTCGGCCTGCAGCAGCGTCTGTGCCCGGACGCGGCCGTGATCGCCGTCAGTCAGAAGATCGACGAGGCTGCCGCCGCCGCCGTGATCGAGCGCGGCGCCCGCGACCTGGTCAGCATGGAAAACGACCGCCGCCTGGCTGCGGTGGTGGCGCGCGAGATCGCCTGGGTCGAGACCACGCGCGCGTTCCATTCCACGCAGGCGCTGGTCAGCGAGTACCAGGCACGCTTCCAGGAATTCCTCGCCGAATCGGGCGATGCCATCGCCTACGTGCAGGACGGCATCCTGACGCAGGCGAATCCCGCCTTCGCCGAGCTGTTCGGCTTTGCCTCGCCGGAGGACGTCGAGGGTTACACGGTCATGGACCTGTTCGACCGCAACGACCAGCAGACCCTCAAGGACGCGCTGGTCGCGGCCAACAAGGGCCGCCGCCCCGCCCCGGTGGAAATCACCGGCAAGCGCAACGGCGAAAGCTTCCAGACCCGGTTGGAGCTGGAACTCACCGAGCTCGATGGCGAGCCCTGCATCGAGATCGCGATCCGCGGCGAGGCCAACGGCGAAAGCCAGGCGCGCATGCAGGCCGAGATGAAGGCCGAGGTCGAGGAAATCGGCCGGCGCGATCCGCTTACCGGCCTGTTCCATCGCCAGTATTTCGTGGATCTGGTGACGCAGGCGCTCAAGCAGCCCGCGGCCGGACTGTCGGCGCTGCTCATCGTCAAGCCCGACAAGTTCTCGCAGATCGAGGAGGAAGTCGGCCCGCTGGCCTCCGACAACGTGCTCAAGCTGCTGGCGGCGCAGCTGCGCGAGGTCGCCGCGGATAAGGACCAGCTGGCGCGCTTCGGCGGCAACCTGTTCACCGCGCTGATCACCCGCCCGAATCTGGCCGAGATCGAGAAGTTCGCGGAAACCCTGCGCGCCGCAGTCGCCGGCCGCGTGTTCGAGGCCGGCGGCAAGTCCACCAGCCTCACGGTGAGCATCGGCATCGCCGACTTCTCCCACAAGGTCAGGAATGCCGGGGCGCTGATCGCGCTGGCACAGCAGGCCGGCAAGGAGGCCCGCAAGAAGGGCGGCAACCGCTACGTGGTCTACCAGCCCGCCGAACGCGACGACGAAGGCCGGCTGCTGGATGCCGGCTGGATCAAGCAGATCACCGCGGCGCTCAAGGAAAACCGCTTCCAGCTCGTCTTCCAGCCCATCGCCAGCCTGGAAGGCGACGTCAGCGAGATGTTCGACATCCTCATCCGCATGAAGAACGAGGATGGCTCCGAAGTGATGCCCGGCGACTTCATCCCGCCGGCGGAACGCAACAATCTGATGGGCGCGATCGACCGCTGGGTGATCACCAACGCCATCCAGCGCCTCAGGGAACGCGTCGCCGAGGGCAAGAACGCGCGCTTCTTCATCAGGCTCGCGGAGAAGACGCTGGCCGACCCGCAGTTCCTGCCCTGGCTGCAGGGCCAGCTGAAGCAGACGCCTCCGCCCAAGGGCGGCGTGGTGTTCCAGATCTCCGAGACGGCGGCCGAGAAGCAGCTCAAGGAAGCCAAGGCCATTGCCGCGCTCGCCCACGCCAGCGGTCTTGGCATCGCGCTCGAGCACTTCGGCATCGGCCGCAATCCCATGCAGATGTTCGATCACATCCCGGTGAACTTCGTGAAGATCGACGGCTCCTTCATGCCGGTCATCGCCACGGACGAGAAGAAGCGCGAATTCGTCCAGGGCATCATCGAAGCCGCGCGCCAGCGCAACATCGAGACCGTCGCGGAACGCGTCGAGAACGCCAACACCATGGCGGTACTGTGGCAGCTGGGCGTGAACTACATCCAGGGCAACTACGTGCAGGAACCGGAAGTCGTCATGGCCGAGGACGCACGCCTGCCGGCTTGACCGCCCTTCATCCTTCATCCCATTCAGCATTCCAGTCGCCGAACGATTTTCCTGCACGTTACGCATGTCTCCTGCGTGAGATACGCAACATCAAGGAGGAAAGCATGACTTTCCATGGCGACACGTGGCGAGCCAAAAGCGGCACGGCGTCGTGGGCGTTCCGCCTGGCGCAGTCCACCGCCGCATACCGGCTGCTGGTCACGCGATTCCTGCACGAATGCCGCGGCTTCGCAGTGCCGGCCATTGTTCGGCTGGCCACCCGACGCGATGGCGAGAACGCCCTTGTCGTCGACGTTCGCGACAAGGAACAGTACCGCCGCCTGGCGGCATTCATGGACGCGCGTGACGACGTCGAGGACGCGGAAATATCCCTTGATCTCACTTACGAGTCCGCCGAAGGAAAGGAACATCTCCTGCACGGCGGTGCCACGGCATGGCTTTCACCGGAATGCGAGGCGCATGACGATCACCGCTTCTGGCTGGTGGTAACGCTGCACACGGACCTCTACGCCTTCGTATCCTGGGGCAGAAACCGCGACAACACCGCCGTCGCGAAACGGAACGCACCGCGCCTGGAAACCTTCCTGCGGCGCCTGGAAGAAGAGCTGGGTTTTTCCCTGGCGGAAATCGATGCGCCTTCCTACCAGGACCAGGCCTATCGATACGGATTCCGTCCGCCTGGAAGCAATGCACTCGAATGAGCGAAGGCGGACAGCAGTCTTCTGACATGAAAATGGGCAGGATTACAGGATTGATGGAAATGAAAAGGCCGCGCGATGCGGCCTTTTCATTTGGAACCCTGCTTTCAGAAACCCTTTGATCCTGTCCATTCCTTCCTCACGGCATCCGCTGCAAGGCGGCGATGCGCTCTTCCAGCGGCGGGTGCGACATGAACAGGCGACGGAAACCCTTCGCCATGGAACCCTTGATGCCGAAGGCGGCGAGCTGGTCGGGCAGCGCGCCTTCCTGGCTCTGCCGCAGGCGTTGCAGCGCGGCGATCATCTTGTGACGGCCGGCGAGCTGCGCGCCGCCATGGTCGGCGCGGAATTCGCGATGGCGCGAGAACCACATGACGATCATGCTGGCGAGGATGCCGAAGACGATCTCCGCGAGAATGGTGGTGACGAAATAGCCGATGCCGACGCCGCCGTTGTCGCGATTGCCGCGCAGGAAGCTGTCCACGGCATAACCGACGATGCGCGCCGCGAAGATCACGAAGGTGTTCACCACGCCCTGGATCAGCGTCAGCGTCACCATGTCGCCGTTGGCGATGTGGCTGACCTCGTGGCCGAGCACCGCCTCGACTTCATCGCGATTCATGCTTGCAAGCAGTCCGGTCGATACCGCCACCAGCGCCTTGTTCTTGTTGGCGCCGGTCGCGAACGCGTTCGGTTGCGGCGAATCGTAGATCGCCACTTCCGGCATGCCGATGCCGGCCATCTGCGCCTGGCGCTGCACGGTCGCCACCAGCCAGGCCTCGGCCTCGTTGCGCGGCTGCGTGATGACATGCGCGCCGGTCATGCGCTTCGCGCTCCACTTCGAGATGGCGAGCGAAATGAACGCACCTCCCATGCCGAACACCGCAGCGAAGATCAGCAGCGCCTGGTAGTTGATTCCCTGCTGTGTCATCCAGTGATCCACGCCAAGCAGGCGCAGCACGATGCCGAGCACGACGATCACGGCCAGGTTGGTGGCAAGGAACAGGAAAACGCGCTTCATCTTCTCCTCCGGAAAATCCCGTAAACGCGGTCAGCTGTAACTGGGGTGGCGTTATGACAATTTCAAGATGGCCGGGAGAGGAATCAGCTCTCCCGGCCGCCATCACGGCGCGAGCGGCTCGATGGCGTTCACCTTGCGCCAGCCCTGCGGCAGCTTGCGGCCGCGCTGGCCGCGCTCGCCTTCGTAGTCGTCGAGGTCGCGGTACTTGAGCGTCATCTGCCGCTGGCCGCTGCGCACCAGCACGCCGCCTTCATCCGGCATGCTGGCGATGGCGGCCATCGCTTCCTCGCCAGCCTTGAACCTGGCGCTGGAGATGCCGAGGATCTTGTTGCCCTTGCCCTTGGCGAGCTGCGGCAGCTCCTGGATGGGGAAGCACAGCAGGTGGCCATCGGTGGAGGCCGCGACGATCCAGTCGGTCTCGGGCGAAGTCACCGGCACCAGCGCCAGCGCCTGCACGCCCCTGGACACCGACAGCACCGCCTTGCCCTTCTTGTTGCGGGTGTGCAGTTCCTTCAGCTGGGTGACGAAACCGTAGCCCGCGTTCGAAGCCAGCAGCACGTAATCCTCGGGATCACCGATGGCCACGCCGACGAACGAGGCGCCGTCCGGCGGCGTAAGCTTGCCGGACAACGGATCGCCCTGGCCGCGCGCGCTCGGCAGCTGGTGCGCGGGAATGCAGTAGCTGCGCCCGGTGGAGTCGAGGAACACCGCAAGCTGGTTGGACTTGCCGCGCGCCGCCGCGAGGAACTCGTCGCCCTGGCGGTACTGCAGCTGCGCCGGATCGATGTCGTGACCCTTGGCGGCGCGCACCCAGCCGCGCTTCGACAGCACGATGGTCACCGGCTCGCTCGGCACCAGCGCGGTCTCGTCCATGGCCTGGGCGGCCCCGCGCTCGACGAGGGGCGAGCGGCGCTCGTCGCCGTACTTCTTCGCGTCAGCGGCAATCTCCTGGCGAATCATCGCCTTGAGCAGCTTCTTCGAGCCAAGCAGCTTCTCGATGGCCTTGCGTTCCTTCTCGAGCTCTTCCTGCTCGCCGCGGATCTTCATCTCCTCGAGCTTCGCGAGATGACGCAGCTTGAGTTCGAGGATCGCTTCCGCCTGCGCATCCGAGATGCCGAAGCGTTCCATCAGCACCGGCTTCGGCCTGTCCTCGTTGCGGATGATCGCGATCACCTCGTCGATGTTGAGGAAGGCGACCAGCAGGCCCTCGAGGATGTGCAGGCGCTTCATCACCTTGTCGAGGCGGAATTCCAGGCGGCGCGTCACCGTCTGGGTACGGAACTCCAGCCACTCGACCAGGATCTGCCGCAGGTTCTTCACCTGCGGGCGACCGTCCAGGCCGATCATGTTCAGGTTGACGCGGTAGGTGCGCTCGAGATCGGTGGTGGCGAACAGGTGATTCATCAGCTGCTCGACGTCGACGCGGTTCGAACGCGGCTCGATCACGAGACGCGTAGGGTTCTCGTGGTCGGACTCGTCGCGCAGGTCCTCGACCATGGGCAGCTTCTTGTTGCGCATCTGCTGCGCGATCTGCTCCAGCACCTTGCTGCCCGAGACCTGGTAAGGCAGCGCGGTGATGATCACGTTGCCGCTGCCCTTTTCCTTCTCCCAGCGCGCACGCATGCGGATGGAGCCGTTGCCGGTCTCGTACATCTGCCGGATGTCGGCGCGCGGCGTGATGATCTCGGCCTCGGTGGGGAAGTCCGGGCCCTTGACGAACTCGCACAAGGCATCGATATCCGCCCTGGGATCCTCCAGCAGGTGCATGCAGGCGGCGGCGACCTCGCGCAGGTTGTGCGGCGGAATGTCGGTGGCCATGCCGACGGCGATGCCGGTGGTGCCATTGAGCAGCACGTTGGGCAGGCGCGCCGGCAGCACCACGGGCTCTTCCAGCGTGCCATCGAAGTTCGGCTGCCAGTCCACCGTGCCCATGCCGAGTTCGCTCAGCAGCACTTCCGCGTACGGTGAGAGCTTGGACTCGGTGTAGCGCATGGCCGCGAAGGACTTCGGATCGTCCGGCGAACCCCAGTTGCCCTGCCCGTCCACGATGGGATAGCGGTAGGAGAACGGCTGCGCCATCAGCACCATGGCTTCGTAGCAGGCGGAATCGCCATGCGGATGGAACTTGCCGATCACGTCGCCGACGGTGCGCGCGGACTTCTTGTACTTCGCCGCCGCGTTCAGCCCCAGCTCGGACATCGCGTAGATGATCCGCCGCTGCACGGGCTTGAGCCCATCGCCGATGTTCGGCAGCGCGCGATCAAGAATCACGTACATCGAGTAATCGAGATACGCCTTCTCGGTGAACTGGGCGAGCGGCATGCGCTCGAAGTTTTCAAAGAAATCGGGACTTTTTCCGCCCATGTTTGCTCCGCAGGGTGAGACGTGAGAGGCGAGAGGTGAGACGACGGCCCCGGAGGCTTCAAGGCCGTCTCACGTCTTCCGTCTCACGTCTTACGAATTTTCAAACCACCACATCCGCCAGGTTGCCTTTCTTCTCCAGCCATTCCTTGCGGTCGGCGGCGCGTTTCTTGGCGAGCAGCATGTCCATCAGCGCGTCGACCTGGTCCTCGGCGTCGATGGTGAGCTGCACCAGGCGGCGGGTGTCCGGCGCCATGGTGGTCTCGCGCAGCTGCAGCGGACTCATCTCGCCGAGGCCCTTGAAGCGGGTGACGGACACCTTGCCCTTGATCTTCTCCGCCTCGATTCGATCGAGAATGCCGCGGCGTTCGGCGTCATCCAGCGCATAGAACACGTGCTGGCCGACATCGATGCGATACAGCGGCGGCATGGCGACGAACACGTGACCGTTCTCGACCAGCGGCCGGAAGTGGCGCAGGAACAGCGCGCACAGCAGTGTCGCGATGTGCAGGCCGTCGGAATCCGCGTCGGCAAGGATGCAGATCTTGTGATAGCGCAGGCCCTTGAGGTTGCTGGAACCAGGCTCGATGCCGATGGCCACGGAAATGTCGTGCACTTCCTGCGAACCCAGCACTTCGGCCGGGTCGACTTCCCAGGAATTCAGGATCTTGCCGCGCAGGGGCATGATGGCCTGGAACTCGCGGTCGCGCGCCTGCTTGGCGGAACCGCCGGCGGAATCGCCTTCCACCAGGAACAGCTCGCCGCGCGCGGGATCGTCCGTGGTGCAATCGGCCAGCTTGCCCGGCAGCGCCGGTCCGCTGGTGATCTTCTTGCGCACCACCTTCTTGCCGGCGCGCGAACGCGCCTGCGCGTTGTTGATGGCAAGCATGGCGATCTGCTCGCCCGCTTCCGGATGCTGGTTCAGCCACAGCGCGAAGGCATCCTTGACCACGCCGGAGACGAAGGCGGCGCATTCACGCGACGACAGCCTTTCCTTGGTCTGGCCGGAGAACTGCGGATCCTCCAGCTTCACGGACAGCACGTAGCTGATCCGATCCCAGACATCCTCGGGCGCGAGCTTGATGCCGCGCGGCGTGAGCGAACGGAACTCGCAGAATTCGCGCACCGCCTCGGTGAGCCCGGTGCGCAGGCCGTTCACATGCGTGCCGCCCTGCTCGGTGGGAATGAGATTGACGTAGGACTCCTGCACCAGCTCGCCGCCATCCGGCAGCCATGCCAGCGCCCAGTCCACGGCCTCGCTGCGGCCGGCCATGGAGCCGGTGAACGGTTGCGCCGGCAGCGTCTCCTGGCCCTTGAGCTCGTCGGTGAGGTAATCGACCAGGCCATCCTCGTAGCGCCACTCGAAGACCTCGTTGGCGCCCTTGGGCTTCTCCACCGTCAGCGTGATGTGCAGGCCGGGGCACAGCACCGCCTTGGCGCGCAGCACGTGCTGCAGCTTCGGCAGCGAGAAGTTGATCGAGTCGAAGTACTGCTCGTCCGGCCAGAAGCGCACGGTGGTGCCGGTGTTGCGCTGGCCGACCGTGCCGATCTCCTTCAGCGGCGAGGTGCGCTTGCCGGCCTGGAAGGCCATGAAGTATTCCTTGCCGCCGCGGCGCACGCGCACTTCGAGCTTCTTCGAGAGCGCGTTCACCACCGACACGCCCACGCCGTGCAGGCCACCGGAGAACTGGTAATTCTTGCTGGAGAACTTGCCGCCCGCGTGCAGGCGCGTGAGGATCACCTCGACGCCGGGAATCTTCTCGCGCGGATGGATGTCGATAGGCATGCCGCGGCCGTCGTCCTTCACCTCCAGCGAGCCGTCCTTGTACAGCACGACGTCGATGCGTTTCGCGTAGCCGGCGATCGCCTCGTCGACCGAGTTGTCGATGACTTCCTGGGCGAGATGGTTGGGCCGGGTGGTGTCGGTGTACATACCCGGCCGCTTCTTGACCGGATCGAGGCCCGACAGCACCTCGATGGATGACGCGTCGTATCTGTTGCTCATGTCGATTCCGTCAGCGGCCGGCGCGCGAGGGCGCCGGCGGGGAAAGGCCGCGGCATTCTAGCGGGTTTGGGGCGGGGTAAGTAAAGGAAGCGCGGCGTGCGCTAGTCGTCGCTTTCGGATTCCTCGATGTCGACGATGGGCTTGTCGGTGAACAGGTATTCGCGCAGCTCGGCGTCGAACTTCGGCACCCGCCGGCGAATCCATTCCAGCACCATGGCGGCGTGCTCGATCTCCTCGTCGCGATTGTGGGCGAGTATGCGGGCAAGTTCGCGGTCCTTGCAGGCATCGATGCGCTGCTGGTACCAGTCCACGGCCTCCAGCTCCTCCATGAGCGAGGCGATGGCGCGATGCAGGTCGCGACAGGCGTCGCTCAGTTCGCCGACCGGCTCGTGGTAACCCTCGCTCGCCATGCTCGTCTCCTCCGCGTGATCTGCCCACAGCATGCCGCCGCCGCGAAGCCCGCCCCATCCGGGGCATGCTGCAATGAAGTTCGAATCAGGACTGGAAACCTTCTAGAATTCGGGGTTCCGGCGCATTGCCGGTAGAATGCGCCGCTGGACCACGAGGAGGCCGCATCTTGGCCAGGACGAAGACGAACGCAACCGCTGCCGAAGAGAACGGCGTGCAGTTCGAGACCGCGCTGGCGGAACTGGAACAGCTGGTGGAGCGGCTGGAATCCGGCGAGCAGAGCCTGGAGGACGCGCTGCAGGACTTCGAGCGGGGCATCGCGCTCACCCGCCAGTGCCAGCAGGCGCTGAAGAGCGCCGAGCTGCGGGTGCAGCAACTGCTGGCACGCAACGGCGAGGAAACCCTCGAGCCTTTCGAGACCGACGACACCTGAACTGATTACCTGAGCAATTCACTCGGGTATAATCCGCACGCCGGCGGCACCGCCGGGCTTTTCATTCGGAGACCCAGATGACCGCAACGACCACGGCCGCCCCCATCGCCGATGTCCAGGGCAGCGAGGACACGCGCCGGATCCCCATCAACAAGGTGGGCATCAAGGACATCCGCCACCCCGTGCGGGTGCGCGACCGCAGCGGCGGCTACCAGCACACCGTGGCCAGCTTCAACATGTACGTGGACCTGCCGCACAACTTCAAGGGCACGCACATGTCGCGCTTCGTGGAAATCCTCGAGAACCACGAACGCGAGATCGGCATCGAGTCCTTCACGGAGATGCTGGAGGAAATGACGCAGCGCCTCGAGGCGGAAAAAGGCCACATCGAGATGTCCTTCCCCTACTTCGTCACCAAGAAGGCGCCGGTGTCGGGCGTGCAGAGCACCATGGACTACAACGTGGCGCTGATCGGCGAGCGCTGCGGCAACCGCACGCAACTGGAGCTGAAGGTCGTGGTGCCGGTCACCAGCCTCTGCCCCTGCTCGAAGAAGATTTCCGACTACGGCGCGCACAACCAGCGCTCGCACGTCACCGTGCGTGCCCGCCTGCGCGGCTTCGTGTGGATCGAGGAGATCATCGACCTGGTCGAGAGCGAGGCCTCCTGCGAGCTCTACGGCCTGCTCAAGCGCCCTGACGAGAAATACGTCACCGAGCGCGCCTACGATAATCCCAAGTTCGTTGAGGACATGGTGCGCGACGTCGCCGTGCGCCTGAATGCGGACGACCGCATCGCCGCCTACTCGGTGGAATCGGAGAACTTCGAGTCCATCCACAACCACTCGGCCTACGCGCTGGTGGAGAAGGACAAGGAAGCCGAAAAATAGGCACACGAAAAAGGCCGCGAAAGCGGCCTTTCCTTATTTGGAAGAAGGGAGAAGACTTTGCCTTCTTTCTTCTCGCTGACGCTGGGGTTCGCTTCGCTCACCCCAACCTACGCCTCATCGCACGTCCTGCGTCTGACGAACCATGAACATCCTGATCAACATCGACGTCCCCGACATCGGCCAGGCGATCGCCTTCTATGAGCAGGGGCTTGGAATGACGCTGTCGCGCATGCTGTTCGACAACCGCGTTGCCGAAATGAGCATGCAAGGCCTGCTCGTCCACCTGCTGCACAAGCCCGCGGATACGCCCGCCACGCCCGCGGGCGAGCGACGCCGCTACGACAGGCACTGGACGCCCTTGCATCTCGATTTCGTCGTCGAGGACATCGATGCCGCCACGGAACGGGCGGTGACGGCAGGAGCGGTGCTGGAGCAGCCGGCACGCGAACGCGACTGGGGAAAGCTTGCCTTGCTGAGCGATCCGTTCGGCAACGGCTTCTGTCTTGTGGAGTTCAAGGGGGCGCCTTACTCGGGGGTGTAAGTCGGCGCCGATCAGCCCCTGCCCTCGTCTTCCGCGACCATCTCGCTGGTGCGCGCCAGCCGTTCGATCAGCGTCCGCAGGAACACGCGGTGGAAGCGCAGCTGGCAGGGCACGCTGGCCTGCTCGATCAGCGTCGCGTTGACGCG
>JAJUFS010000075.1 GCA_029263725.1 Gammaproteobacteria bacterium | reverse complement strand
GCCTGAGGAGTTGGTGGAACGCAGTGTTATGATGTGACAAAGCCTGAATCCCCTGTGGTTACTGTTGTTTTGTCGCAAAAACAGTGTAACCAACAGAAAGGATTCAGGCTTTTCTTGTTTCAACTATGGGACAGCAGTGGCATCCTGCCCGCTTTTTCCTGTCGCCTCGTCTATGGACGATCACTCGGGAATCGCATCATGCGGAAGAGTGATCAGGTAGACGTCCCCGTCCTCGTTGCCGCTCCCCCAGTTCGAATTGAACAGGATCTGGGTGAAGTCACGGTTGACCACCGCATGCGGTTCGGTCCAGTACGTCGAGTACTTGTTGTAGGTATGCGCAATGTTGAGGATGCGCGGGTTGGCCTTCAGCTCGATCGCAAACACCTTGGTGGTGTACCAGGACTGCTTGCGTTCGGCGTAGGTCGAGACCAGCGCCCAGCCCGGACGGTTGAAGTTCTTCGCCGAGATGTGCATCGCCGTGGCATTGCTGTTCTCGTACATGTTGAACAGCGTGGTCGGCTTGCCTGTCGCGAGGTCCCACACCTTGAACAGGCCGTCGTCGTAGTCGCCGCCGACGATGATGTCACGGCCGTTGGCATCGAGACCGATGTCCGAGTGCGGGCTGGCCATGGCAAGACCGACGGCCTTGCTGAAGTCGCGGCTGAACGACATCAGGCCGCAGGGACGGTTGCGCGTACCGAGCTGGCTCATGCTCGGGCAGCGCGGGCTGTCCCAGCTGGGCACGACGAAGTCGCCGGTCGCGCTCATGCTGATGTGGTCAGGCTCGCCGACGCCGTTGCCGTCCGTCGCGTACTCGTACAGGCCGGTGATGGTGTTGGTCTGCAGGTCATAGCTCATCATGCCGATGCCCTGGCCGCTGGAGGTCTGCACCATGAAGGCCCAGTAGCGGCCGTCCTTCGACGGGCTGCCTTCCCAGCGAGTCCAGGCGCGTGCGGCGTTCGGCCACACCTGCGTGATGCTGGTCTTGCCCGGGTGGCCGTTGATCGCGCTCACCTTGCGGAAGTCGGCGATGATCTTGATCTCGTCGGTCTTCACGTTGTAGGTGCGGATGGTGTAGCCGCCCTCGTCATCGATGATGTAGATGAGGTCGGGGTCGGTCGAGTGCCATTGCGGCTCGATGCCGCCGCCCTTGATCTTGAGCTCGCGGATGATGCTGGTGGTCTTGGCATCGTGCATGATCCAGCGGCCGTAGCGGGCCAGCGCGAGATAGCGGGTGCTGTCCGCGTTGAAGGCCTGGCGGCGCGAATAGTCGTTGCGCACCCAGCCCACGCCCAGCGACTTCGCATCCGAGGCGCGCGCCACGCAGGTCTTGTAGACCGGGTCGGAGTAGGCCACGCCATAGGCAGGCTTCGACAGGCCGGTCTTCGGCGGCGTCGCGTTCTTGCCCTGGATCAGCGCGAAGCCGTCATCGTAGAAGCCCGCGCACACGCCGGCGAGATCGTCAGCGACGCTGAACTTGAAGTTGTAGTTGCTGCCCAGCGAAACGCCGTCGATGGAGCGCACGTCGCCGCGAACGGTCGCGGTGTAGCTCGCGCCGGAGTTCAGGCGGTTGCGGGGATCGATGATCACCGTGTCCTTGCTCACGCTGAGCGAGACCGAGATCGTGCCCGACGGACCGGTGAGATACACCGAAGACGCGGTCACGGACGACGCATCGATGGGCGCGCTGAACACGATGGAGATGTTGGCGTCCGGATCGACATTGCGCATGTTCTCGGCAGGACGCGTCTCGAGGACGACCGGCTTCTCTGCGATGGGCGCATCGCCATCATCGTTGCCGCCGTCGTCACCGCCATTGTCGCCGCCGCCGGTGTCGCCACCATTGTCGCCGCCGTCGTGACCGTCATCACCACCGTGGTCGCCGCCGTCATGGCCGTCATCACCGCCGTGGTCGCCGTCATCTCCCGGGTTGCCGGGATTCGGACCGGGGTTGTTGTCGCCGGGCGGCACCACCACGCCGCCACCGTTCGAGGGCGGCGGAGTCACGCCGGAGGAGGAATCGGAACCGCCGCCGCCACCGCAGGCGGACAGCGAGATGCCGAGGAATACGGCCATCAGCCAGGAGAGTCGAGATTTCTGCATGTCTTGTTTACCGGTGCTTGTAGGCGAATGACACCGGCACGCGCGCGCCTCACCGAGGTCGCGGCGCATCAGGGAGCGCTTTTCGGAACGCGAGTGAACCGGGTTTCCGCCGTGCGGAAGACAACCGGGCAACCCCGCTGTCCTGGGAGCTCGCCCTGGACCGGTGGCTTTGCGTCCCCGCCTCGCGACGGGTTTGCCAAAAGCGGATGCGGCCAACATTGCAGCGCCGCATCCTGGTTCGTCCTGAACCTTCCACGGGACATTCCTTTCCCAGCGGCGGCGATGCTAGGTGCTGGAAGGGGGGTTCACAGAGAAATGGTTCGCATTAAGCCATGCGGCAGCACGGCATTCGCGGAACTGTGATGCAGTGTCGGGGGGAGAACCCTCAGCGGCGCAGCAAATCGGCGCTGTAGGTGTCGTCGCGCAGGGCGCTGGGAGGGAGAAGGGCCATGTAGACATCCACATCGTCATCACGGCCCGTAAGCCAGTTGGCGTTGAAGACGATGCGAGTGAAGTCGCGGTTGACGGTGGCATGCGGTTCGGAGAAGTAGCTTCGCACATGACTTGCGATGCTGGCGATGTTGATGATGCGCGGGTCCTCGCGCAGTTCGACCGCCATGAGCTTGTCGCGGTACCAGGGGCGCGCCTCCTTCGGATCGTTCATCCAGTAGGTGGAGATCAGCACCCAGCCCGGCCGGCGCCAGGCCTTGCCGGAGATGTGCATGGCCGTGGATGCGCCGTCGATGTAGATGCGCCACAGCGGCGTCACCTTGCCGGTGGCAAGCTCGATCATCTCGACGTTGCCGGAGTCGTAGTTGGAGACGACGATCACCTCGCGTCCGTCCGCATCCACGGCGAGGTCGGAGTGCGGGCTCTTCGCAGCGAGTCCGACCGCTTCGCGGAAGTCGCGCGTGAATGCCATGACGCCACAGGGCCTGTCGAACGAACCGCGCTTGCGGAACAGCGGGCAGCGCGCCGCCTTCTCCGTCCAGGAAGCGACGGCGAAGTTGCCGAGCGGACTCATGCTGATGTGATCGGGACGACCGATCTCCTGCGTGTCGTAGGTGCCGAGGATCACGCGTTCCTCGAGGTCCAGCGTGATCATGCCGAGCGGATCGCCGTCCTTCGTCTCGACGAGGAAGGCCCAGTAACGGGCATCCATGGACGGGCTGCCTTCCCAGCGCGTCCATACGCGCGCCGCCTCCGGCCAGACATCCTTGAGGCTCCTTGCGCCGCGATGTCCGGCAATGCCTTCAAGTTCAGTGAAGTCCACGACGGTGGTGCGCTTGCCGTCGCGGATGTCGACGAGGTCGATCTGCATGCCGCCCTTGTCGGGCAGCACGTACAGCTTGTGAGGATCCCTGGGATGCCATTGCGGCTCCACGCTGCCGCCGCCGAGCGGGAGCGTCTTCACGTGGCGGAAGGTGGCAGCGTCATAGAGATGCCACTCGCCATTGCGCGCGAACACCAGCAACAGCGATTCGTCGGCATTGAAGGGCTGGAAGCGCGAATAGTAGTTGCGCGCGAAACCGGTGGGCGGTTCATGTTCATGGTCGGTGACGCGCACCACGCACACGCCGTAATCCGGATCGCGGTAGCTTTCGCCCTTTGCCGGGCGCGGCAGCTCGGCAAGATCCGCCGCGGCGCTGTGCTGGCCGGTCTTGAGGGCAAGCCCGCTGGCCGGGACGATGTGACAGGGCAGGGCGCGCTTGTCCGCCTCGTCCTGCGAACGTTCCGCAGCCTGCGCCACGCCCGCGAGGGCGAGCGCGACGGCAACGGCGATAACGCGCAGTTCAGCGGTCATGCAGCACGCGCCCCGATCCTGCCCGCAACGTTGCCGCCGGCAGCAGGGTCTCGCGCCGGCGCTGCAGTTCGATTTCCCATTCCAGGGCGCTGCGCACGATTTCATCGAGATCGTCGTGGCGAGGGCGCCAGTCCAGCAGCTGCCGAATGCGGTGCACGTCGGCAATGAGCACGGGCGGATCGCCGGGACGGCGTTCGCGGAAGCGCACCGGGACAGGCCTGCCGTGCACGCGCTCCACCGCGGCGATCACCTCGCGCACGCTGTAGCCATGACCGTAGCCGCAGTTCAGCGTCAGCGAACGGCCGCCGCCCTGCAGGTGACGAAGCGCGGCAATGTGCGCATCGGCGATGTCCTCGACATGGATGTAGTCGCGCACGCCGGTGCCATCCGGCGTGTCGTAATCCGTGCCGTAGACCTCCAGCACCTCGCGCACGCCCAGCGCCGCCTCGCAGGCAACCTTGGTAAGCAGCGTGCAGTGCTCCTTGGACTGGCCGATTCGCCCGGCGGTGTCCGAGCCCGCGACATTGAAGTAGCGCAGCACCACGTAGCGCATGTCGGTCGCCGCGGCCACGTCTGCGAGCATGCGTTCGCACATCAGCTTGGAGGCGCCATAGGGGTTGATCGGCCGTGTCGGCGTGTTCTCCGAGGCAACGCCGGTCGCGGGAATGCCGTACACCGCCGCGGTGGAGGAGAACACGAAATTCTCCACGCCGTTGTCCACGCAGCATTGCAGCAGGTCGCGGGTGCGCGAAGTGTTGACGTCGTAATAGCCAAGCGGGTCGGCGACCGATTCGGGCACGACGGTCTTCGCGGCGAAATGCATCACCGTCTCGATGCGCCGTTCGCGAATGAGGCGGGTGACGAGCGCGCGATCGCCGATGTCACCGACCACGAGGTCGGCGCCAATCACCGAATCTTCGCTGCCGGTGGAAAGGTCATCCAGCACCGTCACCTCGTACCCGGCCTCGACCAGCTTCAGCACCGCGTGGCTGCCGACATATCCGGCGCCGCCGGTGACTAGCACTGCCATTCTGTTCATCGGATTTCCTCGTGGCCGGGCGCGCCCTGCGGCATGCCGAAAATGGAAGAAGCGGCTACCAGCGCCTCGGGCGTCACCTCGTCCCGCAACGGGAAGGTGGCCTCCAGCCAACGCGAGGTTTCTGCGAGCAGTTCCGCGCGATCGCGCGACAGCAGGTAGGTGTGATCGGCATGCCGCAGGTAACGCACGCGGATCCACCGCCTCACGCCGGGCACGCGCCGGAACACATGATGAAACTGGCGCTCGTAGGAGCAGTTGACGCAGCCGCCTGAGAACACCAGCAGCTGGCGCACGCCGCGCTTGCACAGCGCGGTGAATTCGCGTTCCAGCGTCGCCCGCGACGGCCAGTCGTAATCCCAGAAGGCGATTTCCTCGTCGTCCGCCTGGCGGCGCTCGACGGAGCGCTTCGCCAGCCAGCTGCGCCACTTGCGCAGGCTGAACAGGCGCGGCAGGTAGTGAAACAGCGGGAACAGCCAGTTGCGCGCGATGAAGCCATCGAGCGCGATCACGCCCTCGACGCGGCCATCCTCCAGCGCGGTGCGATGCGCCGCCTCCGCGCCGCTGCACAGGCCGAAGAGGATGAAGCGCTCGATGCCGAAGCGCCTTTGCATGGCGTCCATGGCCTCGCGCACGTCATTCACCAGGGTGCGTTCCGCGCCCTCGCGGCTGATCGAGCCGCGGCTGTCGCCATTGCCGCTGACATCGAAGCGCAGCGACAGCCAGCCCTGTTCCGCGAGACTGCGCGCGAATTCGGTGTGCATGCGATGCGGGCCCGACTTCGGCAGCAGGCCGGCGGAAAGGAACAGGATGGCGGGCCGGCCGGGATGACGCGGCCCGGCAAGAATGCCGCACAGTCTTTCCTCCTTGCCGAAACGCAGCGCTTGTTCCTTCATGCCGCCTCCCGGAACAGCGCTTCGGCGGCGCGATTCACGGCAGGGTCGACGATGATCTCGCCGATGCGCCGTTCATCCTCCCAGCCATAATCCCTGCGCGTTTCCAGCAGGCCGGCGTCATCAACCGCGGCAGCGTCGAAGCCGCGGACATCATCGAGCAGCGCGCTGCCGTAGATGTAGCCGACGAGCTCGGTGTGCGCGCAATCGGCGATGCTGCGTTCGTCGGCAAAACGATCTAGGTCGCCGAGCACGCGCCGGTTGAGCGCATCCAGGGAACGCAGCCAGTCCGCACCGCTTGCGAGCGGCTCCCAGAAGATCACCCGCGAATCGGCATCCTCCCGCGCGGCACGCGCCGCCACCACGGCCCCGTAGCGCATGCCCAGCCAGGCGATGCGTTCCAGCGAACCTGCCCGGCGCACCTCGGCGGCGATTGTCGCGGCATCGCGAACATGATCTTGCAGCGTGTAGCCGCCGGCGTTGCCTGAGGATTCGCCCTGGCCGCGGTAATCGAAACGCGCCACCACGTGGCCGCGCGCCGCGAGGTGATCGGCAAGCCTGGCGAGCGCCCGGTAGGCGCGGTAGTACTCGTGGCCAAGGGGCGGGCAGAGCACGATGCCTTCGCCCTGCACCAGCCGGCCCGCGGGCAGGTGCAGGTTGCAGTAAAGCTGCTCGCCATCGACATCCGCATGGAATGATTTCATCGCAGGTCCCGGTGATTCTGTCATGTCGCGTGTCGTGCGACTGATGTTCGAGACCGAGGGGATTTCAATCAATCAGGTGTTCAATGCAGTAACGAAGCGCATGACCTAATCACCGGAGCATGCGAAAAAACTCTTCAAAAATGAGTTGTTACAGCCATGCACGGATGTTGATTCAAGGCCGGATGGGTAATCTCTTCATCAACATCCGATCGGTTGACATCCGTATCTTGGCCAACCCATTCGACAAAGACGGTGAACGAACCATGGCCACCGAGGCCAAAGCCGCCGAACTCGTTATTGCCGACCCGCATCCCATCGTTCGTTATGGACTGATCCAGCTTTTCAGGGATCAGGACAACATCAAGGTCGTTGCCGAAAGCGGCGATGGCGAGGAGACGGTGAGGCTGTGCGAGGAACTGAAACCCGACCTGCTGATTCTCGATATCGCCATGCCCAGCATGAGCGGCATAGAGATCGTCCGGCAGGTGAAGGAGGTCTCGCCGCAGACCCATGTGCTGGTGCTTTCCATCCAGCACCAGCGCGAGCTGATCTCCTTCCTGATGCAGAGCGGGGCGGATGGCTTCATCGCCAAGGACGCCTCCATAGGCCGCATCTCCGAGGCCGCCACCGCGCTCGCCGAGGGCTATGGCTACTTCGATCCAGGCGCGGCGCAGATCGTCACCGGCCGCAGCGAGAACGTGCCGGCGGCGCGACGGCGCCGGTCCGAGGATCCCTATGAACGGCTCACCGCGCGCGAACGCCAGGTGTTCCAGCTGGTCGCCCAGGGCAGGACGACGCGCGAGATCGCGGAGATGCTGGACATCCGCCAGAAGACGGTGGAGAACCATCGGCTGCGCATCATGCGCAAGATGAAACTGCACCGCACCGCGGAACTGATCCGTTACGCCGCGCTTCGCGGCATGCTCACCTGAAGCGCTACCAGCCGTAGCGGTCCACGCAGGCGGCGTACACGTCCAGCGTGCGCGATTCATCACGGCGTGCCTCGACGCGCAGGCGGATCGCATCGAAGCGCTCTTCCTCCACCTCCAGCATCACCAGCTGCCGCAACGAATCACCCGTATCGAAGAGCGTCACCTCGTCGTCATCCAGCTCGCCCCGGGCGATGATGCGGCCATAACGCAGCAGCTCGATGCGCAGGCCACGGTCGCGCCGTGACAGTGCGCCCTCCGTATCCGCGACCATGAAGCCCGCGCGCCGCACGCCGCGCGCCGGATGCGAGCTGTAGATGGTGAGCTCGATGTGACCGCGATCGGCCGGCAGCAGCAGTCGTGCGCTGTCCAGCAGGTTGTCGTTCAGCAGCAGTTCGGGATCGCCGGTTTCGCAGAAGTCGCAGCGGCCGCGCACGCGCGTGCTGACGAACAGCATCGCGTTCAGGCCGTCGGCACCGCGAATCACCGGCAGGAAATCCGCCTGCGGCGCGCACATCGCCTGCGGCAGCGGCCGGCAATCCTCGTCCTCGCAGGGCGGCGGTTCCTCCGGCGGCGGAGGCGGCGGTTCTTCTTCCTCGGGAGGCTCGTCAGGAGGCGGCTGTTCGCCCGGAGGATCGGGCGCGGCGGTTTCCTCCGGATCATCCTCGGCGTTGCATGCAGCCAGTCCCATGAACATGAACGCCATCAGGGTGGCAGCGAGCAAGCGCAGTTTCATCATCACTCCTCCAGGCAGCGCGCGCCGTCATCGCGGCGCGTCTTCGATGCAGGCGGCGTACAGCTCAAGATGCGTGAGCGGCTTCACGCCGGCGTTGAGGCGTATGCCGACGCCGTTCCAGGAACGCTCCGCCCTAAGCAGCAGCAGCTTCCTGCCGTCGTCCGTGACATGGACCTGCAGGGCGGGGTCGAAGTGGCGCGCTCGTTCGATCTCGAGCCCGTTGCGCAGCAGGGAGATTTCCACGCCGTGCGGCTCGCCCGCGTGCAGGCGATCGTGAGGATCGGCGAGCAGGAAGCCGACATATCCAGGCGGCAGCATGGCGTCGTTGTGCAGGCTGAGACTCACGCCGGCGCGCTCGCCGAATGGCGCATCCAGGCGCGCCGCGTTCAACGGCTGTGCGTCGGCGACCGCCTCCGGGTTCCGCAGCCCGCAGTAATCGCATTGGCCAAAGACGTTCGCCAGCACCTGTCCGCCAAGTGCGCGCAGCGCCAGACCGGGAAGATCGACAGGCGCAGGGCAGGTGGCATTGCTCGCG
>JAJUFS010000157.1 GCA_029263725.1 Gammaproteobacteria bacterium | reverse complement strand
GGATTGCCATCGCCGGGATTGCCATCGCCGGGATTGCCATCGCCGGGATTGCCATCGCCGGGATTGCCATCGCCGGGATTGCCATCGCCGGGATTGCCATCGCCGGGATTGCCGCCGATGGGCGGCTGCTGCTTGCCGCCGCCGTCACCACTGCTGCAAGCCTGCAGGGCGGCGGCGCAGATCGTGCAGACCAGGAGAATGCGCAGCACGCGCAGTGCCGCGGAAAGGAAACGAACAGCCATGGGAATCTCCAAGCTCCGTTTAGGATGCCGGGAGTAAAGAGTGGGCATGCGTTCCCGGCAAGCAGGGAGCGCCTGATTTTTACGGGCATGAAAAAAGGCGCCTTGCGGCGCCTTGTTTCGTCCCTGATCAGTACCGGTAGTGTTCCGGCTTGAACGGGCCGTCCGGATCCACGCCGATGTACTCGGCCTGTTCCCTGGTGAGCTTCGTCAGCGTGGCGCCGATCTTCTTCAGATGCAGCTCGGCGACCTTCTCGTCCAGCACCTTGGGCAGCACGTACACCTGGTTGCCGTAGTCGCCCTGGTTCCGGAACAGCTCGATCTGCGCCAGCACCTGGTTGGTGAAGGAGTTCGACATCACGAAGGACGGATGGCCCGTCGCGCAGCCGAGGTTCACCAGGCGGCCGCGGGCGAGCAGGATGATGCGCTTGCCGTCCTCGAAGATGACGTGATCGACCTGGTCCTTGATGTTCTCCCACTGGCAGTGCTTCTCCAGCGAGGCGACGTCGATCTCGTTGTCGAAGTGGCCGATGTTGCAGACGATGGCCTGGTCCTTCATCTTGCGCATGTGATCGAAGTTGATCACGTGGTAGTTGCCGGTGGCGGTGACGAAGATGTCGGCCTTGTCGCAGGCCTCGTCCATGGTCACCACGCGATAGCCTTCCATCGCCGCCTGCAGCGCGCAGATCGGATCGATTTCCGTCACCCACACCTGCGCACCGAGGCCCTTCAGCGACTGGGCGCAGCCCTTGCCGACGTCACCGTAGCCGCAGACCACCGCAATCTTGCCGGCGATCATCACGTCGGTGGCGCGCTTGATGCCGTCCACCAGCGATTCGCGGCAGCCGTAGAGGTTGTCGAACTTGGACTTGGTGACCGAGTCGTTGACGTTGATGGCAGGGAAGGGCAGCGTGCCGTTCTTCTGCATCTGGTAGAGGCGGTGCACGCCCGTGGTCGTCTCTTCGGTCACGCCCTTGATGTTCTTCACGAGCTCGGCGTAGAAGCCCGGCCTGGTCTCAAGGCGCTTCCTGATGGCGGCATACAGCCATTTTTCTTCCTCGTTCTGCGGATTGGCGATGACCGAGGGGTCCTTCTCCGCCTTCGCGCCGAGGATCACCGCCAGCGTGGCGTCGCCGCCGTCGTCGAGGATCATGTTGGGCGTGCCGCCGTCGCCCCATTCGAGGATGCGATGCGTGAACTCCCAGTACTCTTCCAGCGACTCGCCCTTGTAGGCGAACACCGGCGTGCCGGTCGCGGCAATCGCGGCGGCGGCGTGATCCTGGGTGGAGTAGATGTTGCACGAGGCCCAGCGCACGTCCGCGCCCAGCGCCTTCAGGGTTTCGATCAGCACCGCCGTCTGGATGGTCATGTGCAGCGAACCCGCGATGCGCGCACCCTTCAACGGCTGCGACTTCGCGTATTCCTCGCGCGTCGCCATCAGGCCCGGCATTTCGGTTTCCGCGATGCGGATTTCCTTGCGGCCCCAGTCGGCGAGATTGATGTCGCGGACGTGGTAATCGGTGAAGTTCTTGTCTACCACTGCGTTCATTTCAAAGGACTCCTGAAATTGAACGAGCGCCGTTGAAAAGATGCCGGTGATCTCGAGCCTCGCGGATGTCCGCTGCAGCGCTCCTCGATATCACTGGAGAAGGATCGAAGGTTCACGGGATCGACAGGATGCCAGGGCGTTTATCGAATCCGATAAAAATCCTGTCCATCCTGTCAATCCTGTCCGGATGATGTTTACAGGCCTGCCGCCTCGCGCAGCGCCTCGGCCTTGTCCGTCTTCTCCCAGGTGAAGCCGGGCTCCTCGCGGCCGAAGTGGCCGTAGGTGGAAGTCGGACGGTAGATCGGCCGCACCAGGTCGAGCATCTTCAGGATGCCGTACGGGCGCAGGTCGAAGTGTTCGCGCACCAGGCGCTCCAGCTTCTCGTTGTCGATGCGGCCGGTGCCGAAGGTTTCAACCGAGATCGAGGTGGGTTCGGCCACGCCGATGGCGTAGCTCACCTGGATCTCGCACTTGTCGGCCAGGCCCGCAGCGACGATGTTCTTGGCGACATAACGGCAGGCGTAGGCCGCCGAGCGGTCCACCTTGGACGGGTCCTTGCCGGAGAAGGCGCCGCCGCCGTGGCGCGCCATGCCGCCGTAGGTATCGACGATGATCTTGCGGCCGGTGAGGCCTGCATCGCCCACGGGGCCGCCGATGACGAACTTGCCAGTGGGGTTGATGAAGTACTTGGTGTCCTTCGACAGCCACTCGGCGGGGATCACCGGCTTGATGATCTCTTCCATCACCGCCTCGGTAAGGGTCTTCTGGTCGACGTCCGGCGAATGCTGCGTGGACAGCACGATGGCATCCACCGCCGCGGCCTTGCCGTCGACATAGCGGAAGGTGACCTGCGACTTGGCGTCCGGGCGCAGCCACTTGAGCGCGCCGGCCTTGCGCACTTCGCTCTGCTTCTTCACCAGGCGGTGCGCGTAGGTGATCGGCGCCGGCATGAGCACGTCGGTCTCGTTGGAGGCGTAGCCGAACATCAGGCCCTGGTCGCCCGCGCC
Source organism: Gammaproteobacteria bacterium (assembly GCA_029263725.1). Lineage (GTDB taxonomy): Bacteria > Pseudomonadota > Gammaproteobacteria > Natronospirales > JAJUFS01 > JAJUFS01. Next base: position 971 of record JAJUFS010000157.1, on the reverse strand, counting down.
CTGTTCCTCCGGGTTGCCGCGGTCCACGCCCATGGCGATGTCGGGAGACTGCTTGCCGATGGCGTTCAGCACCGCGCAGGTTTCCCAGTCGAAACCCATCTCGGCGGTGTAACCGATGTCGCGGATCACGCTGCGCACCAGCTCCTCGAGATCCACCCACGCGGAAGTGCTGATCTCGCCGGCGACGATGGCCATGCCGGTCTTCACCAGCGTCTCGCACGCCACGCGGGCGTTCTTGTCCTGGGCGAGGATGGCGTCGAGCACGGCATCCGAGATCTGGTCGGCCATCTTGTCCGGATGGCCTTCGGACACGGACTCGGACGTGAACAGGTAGTTGTTGGACATTGACTGATTCCTGGCTGAGGCCCCGAGAAGGCGGCGTTTTCGCCGCAAAGGGCGCGATTTTACCCCGCTTTTCCCCGGTATTCGACAGGCAATTCCGGGGCCGGCCGCGCTCGCGGGGACGGCTGCGGGGAACGGACAGGATTCTCAGGATTTCTGCAGATGCCGCCGCCTGTCGCACGCGAACAAACTTTTCAGAAATCCTGAAAAATTCTGTCCGTTTCCCTTCTTACGGTGGCGTCACCGGCTGGACGACGCGTTCGCGCTGCAGCAGGTAGAGCCCGCTGCCGACGATGACGGCGGCGCCGAGCCAGACGATGGGTCCCGGGACGTCGCCCCAGAGCAGCAGGTCGAGCAGCACGCCCCAGAACAGCGCGGAGTATTCGAAGGGTGCGACCACCGACACCGGCGCGCGGCGGAAAGCTTCCGTGAGGCAGAGCTGGCCGATCGCACCAGTGATGCCGAGCGCCGCCAGCCAGCCCGCATCGGCCCAGCGCAGCGGCTGCCAGTTCGGCAGCGCCAGCAGCCCCGCGCCGATCGCCAGCAGGAACATGAACCAGAAGGACATGGCGGCGGTGGAGTCGGTCTTGCCGAGATGCCGCACGCTGATGGCATTGAGCGCGTAGCTG
>JAJUFS010000181.1 GCA_029263725.1 Gammaproteobacteria bacterium | reverse complement strand
CTTCGGTCCGGACGGCAGGCTGTACGTGCCGATCGGCGCGCCGTGCAATGTCTGCGACGAGGAGGGTTACGCGCTCATCCTGCGCATGAACCCGGACGGCAGCGGGCGCGAAGTGTTCGCGCGCGGCGTGCGCAACACCGTGGGCTTCGACTGGGATCCTGAAACCGGCGAGCTGTGGTTCACCGACAACGGCCGCGACATGCTGGGAGACGACCTGCCCGATGATGAACTCAACCACGCACCCGACGCCGGCCTGCATTTCGGTTTCCCGTACTGTCATGCGGGCAGCATCCTCGATCCGCAGTTCGGCAAGGGCAGGCGCTGCGAGGACTACCGCGCGCCCGTGCTCAGGCTCGGCCCGCACGTTGCCGCGCTGGGCATGCGCTTCTATGACGGCGACATGTTCCCGGAACGTTATCGTGGCGGCATATTCATCGCGCAGCACGGTTCCTGGAACCGCAGCAGCAAGATCGGCTACCGGGTGATGTTCGCGGCGCGCGAAGGCGGCGCCTTCTCGCTGGAGCCGTTCGCCGAGGGCTGGCTGGAAGGCGAAGCCTCCTTCGGCCGCCCGGTCGATGTCGAGATCATGCCGGACGGTGCGCTGCTGGTGTCCGACGACCAGGCGGGCGTGATCTACCGCATCGTGCATGAAGGCTGAAGACACTTTCTGAAGGACGGGTTTTCAATGAATCGAAAGATCGAATCGCCGTTCCGGCAGTTGATGTACGTGCTCGATACGGCGCGCGGCATCGTGCTGAACACGCTGTTTGTGTTGTTCATGCTGATGCTGCTGTTCGCGATCGTGGCATTGGGTGCGCTCGGCAGGGATACGGGGGTGGAGATATGGCCCGGCAGCGCCTTGCGCGTGGCACCGGTGGGCCTGCTGGTGGAGGAATTCTCCGGCCAGCCGGTGGAGCGCGCGCTGAATCGCGCGCTGGGTGACGGTATCCCGGAAGTGCGGCACCGCGACCTGCTGGACGCCATCGACGGCGGCGCGAAGGACGAGCGCATCGCTGCGCTGGTGCTGGACCTGGACGGCCTGATGGGCGGCGGTCCCGCGATGTACCAGGAGCTCGCCGCGGCCGTGGAGCGCTTCCGCGCGGCAGGCAAGAAGGTGATCGCCGTCGGTGATTACTTCGAGCAGGGGCCTTACTACGTGGCCTCGCACGCCGATGAGATCGTCATGCATCCGATGGGGCTGGTGTTCGTCACCGGCTATGGCGCGTTCTACAACTACTACAAGGAAGCGCTGGATCATCTCGACGTGGACTGGAACGTTTTCCACGCGGGACAGTACAAGTCGTACGGCGAGCCTTTCACGCGCAGGAACATGTCGGAAGCGGCGAAGCGCGCCAACGCCGCCTACCTGGAGGATCTCTGGCGAATCTATCGCGAAGGCGTGGAAGCGGCGCGCGGGCTGGAGCCCGGCACGGTGGACGCCTACGTGAAATCCATAGGCGCGGAAACCTCCGGTGATTTCGCGCAGCATGCACTGGAATACGGCTTGGTCGATGCGCTCGCGCAGCCGGACGAGGTCGAGCACCACATCGCCGAACTCGTGGGCGGCGGCAACGGCGAGGTGCTGGACTACCGTTACGTAGACTTCGAGCCCTACGTGCAGCAATTGCACGCCGCGCGCATGCTGCGCTCGGGCGACAAGGCCAAGGTCGCGGTGCTGGTGGCGGAAGGCACCATCGTCGAAGGCGAACAGCCGCCCGGTGTGATCGGTTCCGATTCGCTGGTGCGCCAGATCCGCCATCTTCGCGATGATGCTTCCGTGCGTGCCGTGGTGGTTCGCGTCAACTCGGGCGGTGGCAGTGCGTTCGCTTCCGAGGTGATTCGCCGCGAGCTGGAACAGCTGCAGGCGGCCGGCAAGCCGGTGGTGGTTTCCATGGGTGCGGTGGCAGCCTCCGGCGGCTACTGGATGTCCATGAACGCCGACGAGATATGGGCGCAGCCGACGACCATCACCGGATCGATCGGCGTGGTCGCGATGTTTCCGACCTTCGAACGCACCCTGGACCGCATCGGCGTGCACACCGATGGCGTCGGCACCACGCCGCTGGCGGGGCAGTTCCGCCTGGACCGCACGCTGGGCGAGGATGCGCGCCGCGCCCTGCAGTCTTCCGTCGATCATCTCTACGGCGTGTTCGTCGACAAGGTCTCGGCGGCGCGCGGCCTGGAGCCGGAATTCACGCGGGAGATCGCGCAGGGCAGGGTGTGGTCCGGCACGGACGCGCTGGAACACGGTCTCGTCGATTCGCTCGGCGGCATCCGCCAGGCGGTGGAAGCGGCGGCGCGGCTTGCCGACGTGGACCAGTACGGCGTGTTCTACCTGGAGCCGGAATTGAGCTTCTTCGATCGCCTGATG
>JAJUFS010000192.1 GCA_029263725.1 Gammaproteobacteria bacterium | reverse complement strand
GCACGCCCATCGCGCGCATGGCGCCGGCAAGCTTCGCAACCTGCGCGTACAGCTCGGCGTAGCTGAGCTCGGTGCGGCGGCCGTGCTCGTCGCGGAAGATGATCGCCGGATGCTCATCGCGGAAACGCAGCAGGTTCTCGGCGAAGTTGAGCCTGACGCCGGTGAACCACTTTGCGCCCGGCATGCGATCCCCATCGACCAGCACCTTGTCCCAGGTGTGCGAGGCCTTCACGCCGCAGAAAGCCCATACCTCCGGCCAGAAGATCTCCGGGCGTTCCACCGACCAGCGGTGCAGCCCGGCGTAATCGCTGACGTGACTCGCGTATTCGCGACGGATGTGTTCCATGAACAGCGCCATGCGCGTCTTCGCGGCGCGTTCCGGGCTCGGTTTCCAGAGTGGTTTCTTTTCCGGCATGGTGTCTCTCTGGTCTTTCCGTGTGGTGTACCAGGAATGTTCGCGGCTGGAAGCCACAAGGTACCGCTTCCATGGATGTTGTCACGGTTCGCGGCTGGAAGCCGCTGCCACGAGGAGCAGCTCCCGCGAATGTTCTACGTGAGCCGCGACCTGTCTCGTGTCAAGAACTCTTCGCCGCGTCGATCGCGGCTTCCAGCTCCGGCAGGATGGCGAACAGGTCGCCGACGAGGCCGATGTCCGCGATCTCGAAGATCGGCGCATCCGGATCCTTGTTGATGGCGACGATCGTGCCCGCATCCTTGATCCCGGTGACGTGCTGTATGGCGCCGGAAATGCCGCAGGCAATGTAGAGATCCGGCGCGATGATTTTGCCCGTCTGACCTACCTGCATGTCGTTCGGCACGAAGCCGGCATCGACGGCCGCGCGCGAGGCGCCGACCGCGGCGCCGAGCTTGTCGGCAAAGCGGAAGATGATGTCGAAGTTCTCCTTGCTGCCGACGCCGCGGCCGCCGGAGACGACGATCTTCGCCCCCTGCAGGTCGGGTCGTTCGCTCTTCGCGGATTCCAGCTTCACGAAGCGAGTGTGCGAGGGCAGGGCGGCGTCCAGCGACACGCTCTCGATGCTCGCCGAACCTTCCGCCGCAACTGCCTGGAAGGACGCGAGCCGCACGGTGCCGAACACCTTCACGCCCTCGGGAACGCGCACGCTGGTGAGCACGTTGCCGGCATAGATCGGCCGTTCGAAGCTGCGCGCATTAATGACCCGCTGGATGTCGCTCACCTGCGGTGCGCCGGCAAGCGCCGCGGCCCGCGGCAGCACGTCCTTGCCGAAGGTGCTGGAAGGCGCGAGCACGTGCGTGTAGTTCTCGGCGAGCCTGGCGATCTGCGGCGCGAGCACTGCGGCGAGCGGCGCGGCGTTTTCCTCGCGCTCGATCCTGAGCACGCGGCTGACGCCGGCGAGCTTCGCGGCGGCGTCGGCGATGCCGCCGGCGTTTGCGCCGAACACGGCGACATCCACCTCGCCTTCGATCAGCCGGGCGCAGGCCACGGTCTTCGCGGTGGCGGCGTCCAGGCGCTCGCCGTCGTGCTGGGCAATGACAAGAATGCGATTGGTCATCAGAGCAGCCCCTTTTCCTTCAGCGCTTCGACAAGTTCCGCCACGTTCGCGACCTTGCGGCCGCCGGAGCGCTTCTCCGGCGCGGCAAAGCCCAGCGTCTCCAGCCTGGGCGGCGCTTCCACGCCGAGATCGGCGGCGGGGACGACATCGAGCGGCTTCTTCCTGGCCTTCATGATGTCCGGCATCTTCACGAAGCGGGGCTCGTTCAGACGCAGGTCGGTGGTGATGACGGCGGGCAGGTCGAGCTCCAGCGTCTCCAGGCCGGCATCGACCTCGCGGGTGACGGTCGCCTTGCCGCCTTCGATGCCGACCGCGGAAGCAAAGGTCGCCTGCGGCCAGCCGAGCAGCGCCGCCAGCATCTGGCCGGTCTGGTTGGCGTCGTCGTCGATGGCCTGCTTGCCGAGGATGACAAGCTCGGCCGACTCGCGCTCGACCACGGCCTTCAGCAGCCGCGCCACGTGCAGCGGCTGGGTCTCTTCATTGAAATC
>JAJUFS010000122.1 GCA_029263725.1 Gammaproteobacteria bacterium | reverse complement strand
GGAATCCGGTGTTGACGGTACTTAGAGATAACGCCGCGCCAGCCAGCCGATCAGCTCGGTGGCGCGCCAGGTCCAGCCGCGGCGCTTCCAGGCGCGCTCGGTGACTTCGCGCGAGTCTTCGAGGTCCTGCTCGAAGATTTCCGCCAGCGCCATGGCGAGCGCCTTGCAGTCGGAGATGAGATTGAGCTCGTAGTTGACGAAGAAGCTGCGGTAATTGAGGTTGGCGGTGCCGATGGTGCACCAGTCGTCGTCGATGACCGCGGTCTTGGCGTGCAGGATGCGCGGCCGGTACTCGTAGATGCGCGCACCGGCTTCCAGCAGCTTCGCGTAGGCGGCGCGCGCCGCCCATTGCGCGATGCGCTGGTCGGTCTTGAAGGGCGTGAGCAGGCGCACGTCGATGCCGCGCCGCGCGGCCTCCGCCATCGCCTTCTGCGTGGCGTGGTCGGGCATGAAATAAGGCGTGGTCAGCCAGATGCGCCTGCGTGCATTGCGCATGCGCAGCTTGAGCAGGCGGCGAAAGCGATGCAGCTGGCGCAGGTTCTGGTTGGAGACGAGATAGGTGCCGGACTCATCCGGCGTCGCCGGCTGCCAGCGCCGTTCGCCGCGCCACAGGCGATCGAAGAACTCCGCCGCCTCGCTCGCCAGCCGTCCGTCCATGCGGAGGTGCGTGTCGCGCCAGCATTGCACGTCGTGATAGCGGCGCGAACTTTCCTCGTGCAGGTTGAAGCCGCCCAGCCAGGCCTTCTCGTCATCGACGACCAGCAGCTTGCGGTGATTGCGGCGGTTCAGGGAGAGCAGGCGCGTGATCCGCCAGGGGTTGAACCAGCGCAGCTCCACGCCCGCCTCGCGCAGCTGCCCAGGCCACTCCGACATCGCGAACGGCAGCGAGCCGAAGGCATCGAGATGCAGCTGCACGCGCACCCCGGCACGCGCACGCTCCATCAGCGCTTCCGCGAATTCCCCGCCGATGCCGTCGTTGCCGAAGATGTAGCATTCGAGACGCACGCTCGTGTGCGCCGCACGCACATGTTTGAGCATGTCGGTGTAAAGCTCGTCGCCCTCCGTGAAGATCACGGCGCGGCAACCGCCGGAGCGCGAGCTTATGGTCAGTTCGCGCATGGCGCTTCACCCTCGCCACAAGACAGGCAATGCCTGCAGGGCGGATGCGTTGACCTGCGTGCTAGGCTGACGTCGATCACCTGTGTCATTCGACCGGACCTCGATGCGCTTCGTCCTCTACAACATCCGTTATGCCGCAGGCGCCGCGCGCAATTTCCACCTGCCCGTGCCCGGCGCCGGTTATCTCCGGCAGACCGACAGCAACCTGCAGCGGCTGATCCGCTTCTTCGAGGCGCTCGACCCCGACATCCTCGGCCTGGTCGAGGTGGACCTCGGCTCGTTCCGCACCGGCACGCGGCGCAACCAGGCGGAAACCATCGCCGCGGCGCTCGGCCACGGCGCGCACGTGTTCGAATGCAAGTACAACGCGAAGTCAGTGCATCGGTTCATACCAGTCCTGAACAAGCAGGGGAATGCCTTCATTACCCGGCATTCCATCCAGAACGAGCGCTTCCACTTCTTCTCGCGGGGGATGAAGCGCCTGATCATCGAGCTGGAACTGGAAAACCTGTCGATCTTCCTGGTGCACCTGTCACTGGGCTACCGCGACCGGCAGCGCCAGCTCAATGACCTGCAACGGCTGATCCTGGCCACTCCCCGGCCGGTGATGGTGGCCGGCGACTTCAACACCTTCTTCGGCGAGGCCGAGCTGTACGCCTTCCTGTCCACCACCGGCCTGCTCAGCGCCAACCTGCGCGGCCAGCCCACGCATCCCAGCCGCTCGCCGCGCCGCGAGCTGGATTTCATCTTCCATGACCCGCGCATCGTGGTGACGGGCTTCGAGGTGCCGGCGGTGACCTTCTCGGACCACCTGCCGCTGGTCTGCGACTTCGAGGTGCGCGCGGCTGACGCGACTGCCTCGCTCCGCTAGACTGCGCGCTTCGATTCCCGGGGCGGAGCGCGGCGTGGCGATATTCCTTGTCTTCCTGGCGGTTGCCCTGCTGCTGTTCGGCGCCTGGCTGAGCGTGCTGCTGTTGCGCCAGGCCCGCCCGCGGTCCAGGGAGCGGCGCGTGGCGCTTGTGCAGGTCTGGAGACAGTGGCCGGAAGCTGGCGATGAAGTCGAACGCCAGCGACGCGGCCAGCTTCTGCTCGCCGTTGCGCCCGCACATCGCGATGCCGTCCTCGCTGACCTTCTGCAGCTCGAAGCGCGGCTCGCTGACGAGGCGGCGCCGCTCAGGCTACTGCGCGCGGAGATGATGGACAGCATCGAGCGCCGGCTGCTCAACCAGGAGATCCTCGCGCTGCCGGAAGCGGCGCGCGCGGAGATCCGCGCCGCCTCGCCCGAACCCCTGCCGGATGACGCGGAAGCTCAGGCATACCTGGCCGCCAACGAGCTGCGTCTCGAGATCCTGCGGGAGTACGCGGCGCGGCGCTTTGGCGATCGCGCCCCGGATGACTGGTTCGCGGTCTACGAGCATGCCGCGCGGCTGCGGCAGCGCGGCATCCGCAATTACCTGCAGCGCATACTTGCCGGCGAGCACGCCGGCGCGGCCGAGGACCGCCAGCAGGCCATGAACCTGGTGGACGGCGAGTTGCGCCGCCGCCTGCTCGAAGTCGCCCCAGGTACACGCTTTCCAGGTCTCGCCGGCCCGTAGCGCGGTTGCGCACCCGAACGGCCAGCGGGTAGCATGAAACATTCGTTTGAAACGGTCCCGATCATGGATTCCAGCACTCGAAACACCGCTCTCTCGACGCGCGATCGCATCCTGCTGACCGCGGAACGGCTGTTCGCGGAAACCGGCATCGCCGCGACGTCATTGCGCACGATCACCGCCGCCGCCGGCGTGAACCTTGCCGCGGTGAACTATCACTTCGGCTCCAAGGACGCGCTGGTCGAAGCCGTCTATCGCCGCCATCTCGAGCCGCTGAACCGCGCCCGGCTCGCCAACCTCGAGCGCCTCGAGGAAGAAGCCAACGGCAAGCCGCTGGACGTGGAGACGCTGGTGCGCGCCTTCGTCGAGCCGCTGATCGAGCAGGCAGGCACGGGCGATTCGGGGCGGGTGCTCACCCGCCTGCTGGCGCAGAGCCTGCACGAGGCCGCCGGTTACGTGGAGCGCTTTTACGCGCGCGAGAACGACGCGGTGCTGCAGCGGTACCGCGACGCCATGCAGAGGGCGATCCCGGAACTCAGTCCCGACGAGATCTGCTGGCGGCTCAACTTCATGCTCGGGACCCTGCACAACGCCTTCCTCGATGCCGGCCTGCTGAAGCTGATCAGCGAAGAAAACGCGCCGGGCCCGGAAACGACGCTGGCGCAACTGATTCCCTTCCTGGTCGCCGGCCTGACGGCGCCGGGCGAGCGCGCCGCCGCCGCGCTGTGAACAACAACCTCGAACAATTCCTTCTGAAGGAGAAGACATGGCCACCAGCGTGAACTGGCTTATCGAACGCCGTGACAACGGCGTCGCCTGGTTGATCTTCGACAAGGCGGAGACCAGCACCAACGTGCTGTCGGGTCACATCATGCAGGAGCTCGACGAGCGCCTGCGCGAGCTGGCGCAGAACCCGCCCAGGGCACTGGTGGTGAAGTCGGCGAAGAACAACGGCTTCATCGCCGGCGCCGACATCAAGGAATTCACCACGCTGAAAGGCCCCGCGGATGCCTTCGAGCTGATCCGTAGCGGCCAGCAGGTGCTGGACCGCCTCGATCACCTGCCCTTCACGACGGTCGCCGCCGTGCACGGCTTCGCGCTGGGCGGCGGCCTGGAACTGGCGCTGGCCTGCGATTACATCGTCGCGGCCGATGCGCCCAACACCAGCCTCGGCCTGCCCGAGGTCAATCTCGGCATCCATCCGGGCTTCGGCGGCACGGTGCGTTCCGTGCAGAAGATCGGCGTCGCTCCGGCGATGGAGCTGATGCTCACCGGCCGGCCCTTCAACGCGAAGAAGGCCAAGGCCACCGGCCTCGTCGATCGTCTCGCCGCGCCCGAGCAGCTGGATGCGGTTGCCGAGCAGCTGGCGCTCAACCCGCCGCCGCGGCGCCGCGCGCCGCTTCCGCAGCGCCTGCTCAACCTGCCCGGCGCGCGCCAGGCGTTCAGCAAGGTGCTGGAGAAGCAGGTCGCCGCCAAGGCGCGCCGCGACCACTACCCGGCGCCCTACGCGATCATCGACCTTTGGCGCGATCACATCGGCAATCCCTCGCAGATGTACATCGCCGAGGCGCATTCCATCGCCAACCTCATGACCGGCGACACGGCGCGCAACCTGGTGCGCGTGTTCCTGCTGCAGGACCGCCTCAAGGGCCTGGGCAACAAAAAGGCCTTCAACCTTGAGCACGTGCACGTCGTCGGCGCCGGCACCATGGGCGGCGACATCGCCGCGTGGTGCGCCTACAAGGGCTTCAACGTCACCGTGCAGGACCGCGAGCTCGAGTACATCGAGCCTGCCATGAAGCGCGCCCGCAAGCTTTACGAGCGCAAGTTCAAGGGCAGGCAGCCGGCGATCGAGGAAGCGCTCTACCGCCTGAAGGCGGACGTCCAGGGCAATGGCGCGCGCGGCGCGGATCTCGTCATCGAGGCGATCTTCGAGAACGTCGAAGCCAAGCAGGCGCTGTACAAGGACCTGCAGACGAAGATGAAGCCGGAGGCGATCCTTGCCACCAACACTTCCAGCATCCGCCTGGAGGAACTCGGCACGGTACTCAGCGACCCGAACAGGCTGGTCGGCCTGCATTTCTTCAATCCGGTCGCGCAGATGCCATTGATCGAGGTCATCCACACGCCGGATACCGATCCCGCGGTGCTGGAAAAGGCACTGGCCTTCGCACGTCACATCGACCGCCTGCCGGTGCCGTGCAAGTCCTCGCCCGGTTTCCTGGTCAACCGCATCCTCATGCCCTACCTCATGGAAGCAATGCTGCTCGCCGAGGAAGGCGTGCCGCTGGAAGCCATCGACAAGGCGGCGAAGGACTTCGGCATGCCGATGGGGCCGGTCGAACTTGCCGACACCGTCGGCCTGGACGTCGCGCTGTCCGTCGCGCGCATCCTCGGCAAGGAGTTCGGTCATGCCGTGCCGAAGCGTCTCGAGCAGATGGTCGAGGCGAAGAAGCTCGGCAAGAAGACCGGCGCAGGCTTCTACCGCTATGACGACAAGGGCAAGCCGCGGAAGGACCCGACCCGCGCCAAGCTCGGCCCGGCCGCCCTGCAGGACCGGCTGATCTTCCCGATGCTGAACGAGGCCGTAGC
>JAJUFS010000096.1 GCA_029263725.1 Gammaproteobacteria bacterium | reverse complement strand
CCGTGCTCGCCTCCGGCGACCTGGTGCGCGAACACGCGCTCTACCCGGTCGCCCTGCTGCTGGTCCTGGCCGGCGCGCTCACCAAGAGCGCGCAGTTCCCGTTCCACTTCTGGCTGCCGCGCGCGATGGCGGCGCCGACGCCCGTTTCCGCCTACCTGCACTCGGCCACCATGGTGAAGGCCGGCGTGTTCCTGCTCGGCCGTCTCTGGCCGGTCATGGCCAACACCGAGCTGTGGTTCTGGCTGGTGAGCACCGCGGGCATGACCACGCTGCTGATCGGCGCCTATATCGCCATGTTCCAGCACGACCTCAAGCGCGTGCTGGCGTATTCCACCGTCAGCCATCTCGGCCTGATCACGCTGCTGTTCGGGCTGAACAGCCAGTTCGCCGCGGTCGCGGGCGTGTTCCACATCATGAACCACGCGACCTTCAAGGCCTCGCTGTTCATGGCCGCCGGCGTGGTCGATCACGAGACCGGCACGCGCGACGTCCGCCGCCTCAACGGCCTGTTCCGCTTCATGCCGCACACCGCGACGCTCGCGCTGGTGGCCAGTGCCGCGATGGCGGGCGTGCCGCTGCTGAACGGTTTCCTGTCCAAGGAAATGTTCTTCGCCGAGACGGTATTCATGTCGTCCTACCCGTGGGTGGAGATCGCGCTGCCCGTGCTGGCGACGCTGGCGGCCATCTTCGCCGTGGTCTACTCGCTGCGCTTCGGCTACGACATCTTCTTCGGCCCGCCGTCCACGGACCTGCCGCGCCAGCCGCAGGAGGCGCCGCGCTGGATGCGCATTCCCATCGAGTTCCTGGTGATCGTCTGCCTGATCGTCGGCATCGTGCCGGGCATTTCCATCGGCCCGTCGCTGGCGGCCGCGGCGCTGCCCGTGGTCGGCGGCGAGCTGCCGGAGTACAGCCTGGTGGTCTGGCACGGCTTCACGCCGCCACTGATCATGAGTCTCGTCGCCATCGTCGGCGGCGTCATCGGCTACTTCTGGCTGGGCAAGTACCAGGCGCGCGGCGAGTTCCAGAACCCCGTGCTGGTCTGGCGGCTGAACGGCCGGCGGCTGTTCGAGCGCACGCTCATCAATGCCACGCGGCTGTCGCGCCGGGCGCTGCGGCTCGTCAGCACGCGCCGGCTGCAGCCGCAGATGTTCGCCATCGTGCTCGTGACCGTGCTGCTGGCAGCGCTGGCGACAAGCGGCGCGCCCTTCGAGTGGGGCGACCGCGAGCAGCTGCCGCCCTCCACGGCCTTCCTGATGTTCTGGATCATCGGCATGGTCTGCGCCATCGGTGCGGGCGTGATGGCCAAGTTCCACCGCCTGGTGGCGATCACGCTGATGGGGGGCGCGGGCCTGGTCACTGCGCTGACCTTCGCGCGCTTCTCGGCGCCGGACCTTGCGCTCACGCAGCTGGTCGTCGAGGTGGTGACCACCATCCTGCTGCTGCTCGGCCTGCGCTGGCTGCCCAAGCGCCTCAAGTCCGCGGCGTTTCCGACGCGGCCGCGCGACCGCTTCCGGCGCGGCCGCGACCTGGTGCTTGCAGTGCTGGCCGGCGGCGGGCTGTCGGCGCTCTCCTACGCCATGCTGACGCGGCCGGCGCCGTACAGCATTTCGCCGTTCTTCCTGGATCACGCGCTGCCGCAGGGCGGCGGTAGCAACGTGATCAACGTGATCCTGGTGGACTTCCGCTCCTTCGACACGCTCGGCGAGATCACCGTGCTCGGCGCCGTGGCGCTCACCATCTTCGCGCTGCTGCGCCGTTTCCGGCCGGCGGCGGAAAGCATCGAGCCGCCCAAGCAGCAGCGCTACTTGGCGCCGGACGTGGTCACCGATCTCGTCAAGCCGCGCACCGCCGAGGAAGCGGGCCGCGGCTACATGCTGGTGCCGTCGGTGATCGCGCGCCTGCTGCTGCCGTTCGCCTTCCTGGTCGCCGCGCATTACTTCATGCGCGGCCACAACGAACCGGGCGGCGGCTTCGTGGCGGGCCTGATCGTCGCGATCGCCTTCCTCGCCCAGTACATCGTTTCCGGCACGCGCTGGGTGGAAGGCCGCGCAAGGCTGCATCCGCCGCGCTGGATCGCCGTCGGCCTGCTGCTCGCCGTGCTCACCGGCCTTGGCGCGATCGCCTTCGGCTACCCGTTCCTGACCACGCATACCGCGCACGCCACGCTGCCGCTGATCGGCGAGGTGCACCTGCCCTCCGCGCTGTTCTTCGATCTCGGCGTGTTCGCGGTGGTGGTCGGCGCCACGCTGCTGATCCTGATCGCGCTGGCACACCAGTCGATTCGTGCCCACCGGCCGCCGGTGCGGGCGCTGATGCCGCCAAGGAAAACGGAGTCTCGCTAGATGGAAGTCCTGCTCGCCCTTGTCATCGGAGTGTTCGGCGGCGCCGGCGTGTGGCTGGTGCTGCGGCCCCGCACCTTCCAGGTGGTCATGGGACTCACGCTGCTGTCCTACGCGGTGAACCTGTTCATCTTCAGCGTCGGCGGGCTGTTCCTGGACAAGCCGCCGCTGGTGACCCCGGGATTGCCGACCGACCTCGAGCACTACACCGACCCGCTGCCGCAGGCCCTGGTGCTGACCGCCATCGTCATCGGCTTCGCGACCACGGCGCTGTTCCTGGTCGTGCTGCTGGCCTCGCGCGGATTGAGCGGCACTGACCATGTCGATGGCGCGAGGGACGAGTCGTGATGGACTTCATGCCGCATCTCGTCGTCGTGCCCGTCGTGCTGCCGCTGATCGCGGCGGCGCTGCTGATCCTGCTGGGAGAGAAGCGCCGGCGCGCGCGCGTGCTGGTGAACATCGGCGCGACGCTGGCCGGCCTGCTGGCGGCCCTGGCGATCCTCTGGCAGGTGGATTCGGGCGGCGAGCCCGCCGCCATCGGCGTATATCTCGCGGCCAACTGGGAAGCGCCCTTCGGCATAGTGCTGGTCGCGGACCGGCTGTCGGCGCTCATGCTGGTGCTGGCAGGCATCGTCGGGCTGTTCGCCGCCGTGTACGCGGAAGCCGCCTGGGTGCGCGGCGGCATGTACTTCCATCCGCTGTTCCAGCTGCAGCTGATGGGGCTCAACGGCGCCTTCCTCACCGGCGATCTGTTCAACCTGTTCGTGTTCTTCGAGGTGATGCTGGCCGCGTCCTACGGGCTGCAACTGCACGGCTCGGGCTGGCCCAGAGTGCGCTCGGGCCTGCATTACATCGCGGTCAACCTGCTCGCCTCGTCGCTGTTCCTCATCGGTCTCGCGGTGCTCTACGGCGTCATGGGCACGCTGTCGATGGCGGACATCGCCGCCAAGCTCGCCTCCGTCCCGGGGAGCGACCGCGGCATGCTGCATGCGGGCGCGGCCATCCTCGCCGTGGCCTTCCTCATCAAGGCCGCGGCGTGGCCGCTGAACGCCTGGCTGGTGCCGGCCTACACCGCGGCCAGCGCACCGGTGGCGGCCTTGTTCGCGGTGATGACCAAGGTCGGCGTCTACATCCTCGTGCGCCTGTGGACGCTGCTGTTCTCCGACGGCCCTTCGATGAATTTCGGTTCGGACGTGCTCCTCTACGCGGGACTCGCGACCATCGCCTTCGGCGTGCTTGGCCTCATGGCCACCCTGCGGCCGGGCCGCATCGCCGGCTATTCCATCCTGGTCTCGTCCGGAACCCTGCTCGCCGCGCTCGGCATGGGCAATGCCGCGGTCACCTCGGCGGCGCTGTTCTACATGCTGAGCGCGACCATGGCGGTGAGCGTGCTGTTCCTGTTCGTCGAACTGGTCGGCCGCATCGGCAAGGACGGCCAGCCGGACCTCGTCGGCGTCGACGACGAACCTAGCGAGGACACCAACCTCGACGACGAGGAACTGCCGCTGGTCGGCCAGGCCTTCCCGATCTCCCTCGCCCTGCTCGGCCTTGGCTTCATCGCGGCCGGCCTGCTGGTCGCCGGGCTGCCGCCGTTCTCCGGATTCATTGCCAAGGTTTCGCTGTTGCAGGCGGTGCTCGCCATCCAGCCGGGTGACAAGGCCAGCGACGTGGCCTCGCAGTCGGCGGCGTTCTGGATCGTCGGCCTGGTGCTGTTCGCTGGACTGGCGACGATGGTGTCGCTGGCGCGAACCGGCATCCGTCATTTCTGGTCCACGGGCGGACGGCTTACTTCGCAGGTGAAGATCGTTGAGGGCGCGTCCGTGCTTGGACTGCTGTTCGCCTGCGCGCTGCTCACCGTGTTCGCCGAGCCAGTCCTGCGCTATACGAATGCCGCCGCCGCCGACCTGCATGCGCCCCAGCCTTACGTCAACACGGTGCTGGCGACCAGGCCGCGGCCCGGACCGACGCGTTCGGTGTACGTCGAGGAGGAGGCGCCATGAGCCTGCTGCGCCGCCTGCTCCCCGCGCCGCTGTTGTCGGCGGCCCTGTTCCTGGCGTGGCTGCTGCTCGCGCGCTCCGTGAGCACCGCCCAGGTGCTGCTGGGGCTCGCGCTCGCGCTCGCCATTCCGATCCGCACCACGAGGCTGCGGCAGACCGGCGTCAGCGTGCGCAAGCCGCTGGTGATCATCCGCTACGTCATCACGGTGATCCGCGACGTGATCGCCTCCAACCTGGAAGTGGGCTGGGGCGTGCTCACCTGGTGGCGGCGCCAGCCGGACGCGAAGTTCGTGGTCATCCCGCTGGACCTGCGCGATCCGGCGGGGCTCGCGGTGCTCGCCATGGTGACCACTGTCGTGCCCGGCACGGTGTGGTCGGAGCTCGCGCTCGACAAAAGCGCACTGATGCTGCACGTGTGGGACGCGCCCGACGAGGAAGCCTTCATCAGGCGCTACAAGCAGCGCTACGAGCTGCCGCTGAAGGAGATCTTCGAATGAGCCCGATGCTGAATGCCGCCATCATGTTTGCCATCGGCTGCTATGCGCTGGCCTCGCTGCTGGTGCTGTACCGGTTGACCATCGGTCCGCGCGCGCAGGACCGGGTGTTCGCGCTCGACCTCCTCTACATCCATGCAATGCTGGTCATGCTGGTGATCGGCATCCGCCATCAGAGCGACATCTACTTCGAGGCGGCGTTGCTGATCGCGGTGTTCAGTTTCGTCAGCTCCTCGGCCATGGCGAAGTTCATCCTGCGCGGCGAGGTGATCGAATGAACGCGAGCTTCTGGGTGGAGGCGCTGGTCGCGCTGCTGCTGGTCCTGAGCGGCGTGTTCGTGCTGGTTTCCGCGCTGGGGTTCACCTTCCTGCGTGATTTCTTCCTGCGCATGCATCCGCCGGCACTCGCCTACACCATCGCCACCTGGTGCGTGTCGATCGCCGGGATCGTGTATTTCTCGGCGCTGGGCGATGGGCTGGCCATGCATCACCTGCTGATCATCATCATGCTGTGCGTCACCGTGCCGGTGACTACCGTGGTACTTGCACGCGTTGCCCTGTTCCGCCGTCGCATGGCCGGTGTCGCGAACACCCCGCCTGCGCTCACGCCTCCTCATGGCAGCGACAGCGAAGAGTGAGCGGAACCGCTCAGTTGATTTAAGTCATTTCGCGTTCCGGCTTCATGCCTTATTAATCACCTACCGCCTCGTGTGCGCTTGAACCTGCCTCAACGAGACTCATCCATCATGGGTGGATCGTTTGCGGCAGTCTTTCCTTCAGCGCGGCCTTCAGGCATGGCCGCAGTGAGGTTCGTTACAGGAGACCATCGATGCGCAAGCTCATGATCACATCCATCGCCCTCGCCCTGGCCGGCCTCGCCGCCCAGTCGCTCGCGGCCCCGGACCCTGAACAGCTGCGGACCCTCGCGAAGGCGCTGTTCGACGTGATCCCGGAAGAAATGATCGAACACCGCGGCAAGCCGCTGAATCCCGACCAGGTGGAACTCGGCAAGATGCTGTTCTTCGAGCCGCGCATATCCCGCAGCCACATCATCACCTGCCACACCTGCCACAGCCTCGCGACCGGCGGCGCCGACAACGTGCCCGCTTCCGTGGGCCACGGCTGGCAGCGCGGCCCGCGCAACTCGCCGACGGTGCTGAACGCCGTGTTCAACGCCGCGCAGTTCTGGGACGGCCGCGCGAAGGATCTCGCCGAGCAGGCCAAGGGTCCGGTGCAGGCGATGGTGGAGATGAACAACACGCCGGAACGCGTGGTGGAAGCGCTCAGCAGCATCCCGCAGTACGTGGAGCTGTTCCGCAAGGCCTTCCCCGACGAGAAGGACCCCATCACCTTCGATACCGTGACGCGCGCCATCGAGGCGTTCGAAATCACGCTGGTGACACCGAACGCGCGCTTCGACAGGTTCCTCAAGGGCGATGACAAGGCGATGAACGCGCAGGAACTCGAGGGCCTGCGGCTGTTCATGGACACCGGCTGCGCCGCCTGCCACAACGGCCGCAACTTCGGCGGACAGGCGTATTTCCCGTTCGGCGTGGTGGAGCGCCCGGGAGCGGAAATCCTGCCCGAGGATGACAAGGGCCGCTTCCAGGTGACGCAGACTGCCACCGACGAATACGTGTTCCGCGCCTCGCCGCTGCGCAACGTCGAACTGACTGCGCCCTACTTCCACAGCGGCCAGGTGTGGGACCTTGAGCAGGCGGTCTCGATCATGGGCACCGCGCAGCTCGGCCGTGACATCAGCGAAAACGAGGCCAGGGCGATCACCGCCTTCCTGCGCACTCTCACCGGCGAGCAGCCGAAGGTGACGGTGCCGATACTGCCGCCCAGCACGCTGGATACGCCGCGGCCCGAGCACTGATCCTTCCCTCGACATCCCGGGGCGCATGCCCCGGGATTTTTTGTGTCCGGCTTCGGCTCAGGCGTTCACCGGCTGGCGCGCGCCTTGCGCCGCCGTGATGCTGCCCTGATGAAGCGAAAACCCGCCGACGGCAAACCCATCACCGATCTCCAGGGCGTGCTCGAACGCATCGATGGGGCCTACGGCGATGCCGATGACCGGGTCACGCTCGAGATGATTCGCGATGCCTTCGGTGCACGAACCTTCTCGCCACTCCTGCTGCTTGCCGGCGTGGTCACCGTCGCGCCCGTCATCGGCGACATTCCCGGGGTGCCCACGGTGATGGCCGCGCTGGTGCTGTCGGTGGCCATCCAGATGCTGTTGTTGCGCGAACACCTGTGGCTGCCGCAATGGCTGCTGAAACGCTCGGTTCGCGCCGACCGCCTCGACAAGGCCCTGAAGGTCATGCGCAAGCCCGCCCGCTGGGTAGACAAGCTGCTTCGCCCGCGCCTCGTGTTCCTCACCCGTGGTTACGGACGCATCTTCATTGCGCTGACCTGCATCCTCATCGCGCTTGCCACGCCGCCCATGGAATTCATCCCGCTGACGGCAAACGGCGCCGGCGCGGCGCTGACCGCCTTCGGGCTCGCGCTGGTCGCGCACGATGGCGTCTTTGCGCTTGCCGCCTACGTGGTGACCTTCTTCACCCT
>JAJUFS010000023.1 GCA_029263725.1 Gammaproteobacteria bacterium | reverse complement strand
CAGCTACATTCCGCTCGCCGATGCCGCCAACCTCGTGCTGGTGCAGGAACCCGAAATCGCCGAGGCGGCGATACGACTGCTGAAGGGGTGAGATGCGAGACGGCAAGAAGGCCTAGTCCGGGTTGATCGAAGCGAAACCCGGGAAACGGGTAGAAGAAGAAGGTAAAAGAATCGCAGGGCGACGGACTTCCGAAACCTTCTTCCTTCTCCCCTTCTTTCGTCTCACTCTCGCCGTGCCATGCCACGCGTAGCGCAGCCGCTCTCACACAAGGGGAGAGGAGCAGGCTTCCGCAACAGTCGTCGTCTCGGCGCGAAGCCCCGGTCGAGCGCAGCGAAATCCGGGAACCACAAGGCTGACGGTATCTTCCCGCCTCTGCCGTCGTCTCACGCCTGGCCGCGCTTGGTATAGTGCCGCATCACAAGATCACGACAACTTTCCTGAGGGGGATTCAACGTGAACATTTACGGAAAGGAGCGCCCGCTCTTCTGGATCGCGCTCGCGTTTTCGCTGCTTTTCTGGCTGGTCCTTATCGTCGCCACCTTCGGCATCGCGCTGATCTATCTCGGCCTCGGTTTCTTCGTCTACCTGTTCGTGCAATCGGCGTTCATTTCCTGGCTGCGCGGCAACGGCGTGAAGGTCACGCCCCGGCAGTTCCCGGAGCTGCATGCCCGCGTCGAGCACTGCTGCCGCAGGCTCGGCATCTCGCCGAAGCCGGAGGTTTACCTGGTGAACTCTGAAGGCATGCTGAACGCACTGGCGACGAAATTCCTCGGCGACCATTTCATCGTGCTCTACTCGGAAGTGGTCGAGGCGCTGGAGGACCGGCCCGAGGCGCTCAACTTCTACATCGCCCACGAGCTGGGCCACATCAAGCAGCGCCACCTCAACTGGGGCCCGGTCCTGTGGCCCGGCATGCTGCTGCCGCATCTCGGCACCGCCTACTCGCGAGCCCGCGAGTACACCTGCGACCTTTACGGGCTGGCCTGCTGCGACTCCCTGGAAGACGCCGAGCGCGCCCTGGCAGTGCTGGCCTCGGGCGATTCATTGTGGAAGCGGCTCGATCTTGAACAATACCGCCTGCAGGTCGCGCAGACCGGCGGCTTCTGGATGTCCTTTCATGAGTACACCGGCGACTATCCCTGGCTGGTGAAACGGCTCGAGCACGTACGCGCCGCCCACCTCGGCCAGCCGCGTGAAGTGCCGCGACGCAGCTTCTTCGCCTTCCTGCTGGCCTGCTTCGTGCCGCGCACGGGCGCCGGCGGCGGCGCCGGATTGGTGGTCCTGATCGCGGTGCTCGGCATCTTCATGGCGATCGCCTTGCCGGCCTACCAGGACTACACCGTGCGCGCCAGGGTGAGCATGGCCTACCAGGAAAGCGCCCCGGTGCGCGAACACTTGCGCCAGTACTACCTCGGCAGCGGCGAATGGCCGGCGAGCCTGGAAGAAGCGGGTTACTACCTGCCGACCCGCGGCGAAGTCATCGAGACGATGTATCTCGACGCCGACCAGGATCTGGTCATCCGCCTGAACGAATCCGCCGGGGCGTCGGCGGGCGGCGAGTTCTACTTCACGCCCTACCTGGACGAGAACGACGAGTTCCAGTTCCGTTGCGGCAACCTGAGCGTGGAAGAGAAATACCTGCCAATGCCTTGCCGGTAAGGCAGTCCGGAAAGGAGGGAGAAGAACGCATTCTTCTCCCTCCTTCCTTCCCGGCTTTCGTCTCGACTTTTTTCAAGTTAGACCTTGAATAATCCGCGGCCTCTACTATTTTTCAAGTGACAACTTGAAAAAAGGAGGCTGGTCATGCTCGAAATCACCATCGGCATTTTCCTGGTCGCGGCCCTCGGTGGGCTGGTCATGGCGAAACAGATCTTCGACGGCCGCACCCCGGCGGTGGCCATTGCGCTGCTGCACGGTCCGCTGGCGGCCTGCGGCCTTTTCCTGGTCTTCTACCTGTGGATGAAGACCCAGGCGGACACGATGATCGGCACGGCACTGGGCGTGCTGTTCCTGGCGGCGCTCGGCGGCTTTCTGCTGGTGAGCTTCCACCTGCGCAACAAGCCGCATCCGAAGGCCGCGGTCATCGCACATGCCGCCGTCGCCGTGACCGGCGTCGCCATACTGGTGTTCGCGGCGCTGCGCTGAGGGCTATCATCGCCGCCTCCCCTGGCCGCCGCTGACCCGATGACAGACGTCGCAATCAACACCCGGCAACGCCTGCTGCGCGAACTCAAGTTCCGCGGCGGCGCCTCGCAGTCTGAACTCGCGGAAGCGCTCGGCCTGACCCGGGAGGCGGTGCGCCAGCAGCTTGCGCTGCTGGAGGCGCAGTCACTGGTGTGGAGCGAGGCGGCGGCCCCGGCGGGCCGCGGCCGGCCCACGCACCGCTACCGCCTCACCGAGGCGGCGGAGGCGCTGTTCCCGAAGTTCTACGACGAACTGACGCTGACGCTGATCGAGGCCCTTGGAAAGCGCTTCGGCGAGGAAGGCCTGCGCGAGGTGCTCGCGCAGGTCACTGACGCGCAGGTCGCGCACTGGCAGCCGAAGCTTGCCGGCAAGACGCTGGCGGAACGCATGGAGGCACTGCGCGGGCTGTATTTCGACGCCGATCCGTACACCGAGGTGCGCGAGGACCGCGATGGCGTGATGCTCGTGGAGCACAACTGCCCCTACCTCAACGCCGCCCGCGACGAACCCCGGCTATGCAGCGTCACGGTGTCGACACTGTCGCGGCTGCTCGGCGTGGAAGTGGAGCGCACCGAGCGCTTCCAGCAGGGCGACGGCCGCTGCGTGTTCCGCGTGCACGTGGGGAAGCCGGTGCCGGAGGATTTCCGCTTCGCCTGGGAGCCGGAGAGGAAACCGGACTGATCAGCGCCGGCACCAGCCGCGGCGCTCGAAATGCTCGACCAGGAAATCCACGAACACGCGCACCTTGGGCGCAAGATGCGCGCGGGTGGGAAACACCGCCGACAGCGTCACCTTGTGCATCTCGTACTCGCCAAGCACCGCCACCAGCCGGCCGTCGCGCAGCTCCTCCTGCACGAACAGTTCCGGGAAGCGCAGGATGCCAATGCCATCCAGCGCCGCCCGCTTCAGCGCGCCGTCGCTGTTGCAGCGGAAGCCGCCGCTCACGCGCACCGAGATCAGCCGGTCCAGCCCGCGGCGGTAACGCCACTCGCCCGGCACCCGGTCCAGGTTGTACAGCAGGCATTCGTGTTCGCGCAGGTCCATGGGCTCGCGCGGCGTGCCGTGGCGTTCCAGGTATTCGGGCGAAGCTACCGTCACCATGCGGATGTCGGCCAGCTTGCGCGCCACCATCGAGCCGGAGTCGAGCCGCGTGATGCGCAAGCCGACATCGAAGCCCTCCTCCACCAGGTCGACGATGCGGTTGTCCAGATCGACATCCAGCTGGATGTCGGGATAGCGCTTGCGGAAGGCCGCGAACAACGGCGCGAGAAAGGCTTCGCCGAAGTGCGCCGGGGCGGTGACGCGCAACCGGCCGCGGGGCGCATCAGCCAGTTCCGCCACTGCCGACTCCGCCGCGGCCAGGTCCGCGATCGCACCGCTGGCGCGCTCGTACAGGGCCTGCCCGGCTTCAGTCAGCGTCAGGCGGCGGGTCGTGCGGTTCAGCAGGCGGGCGCCGAGGCGTTTCTCCAGCCGGCCGACGTACTTGCTCACCGCGGCCTTGGACAGCTCCAGCGCCTCCGCGGCCGCCGTGAAGCTGCCCGCTTCCACCACGCTCACGAACACCGCGATATCCGAATACCGCTCCATGACCGCCCTATTGGCTCGAAATCGTGAACAATCATATTCCCGAAAGACGGATTATCAAACGATCATGAACCCATAGACTGCCCTCCGATCCCGCGATCCCCTCCGCGGACAACAGAAGGAGAGAGCAATGAGCAATTACGACTACGACCGCGCCAACCGCTTTTTCCGCGACCGCGTCGCCTTCACGACCGGCACGCATGAGCTGGAAGTCCTGATCGAAAGCGGCCGCGACCGGGAGAGCTACCAGGTGGTGGACGTGCGCTATCCCGCCGACTACGCGAAAAGCCGCGTGCCGGGCGCGATCAACCTGCCGAAGGGCAAGTGGAAGAACCCGACGGGCCTGAGGAAGGACGCGACGCTTTACCTCTACTGCTACAACCCGACCTGCCACCTCGCCGCGGAGGCGGCGGTGGAGCTGACCGCCCAGGGTTACCGCGTGGTGGAAGTGGAAGGCGGCTGGAGCAACTGGGAAGCGAACGGCTACCGCCAGGAAACCCAGGCGGCATAAGGTTGGTGGCGCCGGGTCCGACGGCGGACCCGGCTGCCTCATCCCTTGTGCAGCCAGGGCAGTCGGTCGAAGAAAACCTCGTTCCGATAGATCATCCCGTCGCGCAGCTGCACCATGCACACCCCGCGCAGCGTGACCAGCTTGCCGGCTTCGGGGATCTCGGCCTTCCAGAAATTGAGGAAACCGTCCTGCAGGGGCAACGCGCGTTCCTGCGTCCACACCCAGTCGGGGTAACGCGCCAGCAGCTTGCGGAAGTACGCAAGCAACGCCTCCTTGCCCTGCACGCCGCCCGGTACGCCGGGGTCGGCATAGAAGGCGTCGTCCGTATAGAAGGCAGCGAGGCGCTCCGGGTCGTTGCCCGTCCACGCCGGCAGCCAGCGGGCCGCGAACTCGCGCGCTTCGTCTTCATCCAGGCCCTGGAACATCCTCGCCACCTCGACTCAGTTCTTCGCCAGCAGCCGCTCGCGCCGTTCCAGGCTCGCCTTCGGCCAGTGCAGCTTACGGTCGTAGTACTCCGGGACTGCAGGAACCCCCTCCGGCAGCACCACCCAAGGCTGCTTCGACGCGGTGAAGATATGAATGTCCGGCGGAAAGGCATCCGGGTCGTCCAAAGCGCCCACGCGTAAGAAGTGCACCAACCCGCCCATGCCCGCGTAATTGCTCCACAGCGCCACCCGGCATCTCGGACAGCGTGCAATCTTCTGCCCCTTGCCGCTGTTCGACGGCGTGTCCACTACCTCGACTTGACCGGAAAGCAGTTCGACACGATCCGCCTCGATCATCGCGTTCAACGCGAACGACGCACCCGTCTCGCGCTGGCACCAGCGGCAATGACAGCAATGCACGAACAGCGGCCGCGACAGCATCCGGTAACGCACATGGCGGCAAGTGCAGCCGCCTTCGAAAGTCTCGTTACTCATGTTGCATCTTCAGCGTTCGCCCCAGGGGCGTGTGAATTCCACACATTTTTGGCATTTCGCCACGCTAGCATCTTCTCCTCATTTGCAAGGAGAAACGACATGACCGCACGGAAGCAACTTTCCTGGCCGCTTCGGCCTGCCACCACCGCCTACGTTCTCGACGGACTGGCAGCCGCCCTTTCCGATCTCATCCAGGAATCCGGCGCCGAGCTCGCCGATCGGCGGGCGCGGAAACAGCTGGCCGGGCTTGGCATCTCGGTCGAGCTTGCGCCGAGGCGCTGGCCTACTGGTTCGCCTCGCGCCCGCCGGAGGACCACGATCTGCTGGAGGCGCTGCAGGAGCGCAGCGAGAACTTCGGGGGACCCCAGGATCCGCGATTGGCCGGCTGACCACTTTTATCAGTCATACGACCGACAAAAGCCGTCGTCGTGCTGGAAGGCCTCCCCCGCAGCCTGCTTGCATGTTGACGTGGAAGCCGCGTTGAAAGCGCTGTTTGTCACATCTATACTGGATGTGAAAACAGATGTTACGGAGGGGTCGTCGTGCGGACCTTTAAGCTTCGCCAAACTGCACAGCCTCCGCATTTCACCGAGGCTCAGCGGGCCGGATTCGCGGCCGCCATTACCCGGCTGTTCGATGAGCACTGGCAACTCGGTTCCGCCGACGCGCTCATGCTGCTGGGCCTCAATGAGCAGAGCCGCACCACCCTGGAGCGTTACAGGGATGGCCGGCCGATAGGCCAGAACCGCGACCTGCTGGAGCGTATCTCGCACCTGCTCGGCATCCACAAGAGCCTGCGCCTGCTTTATCCCGAGAACCCGGAAATGCGCGATCGCTGGATGAGCCTGCCAAACGAGGCTTTCGGCGGTAACAGACCGCTGGATGTCGCTCGTGCTTACGGCCTGCCCGGACTGCTGATGTTGCGCGCCCATCTCGACAGGCGCCGCGGCCACTGAGATCACTGGTGGAAATCGAAGGACTTGCGATCACCGCGGATGCCCAGGGCGACTGGCATCGCAACATCGTCACTCTGCGGCGTTCGCAGGACCTTTTCGATGACCTCACGGATGACACTGACGTACTTGCGGGGCTGAGGGAGCTGGAGATGGCATTCAAGCCATTCCTGGAGCCCCAGCCCGCGATCAGCCGCCCTTTCGAGGAAGCCGATGTCGTCACTCCGATCATGGATGTGATCGAGTATCCGTTCCTGCACCCCTGCCGAAGCCGCTTCTCGGAGGGACGGTACGGAGTCTGGTACGGAGCGGATACGCTCGAGACCTCCATTCGCGAAACCGTCCACCATTGGCGCAAGGATGAGCTTGCCATCGACCTGTCCCGGCGCACGGAACGGATCATCGTCATCCACCGTCGCGTCCATCTGGTCGAATGTATCGCGGCACTCGTGGACCTGCGGCCGCACGTTGCGGAACACCCCGCGCTGCTGTCCGACAGTTATGACTTCTGTCAGCGGCTCGGCATGACATTGCAGGCCGGACGGCAGCCCGGGCTCATCACCGAGTCGGCCCGCAACCGCGGCGCCTCCATCGTTGCCGTGTTCCAGCGTCAGGCGCTTACAAACGTTCGTGATTACTGCTACCTGACTTATCGGCTTGATCTCGATACCGGGCGCGTCGAAGTCGAGCGCGAGCCGGGCAATGTGCTTCTGACGCTGTAGCGTTGCGCCGAAGTTTCGGCTTGCCGTCACAACTTCCTGCCGAGGCGCTTTTCGATCATGCGCCGTTCCCAGCCCGGGCCGAAGAAGCCGAGGTATTCGTAGGCGACGAGGCCGTGGGCGAGGATGCCGAGGCCCCAGCCGAAGGCGGTCCAGTACACCGCGGGATGGGCCGGGCCGAAGCCGATCATGAACGCGACGATGAAGACCGCGTACATGATGAAATGCGACCAGAATTCCTTGATGCCCTTGACGTATTCCATGGCCGCCTTTTCTTCCTCGCTGACGCTGATCCGCTCGTTCATTTCCGCTTCTCCGGGTTGCAGGATGGCAAGGTCGACCTCGAAGACGGCGGCGAGCGACTTGAGCGTTTCCAGGCTGGCGGCCTGGCCGCGCTCGATGCGCTGAATGCTGCGGACACTCAGTCCGGCGAGTTCCGCGAGTTGTTCCCGGGTCCAGCCGCGTTGCAGCCTGAGTTTGCGAACGATCATCCGTAGCTCCGTCTTGCGTGGTCGAGTACATCCTGCCCGCGGCCGGGCACGGGGCCACGACAGGATAGCGTCAGCGGGCCGACACCGGCATGTCAGGCGCCGCCGCCGGCGATCCTGAGCTCCTCCTCGTTCATGTCCGGCGAGATGTCCTCGAACAACGGCGTGCTGAGGTAGCGCTCCGCGGTATCCGGCAGCATGCAGAGGATGACGCTGCCCTTCGCCGCGCGTTCCGCGAGCGCTCGCGCGCAGGCGAAGGTGCCGCCGGCCGATACGCCCACGAAAATGCCTTCCCGGCGCGCGAGTTCGCGCGACCATTTCATGGCCTCGGGGCCGCTGATGGTGAGCATCTCGTCGATGTAACCGGAGGCGCGTGCATCGTCGGCGAGCTTGGGGATGAAATCGGGCGTCCAGCCCTGGATGGGATGCGGCTCGAAGGCGGCGTGGCCGCGCTCGGGCGCGCCGTCTTCGCGGCGCGGCTGCGGCTCGCCGCTCTTCATCAATGCCGCGTTGGCGGGCTCGCAGACGGCGATCTTCGTTTCCGGGCGCTCCTTGCGCAGCACGCTGCCTACGCCCTTGAGGGTGCCGCCGGTGCCGTAACCGGTGACGAACCAGTCGAGGCGGCGGCCCTGGAAGTCATTGATGATCTCGCGCGCCGTGGTGCGGGCATGCATCTCGGCGTTGGCTTCGTTCTCGAACTGCCGCGGCAGGAACCAGCCGTGCTTCTTCGCCAGTTCCTCGGCCTTCTTCACCATGCCGGTGCCGCGCTCGGCGGCGGGCGTGAGCACGACCTTCGCGCCCAGGAAGCGCATCATGCGGCGGCGCTCGATGGAGAAGGTTTCGGCCATGGTGACCACCAGCGGATAGCCCTTGGCGGCGCAGACCATGGCAAGGCCGATGCCGGTGTTGCCGCTGGTCGCCTCGACGACGGTCATGCCGGGCTTGAGCACGCCGCGGCGCTCGGCGTCCTCGATGACGCCGAGAGCAAGGCGGTCCTTCACCGAGGAAAGCGGGTTGAAGGCTTCCACCTTCACGTACATTTCCACGCCTTCGGGTGCGAGGCGGTTGATGCGCACCACGGGTGTGTTGCCCACCGTGGAAAGAATGCTGTCGTGGATGGCCATGGGAGTCTCCGAAGGGGCAGGAATGATTGACGTATATGCGCGCGCCGCTTGCATCGCAAGGGCGGCAACGGCAGGCTTTGCGGCATTTTCCGGGTGTGCCTGCCGATGAATGCCGACATCCAGCTGTTGCCGTTTTCGCCCGCGCTGGCCGCGGATTTCCGCCGGCTCAACCTGGCGTGGATCGAGACCTTCTTCCAGGTGGAAGCGACCGACGTCGAGCAGCTCTCGCACCCGGAACGCATCCTCGCCAACGGCGGCGAGATCTGGTTTGCCATGGCCGCGGACGAGACCGTCGGCACCGGCGCCCTGGTCCACTGCGGCGGCGGCGATTACGAGCTTGCCAAGATGGCCGTCACTCCCGCCTTCCAGGGCCGCGGCGTCGGCGCGCTGCTGCTTGGCAAGCTGATCGAGCGCTTCCAGGCGCTTGGCGGGACGCGGCTGCATCTCGAGACCAATTCCGGCCTGGAAAGCGCCATCCGCCTGTACCGGCGCTTCGGCTTCTTGGAGTTCACGCCCGCCACGCCCAGCCCGTACGCGCGGGCGGACGTGTTCATGGAATGGCGCGGCCTCAATCGCGAGGCTTCAGCCGAACGGTGATGGTGTAAGTGCGCGCCTCGAGGCGGCCTTCGGCGGCGGCACGGCGGACTTCCGGGTCGTTTTCGATGTCCTCGCGCACCCTCGCCTGCAGCGCTTCCATGGATACGCCTTCCGGCAGCGCCCGCTCAGGCCGGATCCATTCCACCCTACCCTCGCTGCTGACCTGCACGCGCACCGGGATCTCGGCTGTGGTGACGGGCGGCGGCGGCTCCGCGGGCACCGACACCTCGCTGGCGACGAGGTCGAGGGCCAGGCCCTTGCCGCCGCCCTCGGCGTCCTCGATCAGCGTGTAGGCGATCTGCACAGTGGTGCGGCTGGGCGCCTCGTCGGTCTGGCTCACCGCCAGCTGGATGGCCTGGTCCTTGAGCCAGAGTTCGATTTCCGGGTGCAGGTCCTCGGGCAGCCCATGAATCTGGACTACGTCGATCTCGCCATCCGGCAGCACCTCGACCACCGCATAGAGCTCGCCCTGCTCCAGGGCCGCCTCCGCCGCCCACAAGGGCGGCGCACCGAGAAGCATCAACAGCAGCAGCTTCTTCATGGCCTTTCTCCCAAACACCGCAGAACCCCTTAGCCCCGGCGGCGCCGGCGCAAAATGAAGCTTCTCCCTCAGGGCTTGGCCTGATGGCAGCAGTGCGCGCCTGCACACACCGTCTTTGGGATGGAAATCGCCAAAGGCAAACGCAGCATACCCTTCATGTACCGGCTCCTGATCGGTTTCGGAATGCTGTTATTGCTGTGGATCGGCATTTCCGCATTGAACATAGTCACGCTGCATGCCACGGTCGAAGCCAACCAGCGCCTGCTCGCCAGCCAGCACCGCATCACGCTGGCCAGCAACTACCTGCATGCCGCCTTCGATGCGCTGGCCTCGCAGCGCGGCTACCTGCTGACCTCGGAGCGGAAGTTCCTCTCGCTTTTCCGCAGCTCGGTCGCCGAGTTCACCGAGCTGCATCACCAGCTGTCCGCGCTGGTCCGCAACAACCCTGAGCAGAAGGCGCATCTGGAGGAGGCCAGCAACCTCATCCAGCAATGGGTCTACGACGTCGCGCGCGTCAACATTGACGTGCGCTCGCGGCTGCCGGTGATGGCCGTGCCGAACATGCTCCGGGTCGAGACCACGCTGCTCACGCTGGAGAACGCCTACTACAGCGGCGAACGGGAGAGGGCGCCGCCGCAACTGCTGCG
This sequence comes from Gammaproteobacteria bacterium, assembly GCA_029263725.1. Lineage (GTDB taxonomy): Bacteria > Pseudomonadota > Gammaproteobacteria > Natronospirales > JAJUFS01 > JAJUFS01. Next base: position 9,978 of record JAJUFS010000023.1, on the reverse strand, counting down.
GGTCATCGAGAACGAGCTGCAGCTGGTGCTGAACATGGATATCCACCCGGAGCTGAAACGCCCGGTGGAACGCGCCCACGAGGCCTTCACGCGCTTCACCGCGGCGGTGGCAAACGGCGCCTCGCCGGCCGCCGATGAAGCGCTGCGCCGCCTGCATGTCGCCGTGAACGAGGCGATCGGCACGTTCGTTCGCGCCGAGGATCAGATTCGCGCCAACGTCAACCTGCAGGGCAGCGACCACCTGGTCAGCAGGTTCAACGCCGCCATGACGGAGTTCGTCGAGGGGGAACAGCGCCTGCTGGAGGAGAACTGGGAAGAGACCCGTGCCCGGGCCGCGCGGGTCACGTTGCTGATCCGGCTCGGGCCGGCGGTCGGCCTGCTGGTGATGCTGCTGATCACGGCGTGGATCACGCACCGCCTCGGCAAGTCCATGAAGAGCCTGATCCACGCCGCCAACGAGCTCGCCCGCGGCAACCTCAAGGCGCGCGCCAATGTATCCGGCCGCGACGAGCTGGGCGTGCTGGCGGAGCGCTTCAACGTGATGGCGGACCTGATCGGCAGCCGCAGCCGGGAGTCGGCGGCCTTCGCGGAACTCGGCGAGCTGCTGCAGTCATGCAACAGCATCGATGAGGCCACGCGCGTGTTCGCCAGCATGAGCGCGAAAATGCTGCCGGACCACGCCGGAGTGCTCTACCTGATCTCGCCCAGCCGGGACGACATCAGCGCGGTGTCGGAATGGAACGAGGGTAGCCGCTATTCGGATGCCTTCTTCGCGCCCCACCAGTGCTGGTCGCTGCGGCTGGGGCGCACGCACGACAACATCGAGGGCCGCACCATGGCCTGCGAGCACCTGATCGACAAGCGCAAGCCGTCGGTCTGCCTGCCGCTGCACGCCTTCGGCGAGACCATCGGCCTGCTGTTCGTGGTCTACCTCAACGGCATCACCGACAGCGAGCAGAGCATCCAGGACCAGCACCATGACTTCCTGGAGTCGGTGTCCGAGCAGCTCGCGCTGGCGCTGGCCAACCTCAAGCTGCGCGAGACCCTGCGCAACCAGAGCATCCGCGACCCCCTCACGGGCCTGTACAACCGCCGCTACCTGGACGAATCCATCCGCCGCGAACTGCACCGCGCCGAGCGCCACGGCCACCCGGTCTCGGTGCTGGCCTTCGACATCGACCATTTCAAGAACTTCAACGATACCCACGGCCACGATGGCGGCGACGCGCTGCTGCGCGCCGTCGGCCACCACCTGGACGAGTTCTTCCGCGCCGAGGACGGCGCATACCGGGCGGGGGGCGAGGAGTTCGTGGCCGTGCTCGCCGGCACCAGCCTGGAGGACGCGCTGGCGCGCGCCGAGGAACTGCGCCGTACCGTCGCCGAACTGGAGGTCGCGCACGAGAACCTGGTGCTGCCGCCGGTCACCATCTCGGTCGGCGTGGCTACCTTCCCCGAGCACGGCACCACCCCCGAACAGCTCTTCAAGGCCGCCGACCAGGCGCTCTACCGCGCCAAGCGGGGCGGCCGCAACCAGGTGCGCCACGCCGGCGAGCCCCAGGAGTGAGCCGCCGAATGCCGGGCCTGCCCGGATGGCTGTCCGCACTTGACAGGCTATTGTAAAGTTTTGCCAAACAGCCCAATATGGGTTCGCGGGTTTCAAAAAATACCCGTGGCGGCGCCCCGACGCCGACCTATTCGAAGATGCTGGTGGTGAGATGAGACAGCGGATAGACACAGACGATCTTGAAATCGGCATGTTCGTTGCCGAACTCGATCGCCCGTGGCTGGAAAGTCCGTTCCTTTTCCAGGGCTTCCTGATCGAGAACGAGCAGGATCTCGCCACCCTGCGCGAAGTCTGCCGCTACGTCTTCGTCGATCCCGAGCGCTCCCGCGGCACCGCCGCCCAGCGCAAGGCCCCGCAGGCCGCCGCGAACGCCGCGCAGATCAGCGTGGAAGCGCCGCGCGCCCGGCTGCGCCGCCCGCCGGTGGACGCGGTCCGCGCCAACGACCCGCGGCGCTTCGCGGAATCCTTCCAGCAGGTGATGAAGCTGCAGAAGCGCGCCCACCTCGCGCTGATCCGCATGATCGACGAGCGCCGCATCGGCCGGCTGGTGAGCTTCGAACCGGTGCTGGACGTGGTCCGCGAGCTCACCGAGCGCGTGGTCGAGAACCAGAACGTCGCCCTGTGGCTGACCAAGCTGCGCGAGCAGGACGAATTCAACGCCACCCACAGCATCAACGTCGCGATTCTTTCCATCGCGTTCGCCAACCATCTCGGCTACGAGCGCGAAGCCCTGCACGCCATCGGCCTCGGCGCGATGCTGCACGACATCGGCCTGACCGAACCGTCCAACGACATCATCCGCCAGAAGATCCGGCTCAGCGAGGCGGATTTCGCCGTCGTCCGCCGCCATCCCATGGACGGCCTGTTCAGCCTGAAGCGCTGCCACGAGCTGCCGCCGATGGCGCGCGACATCATCCGCTCGCACCACGAGCGCATCGACGGCTCGGGTTATCCACACGGGCTCAAGGGCGACGAGATCCCGCGGCACGTGCGCATCGTCGGCATCGCCGACTCCTACGACGCGATGACTTCCGACCGCGCCTACCGCAAGGCCATGCAGCCGCCGGACGCGCTCGCCGAACTGCACCGCGAGGCGGAGCGCAGCTTCGGCCACGCGCTGGTGCAATCGTTCATCCAGTGCATCGGCATCTATCCCGTCGGCAGCGTGGTCAAGCTCAACACCGGCGCCATCGCCATGGTGGCCTCGACCTTCCCCGGCGAGCGCCTCACGCCGCTGGTGCTGCTGCTGAAGGATTCGCTCGGTCGCCACATGACGCCGCGTCGCATGGTAAACCTCGCCACCGCCAGTTCCGGCTCGGGCCGGACCTGGTCGATCGAAAGCGTCGTCGATCCCTCCCGCCACGGCATCAACGTCACTTCCATCGCCGTCGACGAGATGCGCGCCTTCGGCTGAGCGCACTCGCGAAGCCCTTCCGTGTTTTGACGGAACTATTCAGGCGCGTTCCTGTCACTTTAGAATTCTTCAATTCAATCTCGGGACTTCATTCAATGCTCTCATTGCTACGCCACAGCGCAGCAATCGCGCTTGCCGTTTCTCTCCTCGCTGCATGCGACTCGCGCGATACCGACAAACAGGCCACCACGGAAGCGACCGGACGGGTCGTGCCCGTGGTCACCAGCCAGGTGACGCCGCGGCGCATTGCCGACCGCATCGAGGCCATCGGCACCACCCGCGCCTCGGATTCAGTGGAAATCACCGCGCGTGTCTCCAACCTGGTGACGCGCATCGGTTTCGACGAAGGCGCGCTGGTGGAGAAGGGCCAGGTGCTGGTGGAGCTGGAGTCGTCCGAGGCGCGCGCCAATCTCGCCGCCGCGGAAGCGGCGCTGGCGGAAATCCGCGCCGACTACCAGCGTTCGCAGGAGCTGATTCGCAGCAACGCCATTTCCCGCTCGGTGCTCGAGCAGCAGGCGGCGCAGCTCAAGGCAGCGGAAGCGCGGCTCGCCGCCGCGCGCGCCGTGGTCGAGGATCACACCATTCGCGCGCCGTTCGCCGGCCGCGTCGGCCTGCGCAGGGTCAGCATCGGTTCGATGGTCAGCCCCGGGATGGTGATCACCACGCTGGATCGCGTCGCCGAGATGCAGCTGGATTTCTCCGTGCCGGAGTCCTATCTCGCCACGCTGGCGCGCGGCCAGCGCATCAATGCGCGCAGCGTCGCCTGGCCGGACGAGATCTTCGTGGGCGTGGTCGACAGCATCGACACGCGCGTCGATCCCGTCACCCGCACGGTGACCGTCCGCTGCCGCATCGACAATTCCGACGGCCGGCTGCGTCCCGGCATGTTCATGACCGCGGTGCTGGAGAAGAATCCGCGCGACGCGCTCGCCGTGCCGGAACTCGCCATCGTCTCGGAGGGCTCAAGCAAGTTCGTGTTCGTGGTGCAGGATGACACCGCCATCCAGCGCGAGGTCGTGCTCGGCGTGCGCATGCCCGGCTCGGTGGAAATCACCGGCGGGCTGGAGCCCGGCGAGGAGATCGTCGTCGAAGGCACGCAGTCGCTGCGGCATGGCATGGCGATTCGCCGCGTCGAGTCCAGTGTGCAGAGGGCCAGCTCGTGATCATTTCCAGCATCGCCGTCAAGCGCCCTGTCTTCGCGATCGTCATCAGCCTGCTGCTGACGCTGCTCGGCCTGATGGCGTTCCAGCAGATGCCGGTGCGCGAGTACCCGGACATCGACCCGCCGATCGTTTCGGTGCAGGTTACCTACCGCGGCGCATCCGCGGAGATCATCGAGAACAAGGTGACCCAGGTCATCGAGAGCGCGGTGGCGGGCATCGAGGGCATCATCAAGATGACCTCGTCCAGCGAGGACGGCGAATCGCGCGTGGTGATCGAGTTCGACCTCAACCGCGATGTCGACGCCGCCGCCAATGACGTGCGCGACCGCGTCTCGCGCGTGGTAGACAACCTGCCCGAGGAGGCCGATCCGCCCGAGATCCAGAAGGCGGACTCCGACACCGACGCGGTGATGTGGCTGGCGCTCACTTCCGACCGCATGAACACCATGGAGCTGTCGGATTTCGCGGACCGCGTGCTGGTGGACCGGCTGTCCACCGTGCCGGGCGTGGCCATGGTGCGCATCGGCGGCGACCGCCGCTTTGCCATGCGCATCTGGCTGGACCGCCAGGAAATGGCCGCGCGCGGCCTCACCGTCAATGACATCGAGACCGTGCTGCGCGCCGAGAACGTCGAGCTGCCGGCCGGACGGCTGGAATCGCTGGAGCGGGAGTTCACGCTGCGCACCCAGACCGGCCTGCGCACGCCCGAGGATTTCCGCACGCTGGTCATCGGCCGCGGCGCCGACGGACAGCTGGTGCGCCTCGGCGACATCGCGCGCGTCGAGATCGGCCCCGAGAGCGATCGCTCGGCGGCGCGCTCCAACGGCATCGCCACCGTCTCGCTCGGCATCTCGCAGCAATCGAAGGCGAATACGGTGGAGCTTTCCAGGGGCGTGCGCGCGGAACTGGAAAGGATTCGCGGCACGCTGCCGCCAGGCATGGACATCGCCATCAACTACGACCGCGCCGAGTTCATCAACCAGTCACTGTACGAGGTCTTCCACGCGCTGTTCATGGCGCTTGGCCTCGTGCTGGTCGTCATCTACGTCTTCCTTGGCACCTTCCGCGCCACGCTGATTCCCGCCGTGGTGGTGCCGGTGTCGCTGCTGGCCTCGTTCATCATCGTGCAGCCGCTGGGCTACTCGGTGAACGTGCTGATGCTGCTCGGCCTCGTGCTCGCCATCGGCATCATCGTCGACGACGCCATCATCGTGCTCGAGAACATCTACCGGCGCATCGAGGAAGGCCAGCCGCCGCTCCTCGCCGCCATCGACGGCTCGCGCGAAATCGGCTTCGCCGTGATCGCGACCACCACCGTGCTGGTCTCCGTGTTCCTGCCGATTTCCTTCATGCAGGGAAACATCGGCCGGCTGTTCGGCGAATTCGGCATTTCGGTTGCCGCGGCCATCGGCTTCTCCAGCCTGATCGCGCTGACGCTGACGCCGATGATGACCTCGCAGCTGTTCACGCGGATGCGCAAGCGCGGCCGCTTCGCCGCGTGGATCGATCGCGGTTTCGAGCGTCTCAGCAATGCCTATGAGCGCGCGCTGCAGAAGGTCGTGGCGCGGCCGCTGGCCATGATCGTCGTGGTGATTCTCACCATCACCGCGGCCGTCGGCCTGTTCATGCACCTGCCGTCCGAGTATTCGCCGCGCGAGGATCGCGGCGTGTACTACGTCATCATCCGCGCGGCGGAAGGCGCCACGCTGGAGTACACCGACCACTACGCCCGCGAGATGGAGCGGATCATCATGAAGCAGGTGGAGTCCGGCGACGTGCGGCGCGTGCAGGTGCGCATTCCCGGCGACTGGAGCAGCGGCGTGAGCTCGGCGCGCGCACTGGTGCTGCTGGAACACTGGGACAACCGCAAGCGCAGCGCCTTTGAACTCGCCGACGAGGTCCGTGAAGCGCTGGCCGACATGCCGCTGGAAGTGCGCGTCTCCACCCCGGCGGGCCTCGGCGTGCGCGGCGGCGGTGATCGCCCGGTGGCGGTGGTGCTCGGCGGCGGTTCGTACGAGACGCTGGAGATGCGCCGCGACCAGCTGCTGGAGTGGATGGAAGCCAACCCGATGTTCGTCGGCATGGATTCCGACTACGAGGAACGCCAGCCGCAGATGCGCATCCAGGTGGATCGCAACCGCGCTGCGGCGCTGGGCGTGTCGCTCACCTCCATCGGCCGCACGCTGGAAACCATGCTGGGTTCGCGCGTGGTCACGACCTTCCAGCGCGAGGGCGAGGAATACGACGTGATCCTGCAGGCGGAAGACGAGGACCGCGCCACGCCTTCCGATCTCTACAACATCTACGTGCGTTCCGACACCAGCGGCCAGCTGGTCTCGCTCGGCAACCTGGTGCGCGTCACCGAGGAGGCGGGCCCCAAGGAGCTGAATCGCTTCGACCGATTGCGCTCGATTTCCGTCTATTCCGGCCTCAACGAGGGCTATTCGCTCGGCGAGGCGCTTGCCGCCATCGAAACCTTCGTCGCCGAGAACATGCCGGACGTGCAGCTCAACTACGACGGCGAGTCACGCGAGTTCAAGCAATCCGGCCAGTCGCTGTACTTCACCTTCCTGGCCGCGCTGATGGTCGTCTATCTCGTGCTGGCGGCGCAGTTCGAGAGTTTCCGCCATCCGCTCATCATCATGCTGACGGTGCCGCTCGCGGTCTCCGGCGCGCTGGTGGGCCTTGCGCTGTGGGGCATCTCGATCAACGTCTACAGCCAGATCGGCATGATCCTGCTGATCGGCCTTGCCGCGAAGAACGGCGTGCTGATCGTGGAGTTCGCCAACCAGCTGCGCGACCGCGGCGAGGAATTCACCCGCGCCGTGATTCACGCGGCGGGCATCCGCCTGCGGCCGGTGCTGATGACCAGCTTCGCCTCCGCCTTCGGCGCCGTGCCGCTGATGCTCGCCACCGGCGCCGGCGCGGAGAGCCGCGAAGCCATTGGCGTCACCATCTTCTTCGGCGTGATGTTCTCCACCCTGCTCACGCTGTTCGTGGTGCCCGCGGCCTACGCCCTCATCGCTCGCGGCTCGACCTCGCCGGAACACATCGCGCGGCGGATCGAGAAGCTGCGCGAGCAGCATGCGGAGACGTGAGGGCGTAAGACGGGAGACGCGACGGCTGAAGCATTCAATGACGCCACCCCCCCTTTATCAAAGGGGGGCGCCGCGCGGCGCAGGGGATTTCTTCTCCCTTCTCCCTTCCCTTGTCGAACTCCCCTTCGCCCACAGTTTCTCCATGCAGGCCCACGATGGAGAAGGCAATGAACAGCGAAGACAAGCGGCGTTTCCTGAGCGAGCTGAAGGCGGAACTCGATTCGCTGGAGGCGCAGGTGAACCGCTACCGCACCGAGTTTCACCAGGGCCAGGGAGCGGTGGATGCGCGCCGGCTGGAGGAGGTCGAGGCGCAGCGCGAGGCCTTGCGGCGCCGCTCCGAGGACCTGGAGGGCTTCGACGGCGATGCCTGGCAGCGCGCCAAGGACGACGTCGAGGAGGCCCGGCGGCGGTTGCGCGAGACGCTGGAGCGCGGCCAGGACTCCCGGCCGCGCCGTTGAGGATCAATCCGTTTCGTGGAGCTCGGGGTTGCGGTAGACGATCTCGCCGCCGACGACGGTCATGAACAGGGGCACCTCGGGGATGCGTTCCAGCGGCACGATCATCAGGTCCTCGCCGTAGATGGTGAAGTCGGCGCGCTTGCCGGGTTCGATGGTGCCCCGCTCGCCCTCCTCGAAGGCCGCATACGCCGGCCACAGCGTCAGGCTCCGCAGCGCCTCCTCGCGGGAGAGCGCCTGTTCCGGGTGCCAGCCCGCATCCTGGTAGCCGTCGAGGTCCCGCCGCGCCACGGCGGCATAGAACTCGATCCTCGGGTCGCCCTTTTCCACCGGCGCGTCGGTGCCGCCGGCGATCATGATTCCGGTATCCAGCAGGCTGCGCCAGGCATAGGCGCCGGCGAGACGGCTCTCGCCGAGGCGCGCGGGCGCGAAATGCAGGTCGCCGATGGCATGGCTGAACTGCATGGACGGAATGATGCCGAGGCGAGCGAAGCGCGGAATGTCTTCCGCCGCGAGGATCTGCGCGTGCTCGATGCGCCAGCGCGGCTCCGCCAGCCGGCGCTTCTCCGCGGGAACCTCCCTGAACGCCTGCTCGTAGAGATCCAGCACGAAGCGGTTGGCGCGATCGCCGATGGCATGCGTTTCCACCTGGACGCCCTTCTGCAGGGCGGTGCGGTACATGGGCAGCAAGTCCTCGGCCCGCTCGGTGATGAGGCCGCGGGTGTCGGCGTCGGCGTACGGCTCCAGCAAGGCCGCGCCGCGTGAACCCAGCGCGCCGTCGATGCTCACCTTGATGCCGCGCAGCGTGAACCTGCCGTCGTAAAGCCCGACCACCGGCCCCTCGCGCAGCAGCTTGCCGGCGTTCTCGCCCGGGCCCTCCACGGCGTTGTAGATGCGGATGCGGATCCGCCCGTCCGCCACCAGCCGGCGCAGCAGCATCGCCTCCGCCCAGTCGGTGCCGGCATTCTGCACACTGGTCCAGCCCAGCTCGGCGCTGCGCCGCGCGCCCGTGATGAGCGCCTCGGCCGCGTCCACCCGGCCGGGCTGCATGACCCGTGTGACCAGCGTCATGGCATGGTCGACCAGCATGCCGGTGGGCTCCCCGTTCTTGTCACGCAGGATCTCGCCGCCGAAGGGCGCTTCGGTGTCGCGATCGATGCCCGCGAGCGCCAGCGCCCGGCTGTTGGCGACCAGTGCGTGACCGTCGGCGCGCACCAGCACCACCGGGTTCATCGGCGAGACCTCGTCCAGGTCCTCGCGGGTGGGAAAGCGGCGCGGCTTCCAGTGGGTCTCGATCCAGCCGCGGCCATGGATCCATTCGCCAGGCTGGCGGGCCGCGATTTCCGCCGCCAGCCGCTGCCTGAGCTCGTCGATGCCGGTGACGCCTTCGAGATTGAGCATCAGCTCGCGCTCACCGACGCCGCGCAGGTGCATGTGGCTGTCGGTGAATCCCGGATAGATCGCGCCATCCTCGATGTGAACGACCCGCGTGCCTTCGCCGATGTAGGCGAGCAGGTCGGTTTCGTCGCCCACGTCCAGGATGCGCCCGCCGCGCACGGCCACGCCTTCGGCCACCGGCTGGGACGGATTGGCGGTGTGCACGGTACCGAGCAGCACCAGGTCGGCGGGCTCGGTCTTGCTGCAGGCGATCAGGAAAACCGGGAGAAGCAGTACGCAGAGGAATCGGATCATGGGCACTCGTTTTGCATCACGGGAAGCCGAAGCTTGTCCTGATGCGGCGGTGAGCGCAAGGGAACCCGTCCTCGCAAGAGGGAAGACGCAAGACGTGAGACGACGGCGGATAATCCACTCGCAAGCCGTCTCAGCAGGAAGAAACACTGGCTGGGCCAGCCAAAGCGCGGCACGGATGATTCGTGAGCGGCGAAACGCAAGACGAAGACGATGCCCGCGACGGCCTTCGTCTTGCGTCTTGCGTCTTGCGTCTCCCGTCTCACGCAGCCGTTACTGCTGACTTATCCGAATCCCGCCGGAACCGGTGTCGATGACGCCACGGCCCTTGCCGTTGCCGACGGTGGCTTCGAACTCGTTGCGGCTGCTGCGCACATCCTTCATTTCCGGCAGGTCGATGCGCACGCCGCCGGAGCCGGCCGAGGCCTTCAGGCGCATGTTCAGCGCGGCGGTGGTGAGCAGGGTGACGCCACCGGAGCCGGTATCGATGTCCAGGTCCTCGAGCGCGCCGAGATCGCCTTCCATGCGCACGCTGCCCGAGCCGGTGTCGACATGCAGGCGGCGCACGGCGCTCAGTTCCTTGCCCTGGACGCTG
>JAJUFS010000072.1 GCA_029263725.1 Gammaproteobacteria bacterium | reverse complement strand
TGCCCAGCGTGGTGAGCGCCTTGTTGAGTTCCAGTTCCTTGCCCGCAAACGCGCCGTCGAGCACCTGCAGGCGCGCGCGCGGCAGACGCTTCTGCGCGTCGGTTTCCAGCGGTGCGTGGCCGCTGCCTTGCAGGGCGCGGTTGACGTTTTCCAGGCTCGGACCCGCGCCCGGGCGGATGATCATGGTGCGCTCGAATTCGTCGTCGTTGCCGGCGCGGCTTGTCGCGGTCGCCGAGCTGACGTAGCGCAGCGTGTGACGGCCTATGGTGATCACGTCATCGTTCTGCAGCGCGTATTTCTTGATCAGCCTGCCATTGACGTAGGTGCCGTTGGTGCTGTTCAGGTCCTCGAGGAAGGAATCGTTGAGGATGTTGATGATCAGCGCGTGGTGCCCGCTCACCGCCATGTTGTCGATGTGGATGTCGTTGTCGGGAAGCCGGCCGATGGTGTAGCGCTCCTTGCTCATTTCGTACTCGGCGAGAACGGCGCCGTCGAGACTGATGATCAGCTTGCTCATGTCGAGTCCTCGCGGTTCAGTTGAACCAGTCCATGAAACGGTCAAGGATGCCCTGCCTTCCGGGGAAGGGCTTCAGGGCGCGTGCCATCACGACTGAAATGTTGTCGCGGCCGCCATTGGCATTCGCCATCCCGACCAGCTGCTTCGCTGCCGTATCGAGATTGTCGTTGAAGGTCACGAGCGCGAGATGCATGTCCTCGTCCTCCACCATGTCGGACAGGCCGTCCGAGCACAGCAGCCAGATCTCGCCCGGCAGCACCACGTCTTCCTGCACGTCGACCTGCACGGCGGCCTCGATGCCGAGCGCCCGCGTGACCAGGTTCTTGTTGAGGGACTTCCTTGCCTCCTCGGCGGTATAAAACCCACGGGAGACCAGCTCCTGCAGGAGCGAGTGATCGAGAGTCACCTGCTCGAAGCGGTCCCCGCGGAGACGGTACAGGCGCGAGTCGCCGACATGCGCGATCGAGACGCGGTTGTCGTGGAACAGGCAGGCCACCACCGTGGTGCCCATGCCTTCACATTGCGGCTGACTCTTCGCCGTCTGGTAAATGACCTCGTTCGCCTTGACGATGGCATCGCGCAGCACGACGGTCTCCACCGAGAGCTCGCCGGGATGCTGCCTGCGCCGGCGCGCCTTGTGCAGGTTTGCCGCCACCTCGCTGGTGATGGTCTGCACCGCCAGCGCGCTTGCCACCTCACCGGCCTTGTACCCGCCCATGCCATCGGCGAGCACGAGGAGGCCGGTGTCGATATCCATGCCGATCGCGTCTTCGTTATGGGAGCGGACGCGACCCGTGTCGCTGCAGCTTGCGAACTGCAACTTGCCTTTCAGGCTCATCCTGCCCGTCCATGTGCGCGAGGGATCGGAGGGGTGTTCGGGATTCGTTGCGAGCTGACGGCATCATTTCCGCCGGATGGACTTGCCGTTGTCACCACTCCCCCTCGGTCCTGACGGCTGACGATTCTTGTTGTCATGCTGCGAAACATAGTAGCGGAGTTCCCGACCGTCGCAAATCGCCGCCGTGGTACCATCCGCGCCGGTTGTAATGACGCGACAGGCACATGGCAAAGGCAAGGAAACAGTACACATGTCAGGCATGCGGCGCAGGCTTTCCGCAGTGGGCCGGGCAATGCGGTGGCTGCGGCACCTGGGACACCTTGCAGGAAGAAGTCGTCGCGACGACGGCCACGGCTGCCGGGGGCGCGCGGCGTACCGGCTGGGCAGGCGAAGTGCCGCGCAGCCAGCGCCTCATGGAGGTTGCCGCAGCGGAAGCGCCGCGCACGCCGACGGGAATCGGCGAGCTGGATCGCGTTCTGGGCGGCGGCCTGGTGCAGGGCTCGGTGACGCTGATCGGCGGCGACCCCGGCATCGGCAAGTCCACCCTGCTCATGCAGGCGGCTGCGACGCTGAGCGAAAGTCTTGATGTGCTTTACGTCACCGGCGAGGAGTCGCTGCAGCAGGTCGGGCTGCGCGCCCGGCGCCTGGGCGCGCCTTCCGCCGGCATGAGCCTGCTGGCGGAAACCTGCGTCGAGGCAATCGCCGAAGCGGCACGCACGGAAAAGCCCGGCGTGCTCATCATCGATTCCATCCAGACCATCCATTCCGAGAACCTGCAGTCCGCGCCCGGCGCGGTCGCGCAGTTGCGTGAGACCGCGGCGCAGCTCGTGCGCCTGGCCAAGCAGACCGGCATCGCGATCTTTCTTGTCGGCCACGTCACCAAGGAAGGCGTCATCGCCGGTCCGCGCGTGCTCGAACACATGGTGGACACGGTGCTGTACTTCGAGAACGACGCCGGTTCGCGCTATCGCGTCATCCGCGCCGTCAAGAATCGCTTCGGTGCGGTGAACGAACTCGGCGTGTTCGTGATGACCGAGGGCGGTCTCAAGGAAGTGCGCAATCCGTCCGCCATCTTCCTGTCGAAGCATGACGCGCCGGTGAGCGGCAGCGCGGTGACGGTGATCCGCGAGGGCAGCCGGCCGATGCTGCTGGAGGTGCAGGCGCTGGTGGACTCCAGCCACCTGTCCAACCCGCGCCGAGTCGCCGTCGGCCTGGAGCAGAACCGCCTGTCCATGCTGCTCGCCGTGCTGCATCGACACGCCGGCATTGCGATGTTCGACCAGGATGTGTTCGTGAACGTAGTGGGCGGCCTGCGCGTGGCGGAAACGTCGGCAGACCTGCCGGTGCTGCTCGCGGCGCTTTCGAGCTTCCGCGATCGTCCGCTGCAGACGGGGCTGGTGATGTTCGGCGAGGTGGGTCTCGCCGGCGAGGTGCGTCCGGTCTACAACGGCGAGGAACGATTGCGCGAGGCAGCCAAGCATGGCTTCCGGCGCGCGATCGTGCCCAGGGACAACGCGCCGCGCAGCCTCAGGATCGAAGGCATGGAAATCGTGCCGGTGCGCCGCCTGGGCGAGGCAGTGGACGCGGTCAACGACTGAATCAGCTGGCCTCGCGCAGCGCTTCCGGCGGCTGGAGGCGAACCCGCACCAGCTTCACCACGTTGCGCGTGGCCTGCACCACTTCCAGCGGATGACCTGCAACCCGCACGCTGGTGTTCGGCGCGGGAATGCCTTCGAACACTTCCACGATCAGGCCGTTGATGGTCTTGGGGCCGTCCGTCGGCAGCTGCCAGCCGAACACGCGGTTGAGCGTGCGCACCGCGACGCTGCCGCTCACGAGATAGCTGTCTTCCGCTTCGCGCGTGATGTCGTAATCCGCCAGCGATTCCTCGTCGATGCCGCCGACGACTTCATCGAGGATGTCTTCCAGCGTCACCAGCCCGCGGATGTCGCCGTACTCGTCGACCACCAGGCCGACGTTCTGCTCGTTCTGCCGGAAGGCGATGAGCTGGTGCGCAAGCGGGGTCGCTTCCGGAATGAAGTAGGGCTCGACCGCGCTCGCCCGCAGGCGCCGCTTGTCCAGCGTGCCGCGCGCCAGCTCGGCGAACAGGCGTCGCAGGTGCAGGAAGCCGATGACGTTGTCGATCGTGTCCTCGTACAGCGGCAGCACGGTATGGCGCGCATTTGCGAGCTGCGCCTGGATGACCTCCCAGTCATCGTCGATGTCGATGCCATGGATGTCCGCGCGCGGCACCATCACGTCCTCGACGGTGGCTTCGCCGAGATCATTGAAGCGCAATGCCGGCTGCGTGCCGGGCAGGCTGTTATCCGGCGGCGTGACGGTGGTGGCGGAGCGACGGCGCGCGGCGCTGCGCAGACGACGCAGGATGATTGCGAAGGCCTGCAGCACGCGAAGCAGCCAGCCGGAGCGAAACGCGAGAAAGGTGAGCAGCAGAAGTGAAACGCCAGCTATGGCGCCAAGGGGAATGTCCAAACGCGAACGGGCCTCCAGGAAACGCGGCGTGCCGCAGGGCGGTCATTGTCGCGCCAGCGGCCGCGATGTCGCAAGCAGCTTATCCCCAGTGCACGCCCTTGATGAGCTCGAGCACGAACTTGGAGCCGAAGTAGGCCAGCGCCAGCAGGCCGAAGCCGGCCAGCGTGACGCGCGCGGCGGTACGCCCCCGCCAGCCGAAGCGCCAGCGTCCCCACAGCAGCACGCCGAACACCACCCAGGCGCAGATCGATAGGATGGTCTTGTGCGCGAGGTGCTGCGCGAACATGTCCTCGAGGAACACCAGGCCGCTGAGCAGCGCGAGACTGAGCAGCGCGAAGCCCAGCGTCACCGTATGGAACAGCAGGTTCTCGAGTTCGGCGAGCGGCGGCAGGGCGCGCAGCAGGCCGCCAGGGCGATGCCGCCGCAGGCGGCGGTGCTGGACGGCGAGCACGATGGCCTGGAACGCGGCGAGCGCCAGCAGGCCATAGGCGAGAACCGAAAGCAGGATGTGCATTTCCAGCTGCCAGGAAAGATCGCGCAGCACGGTGGAGGTGCGGCGCGCGAACGGCAGCAGCAGCACGGCCATGCCGACCAGCGGGAAGATGCCCACCGCGAGGTTGGCGGTCGCCGCGCGCAGCGAGCTCAGGAAGCTCAGCAGACCGATCAGCCAGGCGGTGATGGAAAACACCGTCACCCAACCAAGGTTCAGGCCGACCGGCAGGTTCACCTCGCGATGGATGGCAACCGCGTGCAGCACGAGCGCCGCGGCGCCGAGCAGGGTCATCGGCCACTGCGGCAGGCCGCCAGGCTGCGTCTCCGCGTGGCGCGCACGCATCGCGCCGTAGGCGGTCGCGGCCAGGTAGGCGAGAAAGGCTGTAAGAATGAATACCGTCAAGGGAAACGACTCCTGTCACAGGCTGCGGATGATGTCACACGACGAGGCCGGGCGTGAACTGCGACGCGTGGCGGATTCTGGGCCGAAAAGCCTGTGCTACCATCCTGCCGCCATTGGGCTCTTCGGACCATTGCGATGAACATCAGGATCCTCGGCTGCAGCGGAGGAATCGGTGCAGGCCTGCGTACCACCGCGATCCGCGTGGACGAGGACATTCTCATCGACACCGGCACGGGTGTCGGTGACCTCACGCTCGACGAAATGCGCGCCATCCGGCACGTGTTCATGACCCATTCCCATCTCGATCACGCCGTCGGGCTGCCGCTGCTGCTGGACACTGTCTTCGAGGCGCGCAGCAGCGATCCGTTGCTGGTCCACGGGCGCGTCGAGACACTGGACGCGTTGCGCAAGCATATCTTCAACTGGGTGCTGTGGCCGGATTTCTCCGTGCTGCCCAGCCCGGAAGCCGCGGTGATGCGTTTCCAGGAGATGCAGGTCGGCGGTTCGGTCGAACTGGGCGGCCGGCGCATCACGGCCGTGGACGTGAATCACACCGTACCGGGACTGGCCTACATTGTCGAAGGCAACGGCAAGGTGTTCGCCTTCAGCGGCGATACCGGCCCCAACCGGACGCTCTGGCAGGCCCTGAACGAACTGCCGCGGTTGGACGTGCTGGTGGTGGAAACCGCCTTCGCCAATCGCAACCTGCAGCTCGCCAACGAGTCCCGGCACTACTGCCCGGATACGCTCGCGGCCGATCTCGGCACGCTGCGGCACGATCCCGACATCTGGCTCACGCACCTGAAGCCCGGCGCCGAGGACGAGATTCTCGGCGAGGTGCGCGCCGCGCTGCCGGGCCGGCGCCTGCAGCGCTTGGTGGGCGGCGAGACCTTCACGCTATAATCGCGCTTCATTTCCAGGCCCGTTCCGGGCGAAGAATGCCATGTTCCAGAATCTTTCCGACCGCCTCGGCCAGGTACTCGACGGGGTACGCGGCAAGGGCCGCCTGACCGAGGACAACATCAAGGACAGCCTGCGCGAGATCCGCATGGCGCTGCTGGAAGCGGATGTCGCGCTGCCGGTGGTGAAGGATTTCATCGGCGAGGTGCGCGAGCGCGCGCTCGGCGCCGAAGTCCTGAAGAGCCTCACGCCCGGCCAGGTGCTGGTGAAGATCGTGCACGACGAACTCGTGCGCATCATGGGCAAGGCCGAGCCGCTCAATCTGCGCACCCAGCCGCCGGCGGTCATCCTGCTTGCCGGCCTGCAGGGTGCGGGCAAGACCACCTCGGCCGGCAAGCTGGCGCGGCACCTCATCACGAAGCAGTCGAAGAAGGTCATGCTCGCCAGCCTCGACGTCTATCGCCCGGCGGCCATGGAGCAGCTGCGGCAGCTGGCGGGGCAGGTCGAAGCGAATTTTCACGCCACGGAAAGCCGGGATCCGGTCGAGATCGCGACCAGCGCGGTGGACGCGGCGAAGCGCCAGTTCGTCGACGTGCTGATCCTCGACACCGCCGGGCGGCTGGCCATCGACGAGGCGATGATGGACGAAGTGCGGCGCATCCACGCCGCGGTGAATCCCATCGAGACCCTGTTCGTGGTCGACGCCATGACCGGCCAGGACGCCGCCAACACGGCGCGCGCCTTCGGCGAGGCCCTGCCGCTCACCGGCGTGATCCTGACCAAGGCGGACGGCGATGCGCGCGGCGGCGCTGCGCTGTCAGTGCGCCGGATCACCGGCGCGCCGGTGAAATTCCTCGGCGTGGGCGAGAAGTCCGCGGCCCTGGAAGCCTTCGATCCGCAGCGCGTCGCCGGCCGGATTCTCGGCATGGGCGACGTGGTCAGCCTGGTCGAAAGCGTCCAGGAGCAGACCGACCAGGCAACGGCCGAGAAGCTTGCGAAGAAGCTGAAGTCGGGCAAGGGCTTCGATCTCGCCGATTTCCGCGAGCAGCTGGCGCAGATGCAGCGCATGGGCGGGCTGGAAAGCCTGCTCGACAAGCTTCCCGGCATGAACCGGGTGCCGAACGCCGGCGAGCAGGCGCAGCGGGCGGCGAAGGAATTCCGCCGCCAGATGGCGATCATCGACTCCATGACGCCCGCGGAACGCCGCCGCCCGGACGTGCTGAACGGCTCGCGCAAGCGGCGCATCGCGGCCGGTTCGGGGACCCAGGTCCAGGACGTCAACCGCCTGCTGAAGCAGTTCACGCAGATGAGCAAGATGATGAAGAAGATGCAGAAGGGCGGGCTGAAGAAGATGCTGCGCGGCCTTGGCGGCCGCATGCCGCCGGGCATGTTCTAGGAGAAGGGCTTTGCTGCGTCCGCACGCGGATGGGGTTGCAGACCGCCATTTGTATTGTTCGGGCGCTTCACATTTGGCGAAAATCCCGTAGAATGCGCGGTTTACGTCGCGCCGGCGATTTCGCCGGGCTGTACGCGGAAAGTCTCGAGGAAAACAGCACACATGGTAACGATTCGTCTGGCACGTGGCGGCGCGAAGAAGCGTCCCTTCTACCACATCGTGGTGACCGACAGCCGCAACAAGCGCGATGGCCGCTATATCGAGCGCCTCGGCTTCTACAACCCGATCGCGACCGGCGGCGAGGAAATGCTGCGCGTCGATCGTGAGCGTGCCGAGTACTGGTTGGGCAAGGGCGCCAAGGCGTCGGAACGCGTTGCCGGCCTGTTGAAGCAGAAGAGCGCCTGAACCGCGTCGGCCGTCGAGGCGGCACGATGACGGACAACGGCAATCGCATCGTTCTTGGCCGGGTGACCGGCCTGTTCGGTGTCAGGGGCTGGGTGAAGGTGTTTTCCAATACCCAGCCCCGCGAAGGAATAGCGAATTACAGCCCCTGGCAGCTCCGGCTCGGCGACGAGTGGCGGAGCTTTGTCGTTGAACAGGGGCAATCCCAGGGCAAGGGCGTGATCGTCAAGCTCGAGGGCGTGGACGATCGCGACGCGGCCGCCGCGCTCATGGGCGCGGACATCGCCATCTGGCGCGAACAGCTGCCGCCGCCCGCGGAAGGCGAGATCTACTGGGCCGACCTTGAGGGCCTCGAGGTCGTCACCGTCGCCGGCCAGGCGCTCGGCAGGGTGAGTCACCTGCTGGAGACCGGCGCCAACGACGTCCTGGTGGTCAGGGGCGAGCGCGAACGGCTGATCCCGTTCGTGCGCGGCCAGGTGGTGACGGAAATCGATCTCGACGGCGGCCGCCTGGTGGTCGACTGGGATCCGGATTTCTGAGCGGGAACGGCATGCGCATCGACGTCATCACGCTGTTCCCGGAAATGATCGAAAACGTCGCGCGCTTCGGTGTGACCGGGCGCGCGGCGGAAAGCGGCCTGCTGGACCTGCGCTGCTGGAACCCTCGCGATTACGCGACGGACCGGCACCGCACCGTGGATGACCGGCCTTACGGCGGCGGCCCCGGGATGGTGATGAAGTTTGCGCCGCTCGCGGAGGCCGTGGCCGATGCCCGCGCATCCAGCGGCCGCCGGTTTCGCACCGTGTACCTCAGCCCGCAGGGACGGCGGCTGACGCAGGCGGTGGCGGCGGAATACGCCGCGGAGGACGGACTGATCCTCATCGCCGGTCGCTACGAGGGCGTCGACGAGCGCTTCATCGAGGCGGAAGTCGACGAGGAGCTGTCCATCGGCGATTACGTGCTGTCCGGCGGCGAGCTGGCGGCGATGACGGTGATCGACGCGGTCACGCGACTGTTGCCGGGTGCGCTCGGCGACGAGGACTCGGCCAGGGAAGATTCCTTCGTGGATGGCCTGCTGGATCATCCGCACTACACGCGGCCGGAAGAGATCGATGGCCGGCGCGTGCCGCAGGTGCTGCTGGACGGCAACCACGCGGAAATTCGCCGCTGGCGGCTGAAGCAGTCGCTGGGGCGGACCTGGGAGCGCAGACCGGATCTGCTCGAGACCATCGAGCTGGACGATGAACGCAAGGCCTTGCTCGACGAGTACATCCGCGAGCGGGGCGCGACTTGAGATTTGCAAAAACCTTACGGCGTGAGCCGAACGAGAACGGGTGAAAGACGATGAACGACATTATCAAGCAGCTCGAAGCCGAACAGATGAACCGGGAAGTGCCCGAGTTCGGCCCCGGTGACACCGTCGTGGTGCAGGTGAAGGTGATCGAAGGTGATCGCGAGCGCCTGCAGGCCTTCGAGGGCGTGGTCATCGCCAAGCGCAACCGCGGCCTGAACAGCGCCTTCACGGTGCGCAAGGTGTCGCACGGCGAGGGCGTCGAGCGCGTCTTCCAGACCTACAGCCCGACGGTCGCTTCCATCGAGGTGAAGCGTCGTGGCGACGTGCGTCGCGCCAAGCTCTATTACCTGCGCGACCGCCAGGGCAAGAGCGCCCGCGTCAAGGAAAAGGTCTGATCGCTTCTGCCTGACGACGTTGCCGGGTATCGCCCGCGTCGTGCAGGTCATGAGGAACGAAAAGGGGCGGGCTGCCATGGTGGCGCCCGCCTTTTTCTTGGTCTGCCGAAATTGCTCCGCATGAAAGTTCTTCCTGCCATCCTCTTCGCCTTGCTGGCGCCGGCGGTGCATGCCGCCGACGAGACCGAGGCGGCCAGCCGGACTGCGGCGGTGTTCGCGGAAAGCCAGCACCTCGCGGCGGCGGGTGCCGTGGATCTCGCCCTGCGGCTGCT
>JAJUFS010000073.1 GCA_029263725.1 Gammaproteobacteria bacterium | reverse complement strand
TGTAATAGTGCCGCAGCATGAAGTTGTGGAAGTCGAGGATCTCGCCGAGCTTGGCGGCGAAGCGTTCCCGGTGCAGCAGGTCGCCGAAGCGCACCGCACGGCGCGCGACCTTGTCCTCGTAGGCCGGGCCGATGCCGCGGCCGGTGGTGCCGATGGGATTGCTGCCGCGCGCCTGTTCGCGCGCCTTGTCGAGCGCGACATGGCTGGGAAGGATCAGCGCGCAGGCCGGGCTGATGCGCAGGCGCTCGCGCGCCGGGACGCCCTTCGCTTCCAGCATGTCGAGTTCTTCGGTAAGCGCCACCGGGTGCAGGACGACGCCGTTGCCGATGAAACATTCGACGCCGTCACGGAGGATGCCGGAGGGAATCAGCTTAAGCACGGTCTTGTCGCCACCGATGACCAGGGTGTGGCCGGCGTTGTGGCCGCCCTGGAAGCGCACCACGCCACGGGCGCGCTCGGTGAGCAGGTCGACGACCTTGCCCTTGCCTTCATCACCCCACTGGGTGCCGATCACGATGACATTCTTGGCCATGGAAATTCTCTTGGAATCCTCGAGGAAGTTGCGGGTATCAACGCACCCAGGAAAGCAGCAGCACGCCCGCAAGCAGGCTGGCAAGGCCGATGACGCGCAGCGCGCGGTCATCAAGCTTGCCCGCCTCCAGCAGGGCAACACGAAACTGCCGCGGCGCGAGCAGCGGCAGTAACCCTTCAAGCACGAGCACGAGCGCCAGCGCCGCGCCCAGGTCGGACCAGTGGATCACTGGCGGCCGAGCTGGTTGCCGAAGAAGCGGAAGAACTCGCTGTCAGGATCGATCACGAACACGTCCTGCTCGCCCATCGCACGCCGGTAGGCCTCGAGGCTGCGATGGAAGGCATAGAACTGCGGGTCGCGGTTGTATGCCTCGGCGTAGATTTCCGCCGCGCGCGCATCGCCCTGGCCGCGGATGATTTCGGCGTCGCGGTAGGCGTTGGCGAGAATCACGGTACGCTCGCGGTCCGCCTCGGCGCGAATGCGTTCGGCCGCCTCGGCACCCTCGGCGCGCAGCTGCGCGGCAACGCGCGCGCGCTCCTGCGTCATGCGCTCGTACACCGAGTTGCTGACCTCGTCCGGCAGGTCAATGCGCTTGACGCGCACGTCGACGACGGTAATGCCGAACTCGCGGGCCGCCTCGCGCGAGGCGTTCGCCATGATGCGCATGATCTCCGCGCGCTCTGCGGAAACCACTTCCTGCACGGTGCGGCGCGCGAACTCGGCGCGCAGCCCGTCCTTCATGATTTCCAGCAGGCGCTGTTCGGCAACCACTTCCTGGCCGCCGCCGGTGGCGCGGTAGAAGCTGGTCACGTCGCTGATGCGCCACTTCACGAAGAAGTCGACGATGACGTTCTTCTTCTCCGCCGTCAGGAATTCCTCGGGCCGGTTGTCCAGCGTGAGGATGCGGCGGTCGAACTTGCGCACCGTGTTGATGAACGGAACCTTGAAGTGCAGGCCGGGTTCGTAGTCGGCCTGGACGATCTCGCCGAAGCGGAAGCGGATGGCGAGATCGCGCTCGCTGACGACGAACACGGAGGTCGCGCCGACCAGCACGATCAGCGCGACGAGGACGAGCAGGATGCTGTTCAGGATTCTCATCAGCGGCCTCCCCTTGCGCGGCTGGCTTCACGGCTGCCGGCAGCATTGTCCGCCGGCGACTGCTGGATCAACGGCAGGCTGGCGCTGCCGGCGGCCGCCTCGCGCTGCTTCTGCAGCAGCTGGTCGAGCGGCAGGTACATGATGTTGCCGCCGCCCTCGGTGGTGACCAGCACCTTGGATGTGGAGCCCAGCACCTTTTCCATGGTTTCGAGATAGAGGCGCTGGCGGGTGACGCCCGGCGCGCGCGCGTACTCGGCGAGCAGCTGGGTGAAGCGCGCGCTCTGGCCCTCGGCCTCGGCGATCACTTCGGCGCGGTAGG
Organism: Gammaproteobacteria bacterium; assembly: GCA_029263725.1. Classification (GTDB taxonomy): domain Bacteria; phylum Pseudomonadota; class Gammaproteobacteria; order Natronospirales; family JAJUFS01; genus JAJUFS01. The sequence continues at coordinate 7,229 of JAJUFS010000073.1, read as the reverse complement.
CTTCCGCGTCCTCGATGCGGCGGGCGGCCGCACCGCGGGCGCGCGGCACGATGTCGTTGGCGTACTTCTGCGCTTCCAGTTCCAGCCTTTCCTTGTCCTCGCGCGCCTTGATGGCGTCACGCACCGCCGGCTGCACCGGCGGAGGGAAGTTGGCGTCCTGCAGGTTCACGGAAGTCACTTCCAGGCCGGCGCCATAGTTGTTCAGCGACTGCTGCACGAGCTCGCGCGTCTGTTGCGCGATCTCGGCGCGGCCTGCGCCGAGGATGAAATCGAGGTTGTTGCGGCCGACGATCTCGCGGATGGCGCTCTCGGTGACATCCGACAGCGTCTCGTCGGCGTTGCGCACATTGAAGAGATACGCGGCCGGATCGCTGCGGCGGTACTGCACGGTGAGATCGACGGCGACGATGTTCTCGTCCTTGGTGAGCATCTGCGTACGGTACGGGAAGCGCGCGATCTCGCCGATGTTGACCTTGTGGACGGTCTCGATCGGCCACGGCAGGTGCCAGTGCAGGCCCGGCGGCGTGGTGGTCTGCAGCTTGCCGAAACGCAGTACCACACCGGTCTCGGCGGCATCGACCTGGTACAGGCCGGAAGCCAGCCAGCCCAGCGCCAGTACGGTCAGCAGCAGGCCGATGATGGAACCGTTGCCGGACGGCACCTTCGCGTTGCCGCCACCGCCGCCGAACAGCCCCGACAGCTTACGCTGCAGGTTGCGTACCAGCTCATCGAGGTCCGGCGCGTTGCCCTTGCCGCCGCTGCCGCGACTGCCCCAGGGATCCTTGTTGCCCTTTCCAGGCTCATTCCAGGCCATGATACTCTCCGTGGATATTCTTGGATTCGATGGCGGCGGACGGCAGATTGTAGGAACCGCCCCCTGCCGCCGCAACCGCGTCAGTGCAGGCGTTCCTGCAGCGTCGCGTCCAGCGATTCGCGCGCGCAAAGCTGGCGATACTCGCGCAGCGGCAGGCGCACGTGCACCTGCCAGCCGCCTTGCTCGTCCTCGCGCTCCTCGCGCACCGCGCCGAGGTCGAACAGGCGGGCGCGCACCCGGCCCTGCGAAGGCTGCAGCTGCAGCCAGCCGTCGACGGTCTCGTCGTGCAGCCGCTCGCCGATCGCCTGGCGCAGTTCGTCGAAGCCCTCGCCGGTGATGGCGGAGACCCAGACGCGCTCCGGTTCGCCCTCGGCACCCCGATCCATGCGCGGCAGGTCGCCGGTGAGGTCAATCTTGTTGAACACCAGCAGCTGCGGCACCTCGTGCGCGCCGATCTGCTCGAGCACGTCGCGCACGGTGTGCATGTACTCGTCGCGCTCCTCGGCGCCAGCATCGACCACGTGCAACAGCAGGTCGGCGTCGCGGGTCTCCTGCAGCGTGGAGCGGAACGCCGCGACCAGGTCATGCGGCAGGTGGCGGATGAAGCCGACGGTATCGGCAAGCACCGCATGCCCGCCTTCCGGCAGTTCCAGCCGCCGCACGGTCGGGTCCAGCGTGGCGAACAGCTGGTTCGCCTGGTAGACCGCCGCGCCCGTGAGCGCGTTGAACAGCGTCGACTTGCCGGCGTTGGTGTAGCCCACCAGCGCGACCGTCGGCACATGGTTGCGCTGGCGCGCCCGCCTGCCCTGCTCGCGCTGGCTGCGCACCTTCTCCAGCCGCTCGGTGAGCGCACGGATGCGCTTGCCGATCAGGCGGCGGTCGGTTTCCAGCTGCGTCTCGCCTGGGCCGCGCAGGCCGATGCCGCCCTTCTGCCGCTCCAGGTGAGTCCAGCCGCGCACCAGGCGCGTGGACAGGTGCTTCAGCTGCGCCAGCTCGACCTGCAGCTTGCCCTCGTGGGTCTGGGCGCGCTGCGCGAAGATGTCCAGGATCAGCCCGGTGCGATCCAGCACCCGGCACTGGAACAACCGTTCCAGGTTGCGTTCCTGGCTGGGCGATAGCGTGTGATTGAAGATGACGATCTCGGCCGCGTTGGCGGCCACGACGTCGCGTATTTCCTCTGCCTTGCCGCTGCCGACGAAATACTTCGGATCCGGCGAATGGCGATTGGCGACCACCTCGGCGAGCGGCTGCGCGCCGGCCGACAGCGCCAGCTCGCGCAGCTCGTCGAGGGCGTCGTTGTCCTGTTCGGAGGAAAAATCGATGTGAACGAGGACGGCGCGTTCCCCGCTTCGCGGTCGGTCAAACAACGCGCCACCTCGTCATGCGAGCATCAGCCGACCTCGGCCTCCAGCTTGCCGCCGTCGTCGATGGACATGCGCACCGGGCGGGCCGGGACGACGGTCGAAATGGCATGCTTGTAAACCATCTGGCTGACACTGTTCTTGAGCAGCACCACGAACTGGTCGAAGGATTCGATCTGGCCCTGAAGCTTGATGCCATTGACCAGGTAGATGGACACCGGGACCTTTTCACGACGAAGAGCATTCAGAAACGGTTCCTGCAGGGATTGCCCTTTGGACATGGCGCGTCTCCTTGTTGTTATAGAGAGCGGCCCGGCGGCTTTCCCGGCGCCGCGCCGCTCGCAGGTACATTGATTCTAACACAGCCCGCGCGGGCTCTTTCACCCAAGAAAGGCCGCAACCCGCGCCGCAATCCGTTCAGCCGTCTCCGCTTCCGTCGGGTCAAACCACTCAACCCTGGGCTCGCCGCGGAACCAGGTCATCTGCCGCTTGGCGTAGCGCCGCGAGGCGACGACTGCCCGCCGCACCGCCTCCTCGAGGTCGCATTCCCCGGAAAGATGCTCCCAAAGCTGCCGGTAGCCCACGGAACGCATGCTGGGCAGGGAAAGGTCGAGGTCACCCCGATCCCGCAGGCGAGCCACTTCCTCCAGGAAGCCCTCGGCCATCATCTGCCGGAAGCGCGCCTCGATGCGCCGGTAAAGCTCGGGCCGCGGCGGCGCCAGCGCCAGCTTCAGCAGGCGCCAGGGAAACGGCTCGCGTTCGCTCGCGCGCCAGTGCTCGCTCAGCGGCATGCCGGTGAGACGGAAGACTTCCAGGGCGCGCTGGATGCGCTGCGGATCGTTGGGGCTGATGCGCGCCGCGGATTCCGGGTCCACGGCGGCGAGCTTCGCGTGCATGGCCGGCCAGCCGCATTCCGCGGCCTCGGCATCGATGGCGGCGCGCACTTCCGCATCCGCCTTGGGCAGCTCGGAGAGGCCATGTTCCAGGGTGCGGAAATAAAGTCCTGTGCCGCCGACCAGCAGCGGCACCCTGCCCATCGCGGTGATCTCCGCCATCTCGCGCAGCGCGTCCTCGCGGAACTGCGCCGCCGAATAGCGTTCGGCTGGGTCGAGGATGTCCATGAGCCGGTGCGGGAAGCGCCGCCGGGTGGCTTCATCCGGCTTGGCGGTGCCGATGTCCATGCCGCGGTAGATCTGCGCGGAATCGACGTTGACCAGCGCCACGGGGAAGCGCTGTGCCAGTTCCAGCGCAACGCCGGTCTTGCCCGAGGCAGTCGGGCCCATGAGAAAGATCGCGGCAGGCTGGCGGGACATCGGCGCTTCAGCGGCCCCGCAGGAACATGCGGTCGAGCTGCTCCATGCTCAGCCGGAACCAGGTCGGCCGGCCATGGTTGCACTGGTCGGAGCGCGGCGTCCGCTCCATGTCGCGCAACAGGGCGTTCATCTCGGGAATGGTCATGCGCCGGTGGGCGCGCAGCGAGGCGCGGCAGGCGCTGTTGCCCAGCGCGACGTCGACGGCGCGCTCCAGGCGATCGGTCTCCCCGTGCTCGGCGAGATCGGCGATGACGTCGCGCGCCAGCCGAACGATGTCGTGATCCTGCAGGGTGACCGGCACCGCCCGCAGGACGACACTCTCGACGCCGCCGCGTTCCAGCTCGAAACCGGCGGCGCGCAGCACCTCGCCGTGCGTTTCCACGAGGTCCGCCTCGCGGCGGCTCACGCTGATGCGCTCCGGCACCAGCAGCGGCTGCACCGGCACCCTGCCCGCGGCGAGTTCCTGCTTGAAGCGTTCGTAGGTGATGCGTTCATGCGCGGCGTGCATGTCCACCACCACCATGCCGTCCTCCGTCGCGGCCAGGATATAGATGCCGTGCAACTGGGCGAGCGCGTAGCCCAGCGGCGGCGCATAGGACGCCGGCGCTTCCTGCACTTCCGTTGCGGCCTGGCGGCCGTACAGCTCGGCCTGCGCCGCCAGCAGGTCACCGGTGGTCTTCCAAGCCTGCAACGCGCCCGAGGCCGGGCCCATGCGATTGACCAGGGAGGCGCGCGGCGCGCTTTCCTCCGCCGTCACGGCTTCCGTTGCCGGCTCCTCTTCCGTGGTCAACGCACCCGGACGGGTGCGCGCCAGCACGTGATGCAGGGTGCGGAACAGGAAGTCATGCACGTGGCGGCTGTTGCGGAAACGGACCTCGTGCTTGGTGGGGTGCGCGTTCACGTCCACGCCCGCAGGGTCCATTTCCAGGAACAGCACGAAGGCCGGATGCCGGCCATGGAACATCACGTCCTGGAAGGCCTGGCGCACGGCATGCGCGATCACCTTGTCCCGGACCATGCGGCCGTTGACGTAGAAGAACTGCAGGTCCGGCTGGCTGCGTGAAAACGTCGGCAGGGCCACCCAGCCGTACAACCGCATGCCCGAAGCCTCATGGCTGATGCGCACGGCGTTGTCGATGAAGGCCGCGCCGCAGATGCCGGCGACGCGCCGGTCCTCGCCGGCCTCATCCTGTGCCGCCGGCAGCGCCAGCACGCTACGGCCGTCATGCGACAGGCGGATGTCGAGATACGGCCGGCTGAGCGCGATGCGCTCGACCACCTGCTGCAGGTGGGAGAACTCGGTCTTCGGTGTGCGCAGGAACTTGCGCCGCGCCGGTGTATTGAAGAAGAGATCGCGCACTTCCACCGTGGTGCCCGGCGGATGCGCTGCCGGCATCGGCCCCTCGTAACGGCCCTGGCCATCGCCCTGGATGCGAGCGGCATCCGCACCGGCTGGCCGCGAGGTGATGGCGAGACGCGCCACTGAACCGATGCTGGGCAGGGCCTCGCCGCGAAAGCCCAGCGAGCCGACCCGTTCCAGGTCATCCAGCGAGGCGATCTTGCTGGTGGCGTGCCGCGACACCGCCAGCGGCAGTTCATCCGCGGGGATGCCGCCGCCATTGTCGGTGATGCGGATCAGCCGCGCGCCGCCCTCTTCCACGTCGATGACCAGCCGCGTCGCGCCGGCGTCCAGGGCGTTCTCCAGCAGTTCCTTGACCACGGAAGCCGGCCGCTCGACGACTTCGCCGGCGGCAATCTGGTTGACGAGTTGCGGAGGAAGCTGGCGGATCGGCATGGCATGGCCCGTTGCAAGCAGGCGTGCAAGCCTACCCGTTCAGGCGGCGGCGGCCAAATGGATGTCTCAGGAACCGACGGGAATGAACAGGGTTTCGCCGACGCGCAGCGAGTCGTCCGACTTGCCGTTCACCTGCCGCAGGGTCTGCAGACTGACCTTGTACTGGCGCGCGATGCCGGACAGCGTCTCGCCACGGCGCACGGCGTGCTCGCGCGGCGCGGCACCGCCCCGCCCCTGCCAGGCGGCGATCAGCGTCCCCGGCGGGGGGTTGTCATAGAAATAGGCACGCAGCCCGGCGACCACGGAAGACGCGAGTTCCCGGTGATAGGCCGGGTCCTTGAGCTTGCGCTCTTCCTGAGGATTGGAGATGAAACCGGTCTCGACCAGGATGGACGGCACGTCCGGGGATTTCAGCACCATGAAGCCGGCCTGCTGCACGCGGCGCTGGTGCACCTTGGTGACGGTGGAGATCGCGTCCAGCACGTGCGCGCCGACGTTCAGGCTGGCCGACAGCGTCGCGGTCTGGCTGAGGTCCACCAGCACGGAGGCGAGCAGGTCGTCCTTGTCCGCGAGCGACACGCCGCCGACCAGGTCGGAGGCGTTTTCGCGCTCGGCGAGGATGCGCGCCGCCTCGCTGGTCGCGCCGCGCGTCGACAGCGCATACACCGAGGCGCCCTGCGGGCGCGGATCATGGAAACCGTCGGCATGGACGGAAATGAACATGTCGGCCCGCGCCTTGCGGGCCTTCTCGCGCCGGTCGGCAAGCTTGAGGAAATAATCGCCGTCGCGGATCAGGACGGCGCGCATGCCGGGCTCGGCATCGATCTGCCGGGCGAGCTCGCGGGCGATCTTCAGCACCACGTCCTTCTCGCGGGTGCCATTGCGGCCCAGCGCGCCGGGGTCCTCGCCGCCATGGCCGGCATCGATGGCCACCAGCAGCTCGCGCGGGCTGTCCGGCGTCGGCGCCGAGCGCAGTGGCGCCGCGGCCTCCTTGGCCTCGCCCTCCAGGTCCAGCACCAGCCGGTGGCCGTACTGGCCTTCCGGCTTCACCAGGAAGCTCTTCGGCTTCAGCTTCGCGGTGAGGTCGAACACCACGCGCAGGTCATTGCCATCGCGCGGCGCGCTGCGGATCTGCGCCACCTTGCCGCCGGCGGCGGGCATGCTGACGTTCGCCGCCAGCGAGGCGTCGGCGAGGTCGACGACCACGCGATCAGGGTTCTCGAGCGTGAAAACCTTGTGGGTAACGGGGGCGGAAAGGTCGAACACGATGCGGGTGCCATCCGGTCCTTCCCAAAGACGAACGCCCTGCACGGCCACGTCGGCTACGGCCGGGAACGGCAGTGCAACAAGAAATGTCAGTAAAAACAGGGCGTTACGCATTGTGCTTTGAGTAATTTCCCGCATGTTCTCAAATGGTACTTCAAGAAACAGGGAATTCAAGAAAAATTTTCAATGTTTTCAGTAGGAAAGGCGCGTCTCTTCGAGTCCGCCTCAGGAAAAGGCGAAGCGAGGCGCTCAGCGGGAAGTGTCGAATGGGGGAATATCACCCAGCCATCGGGCAGCGGGCGTATTCTGCGCCTGCAACCTGACCTCGCGACCGGGGTCAGCAAAGGAAATCCTGCAGACCAGGTCCGCCGCCGGCACGTGGCCCTCGCCCTTCTCCGGCCACTCGATCAGCAGCCAGCGGGAACGGTCGTCGAGATCGCGCAGGCCGAGGAACTCCAGCTCCTCGGGATCGGCCAGGCGATAGAGGTCGAGGTGCACCGCCTCACCGAACGGCAACGGGTAAGGTTCAAGCAAGGTGTAGGTGGGGCTCTTGACCCGGCCGCGGTAACCCGCGCCGGCGAGGAAGCCGCGCACCAGCGTGGTCTTGCCTGCGCCGAGGTCGCCGTAAAGATGCACCACCAGCCGCGCGGCTTCGGCGTGCTCGCCGAGATGGCGGCCCA
>JAJUFS010000109.1 GCA_029263725.1 Gammaproteobacteria bacterium | reverse complement strand
GTCGAACCGCGCCGCGACTTCATCGAGAAGAATGCCCTCGAAGTGTCGAACCTTGATGTGTAAACGTGAGAGGTGAGACGTGAGACGACCGTTGCCGGGTCGTTGACCGAGGCGTCACCATCAGCACTTACGAAAAGAGCGGCGCATTGGCCGCTCTTTTCATATGCATCAAGTTCGTCCGGTGAATGAACGCTCCGTCCGCCGTAGTCTCACCTCTCACGGCGCCGCCGGTAGGCGGCGCTGATCCTTTCCATCTCGCCCTCGATCCAGGCCTGGGCGGCGAGGTTGATCTGTTCGGGTTCCATGTCGGCGCCATCGATGGGCGGGCCGATGCGCACGATGATCCTGCCTGGACGCTTGAGGATGGAGTGGCGCGGCCAGAGGTCGCCGGCGTTGTGCGCGATGGGAAGGATCAGCGTGTTGGTTTCCTTCGCCAGCAACGCACCCGAGATGCCGTAGCGCTTGGTGGCGTCGGGCGCGACGCGCGTGCCTTCGGGGAAGATGTTGATCCAGCAGCCTTCACGCAGTTTCTTCCCGCCCTTTTCGATCACCTGTCTTACCGCCGAGCGGCCGCCGCGACGATTGATGGCGATCGGCTCGATCAGGCGCAGCGCCCAGCCGAAGATCGGGATGAAGGTGAGTTCCTGCTTCAGCACCCAGCATTGTTTCGGCCACATCAGCAGCGTCAGGAAGGTTTCCCAGCTGGAGGTGTGCTTCCAGTACACCACGCAGGGATCGGGCGGAATGTTCTCGCGGCCCTCGATGACGTAGTCGAGGCCGAGCACATGCTTCAGCACCCATAGCTGCAGGCCGCACCAGGCCTGCGCGACGCGATAACGCCATGAATACGGCGACCAGAAGATGACCAGGATGGCGAAGGCGAACAGGATCACCGACACCACCATGAAGGCAATGTACAGCAGCGACTTGATGTACTGGATCATGCGTTCTTCAGAAGCTCCTCGACGGCCCCCGCGAGATCATCGAACACCCTGACCTCGCGCCTGTCGATATCGTTTTCGATCTTCGAGCCGTTGCCGGTACGCACCAGCACCGGAATCATTCCTGCCGCACGCGCGGCTTCCAGGTCCCGCGCCGAATCGCCCACGAACCACTGGCCCGCCAGTGAAACGCCGAGCTCCTGCTCGATGCGCATCAACAGGCCGATGCGCGGTTTGCGGCATTCGCAGTCCTCATCCGGGTGATGCGGACACCAGGTGATGATGTCGATGCGGCCGCCGGCATCCTCCACGGCCTCGATCATGCGGTCATGGATTTCCGTGAGCGCATCGAGATCGAACAGCCCGCGCGCCAGCCCTGACTGGTTGCTGGCAACCGCAATCGTGTAGCCCGCCTTCGATGCGCGCGCGATCGCCTCGATGCTGCCGGGTATCGGCTGCCATTCCTCCACCGACTTGATGTAGTCCGGCGAGTCCTCGTTGATGACGCCGTCCCGGTCGAGCACCAGCACCTTCATGCGTCGACCTGGATTTCCGCGAAGTCCGCGGTGTGGTTGAACAGCGAGCGCAGCCGGTTCAGCAGCCGCAGGCGATTGGTGCGCAAGGCCTCGTCCTCGGCCATGACCATGACCTCGTCGAAGAAGCGGTCCACCACGTTACGCAGGTCGGCAAGCTGTGCCAGCACCGGTTCGTACTCGCCGCGCTCCATCAGCGGATGCAGCGCCGAATGCTTTTCCGCCACCGCCTCGCCCAGCGCGCGTTCGGCATCGTTCTCGAACAGCGTGGCGTCCGGTTCGCCCGAGACATTCACCTCTGCCTTGCGCAGGATGTTGGAGATGCGCTTGTTGGCGGCGGTAAGTGCCGCGGCCTCCTCGCGGCGCATGAAGGCCTGCACGGCCTTGATGCGGCGATCGAAATCCAGCGGCCGGCCAGGCTGGACGCCGCGCACCGCCTCGAACACGTCGGGACGTACTCCCTGGTCGAGGTAGTACGCCTTCAGCCGGTCATAGAAGAAGTCCACCAGCTCATCGAGCGCGTTCACGCCCGTCGGCGAATCCGGCAGATGCTCCAGCGCGTGCTTGATGAGCACGATGAGATCGAGGTCCAGCGCCTTCTCGATGAGAATGCGCAGCACGCCGAGCGCGAGCCGGCGCAACGCGAAGGGATCCTTGCTGCCGGACGGCTTCTGGCCGATGGAGAAGATGCCGCAGATGGTGTCGAGCTTGTCGGCGATGGCCAGCGCCTGGCCGGTTTTCGTCGCCGGCAGCCCGTCGCCCGCGAAGCGCGGCAGGTACTGCTCGAACAGCGCCTCGCAGACTTCCGCGTCCTCGCCGTCGTTGCGCGCATAGTAGCGGCCCATCACGCCCTGCAGCTCGGTGAACTCGAACACCATGTCGGTGACGAGATCGGTCTTTGCCAGGGTGGCGGCACGATCCGCTCTCGCGACATCGCCACCGATCGCCTCCGCGATCCTTACCGCGAGGCTGCGCACGCGGCGGGCCTTGTCGCCGTAGGAGCCGAGCGCATTCTGGAAGGTGACGTGGTCGAGCTTGTCGACCCGCGCCAGCAGCGGCGTCTTCGTATCGCTGTTCCAGAAGAACATCGCATCTTCCAGGCGCGGTGAGACCACGCGCTCGTTGCCGCGGCGGATGACGTCCGGATCGCGTGATTCGATGTTGGCGAAGGTGATGAACTTCGGCAGCAGCCTGCCGTCCGCACCACGCACCGGGAAGTAACGCTGATGCGTCTCGATGGTGGTGGTGAGCACTTCCTCGGGCAGGCTCATGAAGCGCTCCGGAATGTCGCCGATGACCGGCACCGGCCACTCGTTCAATGCCGCGACTTCATCCAGCAGCTCGCTGCCGGGCTCCGCGCCCAGCGCCTTGCCGCCCAGCTTCGCCGCGGCGGCATGCACTTCGGCGGCGATCCATTCCGCCAGCGAATTGGAGGAATCGTTGACGCGCACGTGCGCGTCCTCCAGCACGCTGAGGTAATCCGCCGGGGTGCGGATCGCGATCTCGCCTTCCGAATGGAAGCGATGCCCGCGCGTGGCGCGGCCCGCGCGCACGCCGAACAGCTCGCAATCGATGACCTCGGCGCCGAACAGCATCACCAGCCACTGCACCGGGCGCACGAACTCGGCCTCGCCCGCACCCCAGCGCATGCGCTTCGGCACCGGCAGCGCCTTCAGCGCCTGTTCCACGATTCCCGGCAGCAGCTCCTCGGTGCGCTTGCCCGGCACCGTGATGGTGCAGGCCAGCCGCTCGCCCTTGTCGGTCTGCCTGCGTTCCAGTTCCTGCACCGGCACGCCGACGGATGCCGCAAAGCCTTCCGCGGCCTTGGTAGGCCTGCCGTCCTTGTCGAAGGCGGCCTGCACCGCGGGACCCAGCCGCTCCTGCCTGGTGTCCGGTGTTGCGACCGGCACGTTCTGCACGATCAAGGCAAGACGGCGCGGCGAGCAGTACCAGTAATCGCGCATGCCTTCGCGCAGCGCGGGTTCGCCGGCAAACAGCGCGTTCATGACGCCATCGCGGAAGGCGGCGGCAAGCTGGCGCAGCGCCTTCGGCGGCAGCTCCTCGGTGCCGACCTCGACGAGGAAATCCTTGCGTTCCGTCATTCCGCGGCCTCCTTCAGCATCGGGAAGCCCAGCTTCTCGCGGGCGGCGTAATAGGCCTCGGCGACGCCGCGAGCCAGCGCGCGCACGCGCAGGATGTAGCGCTGCCTTTCGGTCACGGAAATCGCCTTGCGGGCGTCGAGCAGGTTGAAGCTGTGCGAGGCGCGCAACACCATTTCATAGGCGGGCAGGGGCAGACCGAGCTCCAGCAGGCGCCGGCATTCGGATTCGCACCAGTCGAACCACTTGAACAGCGTGGCCATGTCGGCATGCTCGAAGTTGTAGGCGCTCTGCTCGACCTCGTTCTGGTGGAACACGTCGCCATAGCTCACCCGGCCCAGCGGCCCGTCGGTCCAGACGAGGTCATAGACGTTCTCCACGCCCTGCAGGTACATGGCGAGGCGCTCCAGGCCGTAGGTGATCTCGCCGGTCACCGGCCGGCATTCCAGGCCGCCGACCTGCTGGAAATAGGTGAACTGGGTGATCTCCATGCCGTCCAGCCAGACTTCCCAGCCCAGGCCCCAGGCGCCCAGCGTCGGCGATTCCCAGTTGTCCTCGACGAAGCGGATGTCATGCACCAGCGGATCCACGCCCAGGGCGCGCAGCGAACCGAGGTAGAGGTCCTGGAGGTTCAGCGGCGAGGGCTTGATCACCACCTGGAACTGGTAATAGTGCTGCAGGCGGTTCGGGTTCTCGCCGTAGCGGCCGTCGGTGGGGCGGCGCGAGGGCTGCACGTAGGCCGCGGACCAGGGCTCCGGTCCGATGGACCGCAGGAAGGTGGCCGGGTGGAAAGTGCCCGCGCCCATCTCCATGTCGTAAGGCTGCTGCAGAACGCAGCCCTGGTCGGCCCAGTACTGCTGCAATCGCAGGATGAGCTCCTGGAAGGTCGCCGGTGGCTGCATGAGGCGCTTTGTCCTTGATTTGGCAGGAAAAGTGAAAGTGGCGAAGTATACCGCCTTTCCCGGCGGCTCGGCACGCGCCCCGCGATGGTGCGTCAATTGTTTCGTGCACCATCATGGTGCAAGGATCGTGAAGGCCGAGCGCCGCCACCCCGGAAAATGTGCGTCATGGTTGTGGCATGGGGTTTGCATCCATTGAAGCGTCGCCCAACCCAACCGCCACCTGGAGGCTCCGATGACACCCGCCGAGATTCTCGATTTCATCAAGGAAAAGAACGTCGTCTTCGTCGACTTCCGTTTCGTCGACACCAAGGGCAAGGAACAGCACGTCACCGTGCCGTCGCACACCATCGACGAGGCCCTGTTCGAGGACGGCAAGATGTTCGACGGCTCGTCGATCTCCGGCTGGAAGGGCATCAACGAGTCCGACATGATCCTGATGCCGGACGCCTCCACCGTATTCCTGGACCCGTTCTTCGAGCAGCCGACCCTGGTGATCCGCTGCGACGTCATCGAGCCCAACACCCTGCAGGGCTACGAGCGCGACCCGCGTTCGCTGGCCAAGCGCGCCGAGGCCTATCTCAAGTCCACCGGCATCGCCGATGTCGCCTACTTCGGCCCCGAAAACGAATTCTTCATCTTCGACGACGTGCGCTGGGGCTCGGACATGTCCGGCTCCTTCTACAAGATCGATTCCCAGGAAGCCGGCTGGAACTCCGAGCGCGTCTATCCCGACGGCAACTTCGGCCATCGCCCCAGCGTGAAGGGCGGCTACTTCCCGGTGCCGCCGGTGGATTCGCTGCATGACCTGCGCTCGGCCATGTGCCTGGCGCTGGAGGAAGTCGGCATGAAGGTCGAGGTGCATCACCATGAAGTCGCCACCGCCGGCCAGTGCGAGATCGGCGTCGGCTTCGGCGGCCTGGTGCAGAAGGCCGACGAGGTACTGATGCTGAAGTACGTGGTGCAGAACGTCGCGCACGGTTACGGCAAGACCGCCACCTTCATGCCCAAGCCCATCGTCGGCGACAACGGCTCCGGCATGCACGTGCACATGTCGCTCGCGAAGGACGGCAAGAACCTGTTCACCGGCGACGGCTACGGCGGCCTGTCGGAAACCGCGCTGTACTACATCGGCGGCATCATCAAGCACGCCCGCGCCCTGAACGCCTTCACCAACCCGTCCACCAACAGCTACAAGCGCCTGGTGCCGGGCTTCGAGGCGCCGGTGAAGCTGGCGTATTCCTCGCGCAACCGTTCCGCCTCGATCCGCATCCCGTTCATCGCCAACCCGAAGGCACGCCGCATCGAAGTTCGCTTCCCGGATTCCACCGCGAATCCGTACCTTGCCTTCGCGGCGCTGATGATGGCCGGTCTGGACGGCATCCAGAACAGGATCCATCCGGGCGAGGCGATGGACAAGAACCTCTACGACCTGCCGCCGGAAGAGGCCGGGAACGTGCCCGAGGTCTGCTACTCGCTGGAAACCGCGCTGCAGTCCCTGGACGCCGACCGCGAGTTCCTGAAGAAGGGCGGCGTGTTCACGGATGACGTCATCGACGCCTACATCGAGCTCAAGATGGCCGACGTGCAGCGCATCCGCATGACCACGCACCCGGTCGAGTTCGACATGTATTACTCGCTGTAAGAAGGGAGAAAGGGGGAGAAGGGAGAAGAATCGTGAGAGGTGAGACGCCCTGCGTCTTCTACCTTCTCCCTTCTTCCCGGGCTATGCTAGGGCCATGACGAGAACGATTGCCGCCATCATCCTCGCCCTGCTGGTGCTGCCGGCCGCCCATGCCGGCAAGCTGTACAAGTGGGTGGACGAGAACGGTACGGTCCACTATTCCGACTCGCCGCGGGAAGGCGCCAAGGAAATCAATCCCGACGAATTCGTCGGCGTCTACGAGGCGCCCAGCCTGCCGCCGCCGCGCCCGCGTGCCGAAGCCTCGCAGGACCAGGCGCCGGCCTACCGCTCCATCGAGTTCATCTCGCCCAAGCAGGACCAGGTGTTCTGGGCCGCGGGCGGCGAGATCCCGGTTTACATCAAGCTCCAGCCGCCGCTGGCGGACGGCCACACGCTGCGGCTGTTCCTCAACGGCAACATGGTGCGCGAGAAGCTGC
>JAJUFS010000199.1 GCA_029263725.1 Gammaproteobacteria bacterium | reverse complement strand
CGGGTGACCATCGATGGCCGCAACCCGCGGCCGCGGGACATCGTCAACGGCGGCGAACGGTTTCGCCTCGAGGCCGTGGCGGAACGCGAGGTGGAGCTCGCGCCGCAGGAAATTCCGCTGCACATCGTCTTCGAGGACGAATCACTGCTGGTGATCGACAAGCCCGCCGGCCTGGTGGTGCATCCCGGCGCCGGCAACCCCGACGCGACCCTGCAGAACGCCCTGTTACATCACTGCCCGGCACTCGTGAACGTGCCGCGCGCCGGCATCGTGCACCGGCTGGACAAGGACACCAGCGGCCTGCTGGTGGTCGCCAAGACCCTGCCGGCGCACACCGCGCTGGTCGCGGCGCTCGCGGAGCGCACGGTGAAGCGCGAATACGAAGCGGTGGTCAACGGCGTACTGACCGCCGGGGGAACGATCGACGCCGCCATCGGCCGTCACCCGGTGGATCGCAAGCGCATGAGCGTGCGCGAACACGGCGGCCGCGAGGCGGTGACGCATTACCGGGTGAAGCGCCGCTTCCGCGCGCACACCCATGTCGTCGTGCAGCTGGAAACCGGCCGCACTCACCAGATCCGCGTGCATTTCGCGCACATCCGCCATCCGCTGGTCGGCGATCCCGTCTACGGCCGGCGCATGTTGCTGCCGAAGAATCCCTCGCCCGAGCTCGTCGAGCGTCTGCGCGGCTTCCCGCGCCAGGCGCTGCACGCCAGGCGGCTGGGCCTTGTGCATCCACTCGATGGCAGGGCGCTGGAATTCGAGTCGCCCCTGCCCGAGGACCTGCGCGGCCTGCTGGATGCGCTGGCCCTGGATGCGGAGGCCGGCGATGCGTGAACTCGGCCTGCTGCTGCCGGACTGGAACCTGCCCGCGAGCGTGCGCGCGGTGATGACCACGCGGGAAGGCGGCAGGAGCCGGGGGCCATACGAGAGTTTCAATCTCGGCGCCCATGTCGGTGATGACGATGAGGCCGTGCACGCCAACCGGCGGCGGCTGGCGGCGCGATTGGGTCTCGTTCGCGAACCTGCCTGGCTGCGCCAGGTGCATGGCGCGACGGTGGTCCGCGCCGAAAGCGTTACCGAAGATACCGAGGCGGACGCTTCCTGGACCGACCAGCCCGGCGTGGCCTGCGTGGTGATGGTGGCGGACTGCCTGCCGGTGCTGCTCGCCTCTCGCGATGGCGAGCGGGTGGCGGCGGCGCACGCCGGCTGGCGCGGTCTTGCCGCCGGCGTGCTGGAAGAAACCGTGCGCGCGCTTGGTGGCGGCGAACTGACCGCGTGGCTGGGGCCTGCCATCGGTCCCGATCGATTCGAGGTCGGACCGGAAGTTCGCGAGGCGTTCGTGGCCCGTTCGCCGGAACACGCCCAGGCTTTCCGCGAAGGCGACGGTGATCGCTGGCTGTGCGACATCTACCTGCTGGCACGCCGACAGCTCGCGGCGCTCGGCGTACATGACGTTCACGGCGGCGGTTTCTGCACCGTTACCGATCCGCGCTTCTTTTCCTTCCGCCGCGACGGCGTCACCGGCCGCATGGCGGCGCTCATCTGGCGGGAATGACGCCCGCACGATATGGCAGAATAAGCGGCCTTTTTTGCTGAAGACCTTTCGATGCCCCTGTTGCTGCAAATCGTGATCTGGACGGCGCTCGGCGGTGTGCTTGGCGCGCTCGCGGCCTCGCTCCTGCTGGTGCTGTCGGATGCCTGGCACCGGCGGCTGCTGCCGCACCTGATCAGTTTCGCGGT
>JAJUFS010000041.1 GCA_029263725.1 Gammaproteobacteria bacterium | reverse complement strand
GCCCGTTTGATAAGATGCCCGCATGACCACGACAACCCGAATTCCGCCCGTTGTACTCATCATTGCCGGCAACGATCCATCCGGCGGCGCAGGTATATGCGCGGACACCCAGGCCGTCACCGCGCTGCACTGTCATCCCGCGCCGGTGATTTCCTGCCTGACCGTGCAGGACACGGTGAACGCCTACGCCGTCGAGCCCATGCCCGCGAAGCTGGTGCGCGACCAGGCGGAAGCCGTGCTCGCCGACATGCCGGTCGCGGCCATCAAGCTCGGGCTGCTCGGCACCGCCGAGATCGCCCGCGAGGTCAGCGCGCTGCTGGCAGCCCATCCCGGCATTCCGGTGGTCACCGACCCGGTCTTGGTCGCCGCCGGCGGCGCGCGACTCGCCGCGCAGGACATCGCCGCGATCTACCTTGAGCAGCTGCTTCCGCGCAGCAGCGTGCTGACGCCGAATGCCGCCGAGCTGCGCGCCCTGGCGGGCGACGACGGCAGCCGCGAGGACAAGGCGCGCCGGCTGCTGGAACACGGGCCGCGCTGGGTGCTGGCCAAGGGCGGCGACGAGGACACCGAGGACGTACGCAATCTGCTGGTCGGCGAAACCGACAACTACGAGTGGTCCTGGGTGCGTACCGCCGGCGAGCATCACGGCTCCGGCTGCACGCTCGCGGCCAGCATCGCGGCGCGCATCGCGCTGGGCGACGACATTCCCGCGGCGGTGGAAGCCGCGCAGCGCTTCACCCAGCGCGCCATCGCCGAAGGCTGGCAGCTCGGCCGCGGCCAGCGCATCCCGGCGCGGCGATGAACGCACTCCACGGCCTTTACGTCATCACGGATGCCGCGCTCTGCGCGCGTCACGGCCTTTCCGACAGCGTCGCGGCCGCGCTGCGCGGCGGCGCGCGGCTGGTGCAATACCGCGACAAGTCAGGTGACCAGGAGAGGCGCCTGCGAGAAGCAAAGGCCCTTGCCGCACTCTGCCGCGAGCATGGCGCGACGTTCATCATCAACGACGACGTCATGCTCGCGAAGGCATGCGATGCGCACGGCGTGCATCTCGGCCGTGATGACGGTGATATCGCTGCCGCACGGGAAGCGCTGGGAACCGGCAAGGTGATCGGCATTTCCTGCTATGACGAACTCGAGCGGGCGCGGCGCGCCCGTGAACTCGGCGCGGATTACATCGCCTTCGGCAGCCTGTTCCCTTCATCGATCAAGCCCGATGCGGTGCGTGCGCCGCTCACGCTGTTTGCCGAGGCCCGGCATCTTGGCCTGCCGATGTGCGGCATCGGCGGCATAGACCGCGACAACATCGCCGACGTCGCCGCTGCCGGCGCCGACATGGCGGCTGTCATCTCCGCAGTATTCGACCGGCCTTCCCTTCAGGAAATCGAGCAGGCAGCACGAGCGCTTGCCGGTGCTTTCGGCTGACGATCAGGCAAACGCGGCGCGCCGCCTGAAGGCCGGCAGCCTGCCATAGGTCACTGCCCGCCAGGCCCATTCCGCCGGGCCGAAATGAAATCGCCGTAACCACCAGTGGCTCGCCGCCACCTGCACGCCGAACAACAGCAGCGCGATCAGGAATTCCATCGCGAATCCCGGTTCCGCGCGCATCATGCCGAGCCCATGCCCGTAGAAAAGCCAGGTGCAGACGATGGATTGCAGCAGGTAGTTGCTGAGCGCGAGCCGCCCGAGCGGTGCGAGACTCTCCAGCCATTTGCCCGCGCGCGTCCGCAACGCAAGCGTGATGGCGGCGGCGTAACCGAGCGCGAACAGCGTACCTGCCACCAGGTTGACCGCGAAGCCCTGGGCGAAACGCGCGCCGAGGAAATCACGGAACGCACTGTCGGCGGTGAGATTCGCGTAATGCACCGACAGCGGCACCGCCACGAGCATCATCAGCAGCAGCATGCCCGTGAGCGACCGGCGATGAGCCTCCGGGTTCGCGAACACGCCTGCCCGCCCGAGCAGCGCACCCAGCAGGAACATGAACAGTATCTGCGCGCCGAAGAAGGCGAGATTGCCCAGCATCACGAAGTACTCCGCCGCGCGCGCGATGGTCGCGTCCAGGTAACTGCCGTCGCGATAAGCCTGCACAGCCACCGCGGCGAGATCTTCCACCGCCTGCCGCTGCATGCGCATGCCGTCGATCATCGCGATGGTTCCGGGATCGTCGCAGTGCGCGACCGGCAACCCGGCAAGACAGGGCTCGGCATACGAGACGTTGGCAAGCATCAGCAGCGCAAGCCCGAGCTGCAGCATCGCGATGATCACCGCAAGCAACACGAGACTGCGCGTCGCGGCGTTGCCGACCAGCAGCAACAGGAAGCCGGCGAGCGCGTAGGCGGTGAGAATGTCGCCCGCCCAGATGAACACGCCGTGCAACACGCCGATCACGAGCAGGGCAAGCAGGCGGCGCACGTAGGTCGCTGTCGTGGTGCGCTCGCGCTGCAGGGCGAAGCCCACGCCGAACAGCAGCGCGAACAGCGGATAGAACTTGCCCTGTGCCGCGAACGCCACCAGCCAGGCGAGGCTCGCATCCAGCGCGCTGTCGATGCGCGGCGCGGCAGGCACACTCACCGGATTGCTGAAATGCGCCAGGTTGACGACGAGAATGCCGAACAGCGCGAAGCCGCGGATCACGTCGAGGCTGGTGATGCGCTCGCTGACCGGCGCGCCGGCGCTCATGCCATCTTCTTCCAGCGCGCCACGAGCATGGCGATGCTGGCGAGGTAGACCGCGACGATCACCGCGGGAATGACGACGAAGCGCTGCTCCGGCCACAGGTACCATGCCGCCAGCACCAGCACGGTGCGCGTCACCGCATGAAACAGGCCCACGGGGTGGCGCACGATCCAGCCGAACGGAATCCACATCAGCCCGGCGAGGATGCCGACGGTGAGCGGCAGCGAGCTGGGTTCCGCGCGCAGGAAGGGCACGGCGATGGCGAACACCAGCCAAGACATCAGCACGCCGCCCATGAACAGCCGGTCGAACTCGTTGCCCTTGCGGGTCTTGCCGAGCAGGTCCTCGCCGGTGAACTTGGCGACCAGCAGGCCCAGCGAGAAGATCGCGCCGGTGCCGATGAACAGCGCCCAGATCGCAAGCCCCGTCGGCAGCATGTAACCGGCCACGCCGATCAGGCTCCAGGCGATGATGCCCGCGAGCGGCATGGCGAGAAACGGGCTGCGCGCGAACGCTTCGCGCTGCGCTTCCAGCGAATGCTCCTGGAAGGTCGTTGCAACGTTCATGATGCGCTCCTGTCAGTGCGTCCGTCCCAGCCCCGCCAGAACACCGAGCCGACGATGAAGCAGGCGGCCATTGCCACGATGCCCCATTTCACCGGCAGTGCGCCGGCCACGAAGGTCACCAGCGAAAGCAGGATGCCGGCGACGTAAAGCAGCTGTCCGATGATCTTTCGTGTGCTGTTCATGACTCATCTCCCGGGGTTGCAGGTTGCAGGAGGCTTTCCAGCCGTTCGAGGTAGGCGGCGAAGGCTTTGCGCCCTTGCGGCGTGAGGGCGACGTCGGTCACCGGCCGGCGGCCCGCGAAGCGCTTGTCGATCTTCACGTAGCCGGCGTCTTCCAGCTTGCGCAGGTGCGTGCTGAGGTTGCCGTCGGTGGCGTTCACCTTGTCGCGGATGTAGGTGAACTCGGCCTTCTCCACGCCCGCCAGCATGGCCATCACCGCCAGCCGGATGCGCGAGTGGATCAGGTCGTCGAGCTGGCTGTAGTCGAAGTCGCTCACGGCAGGCTCCGCTCGGCACGCAGGTTCATGCGCACCAGGATGATTCCCGGCACCACGTAAAGCGCGAACAGCAACAGGCCCATCAGCAGCAGGTTGTACATGCCCGGCCACAGCAGCATCACCGCCGCGCCCAGCCACCAGGCGAAGGCGAGGAACTGCATCCAGTAAAGCCGCGCCAGCAGGCCGGTGACATAGAAGGGCCCCGCGATCAGCAGGCAGGACAACGGCAGCATCAGGTGGCCGTCGATGCGGCCGGTCGCCGCACCGGCGAAGAACAGCACCATCATGCTGATGCCCATGGTCATCCACACCTTGCCGATGACGCGGCTGGCATGGGTCTGCACCGGCAGGTTGCGCTCGGCGCGCACCAGCAGGAAGGTGCCGAGACCGCCGGCGGCCATGCAGATGATCCAGGCGAGGAAAATTGAAATGGGCAGCTCGCCGCGCAGGCCCAGCCAGGTGGCGACCAGGCCAAGGCCCACGGCCACGCCCCAGACTATGAAGTACTGCCCGCTGACGTAGGTCGCCTGGCGGGTGTCCTCGATCAGCTGGCGCAGGTACGCCAGGTCTTCTCTTGCCGATTCAGTGTGCATTTCAGCTCCCGCAAATTACTTTGAATTTTAAAGTAATTTGCGAATCGGCAACTGTCAAGGCCCGCCTGACCATTTCTGGCGATAAAACCGCCGCTCCCTTAATGGAAGCGGCCGCTTCGGGTAGCATACCCAGCCTTCCTGCCCCGCCTTTTCAAGGAGTTGCAATGAAATCCCCGCTGTCCAGCCAGATGTTCCATGACGCGCAGCAATACATTCCCGGCGGCGTGAACTCGCCGGTGCGGGCCTTCAAGTCGGTGGGCGGCGAGCCGCTGTTCATCGCGCGCGCGGATGGTCCCTACCTCTGGGACGTGGATGGCAGGCGCTACATCGATTACGTCGGCTCCTGGGGCCCGATGGTCGCGGGCCATAACCACCCGAAGGTGCGCGAGGCAGTGCTGAAGGCCGTGGAAAACGGCCTGTCCTTCGGCGCGCCGACGCCTTCCGAGACCGCGATGGCAAAGAAGGTGGCGGAGCTCGTTCCCTCGATCGAGATGGTGCGCATGTGCAATTCCGGCACCGAGGCCACCATGTCCGCCATTCGCCTCGCCCGCGGCCACACCGGCCGCGACAAGATCGTCAAGTTCGAGGGCTGCTACCACGGCCACGGCGATTCGCTGCTGGTGAAGGCCGGCTCCGGCGCGCTGACCTTCGGCGTGCCGACCTCGCCGGGCGTGCCGGCGGGTGCCGCGGAACACACCATCACCCTGGACTACAACGACGCCGCCCAGGTGCGCGAGGTGTTCGCGAAAATCGGCAGGGAGATCGCCGCGATCATCGTCGAGCCCGTGGCCGGCAACATGAACTGCATCCCGCCGCTGCCCGGCTTCCTCGAAACCCTGCGCGAGGTCTGCGACGAACACGGCGCACTGCTGATCATCGACGAGGTCATGACCGGCTTCCGCGTCGCGCGCGGCGGTGCGCAGGAGCGTTACGGCGTCACCCCGGATATCACCACGCTGGGCAAGATCATCGGCGGCGGCATGCCGGTGGGCGCCTTCGGCGGCCGCCGCGAGGTGATGTCCTCGATCGCGCCGCTCGGCCCGGTCTACCAGGCCGGTACGCTGTCCGGCAACCCGGTGGCGATGGCGGCGGGCCTCGCGATGATGGACATCGTCAGCGAACCCGGTTTCCACGACCGGCTCGACGCGCTCACCGAACAGCTCTGCGGCGGGCTGGAAGATGCCGCGAAGCGCGCCGGCGTGCCGCTGGTGATCAACAAGGTCTGCGGCATGTTCGGGCTGTTCTTCACCGAGCAGAAGCAGGTGACCTCATTCCGCGAAGTGATGGCCTGCGACGTGGAGCGCTTCAGGCGCTTCTTCCACGGCATGCTCGAGCACGGCGTGTACCTCGCGCCATCCGCCTTCGAGGCGGGCTTCCTGTCCACGGCGCACAGCGGCGATGACATCGCCGCCACGGTGGCCGCGGCCTACGCCGTGATGAAGTCGCTGTGACGGCCTTCTCTCCGCAGACGCTTTACGAGCTGCTGGGCGGCGCCGAGGGCGTGCGCGCGCTGGTCGATGCCTTCTACGATGTCATGGACCGCGACCCGCGCGCGCAGGAAATCCGCGCCATGCATCCCGCCGACCTCGCGGAATCGCGCGACAAGCTCTACGAGTTCCTGTCCGGCTGGACGGGCGGACCGGCGCTCTATCACGAGCGCCGCGGCCATCCACGGCTGCGCTTCCGCCACCTGCCCTTCCCCATTGGCCGCGACCAGGCCGCGCAGTGGCTGTACTGCATGAACGTCGCGATCCAGGAGCGCGGGATTCCGCCGCATGTGGAGGAAAGGCTCATGCAGGGCCTCACCATGACCGCGCACCACATGATCAATCGCGAGGAGTAGGCGCGGCGTTCGACATTTTCATTCAGGGACGGAGGAAAAAGGCATGGACAAGCCATTCAGATACCTGCGCGATGCCGAGTGGCAGGCCCTTGCGACACGAGCGGGCCGCAGGACCTTCCCTGCAGGCGAAGTGATCCTGCAGGAAGGGGCGCGCGCCACCGGCATCCTGGTCGTCGCGCGCGGCAGCGTGAAGGTCTGCCGCGTGCACGGCGAGTTCCGCATCGAGATCGGCGAATGTTCCGCCGGCGAGATCTTCGGCGAGATGTCGTTCATCGAGGATGAACCGGCCGCGGTCACGCTGGTGGCCGGCACCGACGTGGAGGTCCTGCTGATCCGCCGCGCCGAGGTGCAGGCGCTGATCAACGAAAACCCGGGATTCTTCGGGCGTTTCTTCCAGTCGCTGGCATGGATACTGTCGCAACGGCTGCGCGCGACGACCGGCCAGCTCGCCGCGTCGCAGGACAGCGACGTCTGGCGGGAGCACTGAAGCATCCGATGACCGAGTTCATGACAGGCGCCACCGCCTGGCTCGCCCAGCATCCGCACTGGATCTTCCTGGTGGTGTGCGGCGTCGCCTTCCTCGAATCGTTCTTCGTCATCGGCGTGCTCATGCCGGGCGCCGTCATGCTGTTCGCGCTCGCCGGCCTGGCGGGCGCCCTGCAATTGCCGCTGCTGCCGCTGCTGGTCTTTGCCGCGGCGGGCGCGATTGCCGGCGATGTCAGCAGCTTCTTCATTGGGCGGGCGCTGGAGCACGGCATGCATGACCGGCCCGGCTTCCGCCGCTGGCAGCCACAGCTTGTCGCCGCGCATCGCTTCTTCGAGAAATGGGGAGTGATCGGCATTGCGGCGGGACGTTTCGTCGGCCCGGCCCTTCCTGCCCGCGGTCGCGGGCGCTGCCGGCATGCGGCGCGATCTTTTCATCGCCGCCGATTGCGCCTCGGCGCTCGCCTGGGCGCCGGTCTACATCCTGCCCGGCTACTGGTCGATGGCCTTCGCGCTCTGATTCAACCCGCCGCGCCCCAGCGCGGACCGAGTGCATTCGGCACGCCGAGATGATCGAGCACGCGTGCGACCACGAAATCGATCATGTCGTCGATGGTCTTCGGATGCTCATAGAACCCAGGCACCGGCGGCAGGATGACCACGCCAAGGCGAGCAAGCCTGAGCATGTTCTCGAGGTGGATGACGGAAAGCGGCGTCTCGCGCGGCACCAGCACCAGCTTGCGCTGTTCCTTGATCATCACGTCCGCGGAGCGTTCGATCAGCGAGCGGCTCGCGCCTACCGCGATGGATGAAAGGGTGGCCATGCTGCACGGGCAGACCGCCATGGCGTCCGGCGGATTCGAGCCGCTGGCGCAGCTCGCCGTCCATTCCTCCGGTCCGTGCGCGCTCAGCAATCCCGGATCGGTGCCGAAGCGCTCCGAGAAGAACGCGGGGTAAGCGCTGATCCGCCCCGGCAGCCGCCAGTCGGTTTCCGTGCCGATCACCACCTGCGCGGGCCTGGACACCATCAGCTGCACGCGGTGTTCCTGCTTCAGCAGCACTTCCAGCAGGCGGAGGCCGTACTGCGCGCCGGAAGCACCGGTGATCGCAAGCGCGATGTTCTTCGTCTGCATGTTCAAGCTCCCAGGCGCCTCAACAGCGCGTCGTGCAGGCCACCGAAACTGCCGTTGCTCATGATGACGATGGCATCCCCGGGACGCGCGTGCGCAGCGATCGCTTCCACGAGGCCATCAATGCTGTCGCGGACCAGCGCCTCGCCCCTCACCTTCTCCGCCACCGACTGCAACGGCCAGTCGATGTACGACGGCTGGAAGAAGAACGCCAGGTCCGCCGCCGCGAAGGCATCCGCAAGCTGGTCGCGATGCACGCCCAGCTTCATGGTGTTCGAGCGCGGCTCGAACACCGCGACGATGCGACCCTGGTGCCGGCCGCGCAAGCCTTCCAGCGTAAGGCGGATCGCGGTGGGGTGGTGCGCGAAATCATCGAACACGCGTATGCCGTTCGCCTCGCCGCGCAGTTCCATGCGCCGCTTCACGCCCTCGAACTGCGCCAGCGCCTTGATGGCTTCGCGCGGCGGCACGCCGGCGTGTCTTGCCGCGGCTATCGCCGCCAGCGCGTTGTGCATGTTGTGCTCGCCGGTAAGATTCCATTGCACCGTGCCCAGCACCTCGCGGTCCACGCTCACCTCGAAGGCGGAGGCCGCGGCATCCAGCGGCCGCGCCTTCCACGTGCCTTCGGCAAAGGTCTCGACATTGCTCCAGCAGCCGCGCTTCAGCACGTCATCGAGATTCGCATCGGCGCCGTTCGAGATGATCAGGCCGTTGCCCGGCACGGTGCGCACCAGGTGATTGAACTGCTTCCTGATCGCCTCGAGGTTCTCGAAGATGTCGGCGTGATCGAATTCCAGGTTGTTGAGCACGGCAGTGCGCGGCCGGTAGTGCACGAACTTGGAACGCTTGTCGAAGAACGCCGTGTCGTATTCATCCGCTTCGAGCACGAAGAACGGGCTGCCGGTAAGCCGCGCGGAAATGCCGAAATTGCCCGGCACGCCGCCGATGAGAAAGCCCGGGTTGAGTCCGGCGTATTCGAGTATCCACGCCGTCATGCTCGAGGTGGTGGTCTTGCCGTGCGTGCCGGCGATGGCGATGCGCCACTTGCCGGCGAGCGCATTCTCCGCCAGCCACTGCGGCCCGGAAACGTAGGGAAGATCGTTGTCTAGCACGTACTCGACCGCGGGGTTGCCGCGTGACAGCGCGTTGCCGATGACAATCACGTCCGGCCGCGGCTGGAACTGCGCCGGGTCCCAGCCTTCGGTCAGCGGGATGCCGAGGCGCTCGAGCTGCGTGGACATGGGCGGGTAGACGTTGGCGTCTGAGCCCGTGACCTTGTGTCCAGCGGCCTTCGCGATCGCCGCGATGCCGCCCATGAAAGTGCCGCAGATTCCGAGTACATGTACGTGCATTACGCAGCCCCGCCTGGCAAGGGAACGAGAATTTCCTTCAGGAACATCGAACTCAACAGGTATATCAGCGCCACCGCCAGCCCCGCGCCCATGCCGACATCCAGCGCGTTGCGATAGACGTGCGCGAAGAACACCAGCTCCCAGACGCTGAACAGCAGCAGGCTGATCATGATGAGGATGTTCTGCATGCCCATCATCCACGCGCCCACCACCGGCAGCAGCATCACGCCAAGCAGCGCGGCGCCGCCGAACAACGCGGTCACGGTCTGCAGCCAGCGCACCGGGCGCCCGGCAATGTACAGGATCACGGCGCTGCCTGCGCAGACGTTGGCGACGGAAATGATCGCGCGCAGAAGCGCCTGCGGCAGGCCGGCGCCCACGACCAGGTGATGCAGGAAAGCCACCACGAAGAATGCCGCAAGCGTCAACAGGAACAGCGCGCTCGATGCCGGGAATGCCTGCGGCGGCAGACGCATCAGGAGCAGGTCATGGAAACTTCGCACAAGTGCCAGCATTCAGGGTTGCCGCCGCCCGGAGTTGGCCCGCATCATACCGCAACTGTTCTTCCAGGCCTGAAGGCGGATCATGGCGGCATTCGAATTCATCGACACTCCCGGCGCGCTGCATCGTTTCCTCGAGCGCACCGCGGATGAGCGCGTCTTTGCACTGGACACCGAGTTCATTCGCGAGAAGACCTTTTACGCCAAGCTTTGCCTGGTGCAGGTCCGCGCCGGCGAACACATCGCCTGCGTCGATCCGCTGGCCATCGAGAACCTCGAACCGCTCTGGGAAAGACTGGAAGCGCCGGAAACGCTGATCCTGCTGCACGCCGGACGCCAGGACCTGGAAGTCATCTTCCAGGCATCCGGGCGCATTCCCGAACCCGTGTTCGACACGCAGATCGCTGCCGCCCTGTGCGGTTATGGTGACCAGGTGGGTTATGCGGCGCTGGTGCGCACGGTGCTCGGCATCGATCTCGACAAGTCCATGACGCGCGCCGACTGGGCGCGGCGGCCGCTGCCGCCGGATGCGCTCGACTACGCCGCCGAGGACGTGCGCTACCTGCACGAGCTGCACGACCACCTGGTGGAAAGACTTCGTGGACTTGGACGGGAAAACTGGCTGACGCCCGAGCTTGCCAGCCTCACGGACCCTGCCAACTACTCGCCGGATGCCGGTGATGCGTGGCGGCGGATTCGCGGCGCCGCGCGCCTGAAGCCGAAGGAGGTCGCCATCCTCAAGGCGCTGGCGGAGTGGCGCGAGCAGGAAGCCATCCGCCTGGATCGCCCGCGGCAGTGGCTGCTGAAGGACGACACGCTGATCTTTCTCGCGCAGCGCCCGCCGCGGAACATGGCGGAACTCGCGGCCGTGCGCGGCATCGACGAGCGCTTCGTCGGCCGCAATGGCGAGGCGCTGATTCACCTCATCGAGCACGCGAAGAACGCCGCACCACCCGAAGACCTGCCGGTGGACAAGCCGCGACTCACGCCCGGCCAGGAAGCGCAGACCGACCTGCTCATGGCGGCACTGCGCGCCATCGCCGAGGACGCCGCGCTCGCTCCGGCGAGCATCGCCAGCCGCAAGGACCTCGAACGGCTGGTGCGCGGCGAACGCGACCTCGACCTGCTGCACGGCTGGCGGCTGGCGGCGGCGGGCGAACGCCTGCTCGCCGTGATCGAAGGCCGGCTGGCGCTCGCCGCCACCCCTGAAGGCCTGCGCTTCTTGCCGTTGTCGCAGCAATGAAATGGTCAGGATCAACAGGATTTTGCGGGATTCACAGGATCATCAAGAAAACCAGTTGAGAACATGATTGCTGAGCGCGTCCGGATCGTCCCGTCCGCCGCCTTGTTCCGGGCATGAGGCCCGTATGCGCAGGTTGTTACTCCTGAAATATCCTGTTGATCCTGTCATCCATTGAAACAAAAAAGGCGGGCCATCATGAGCCCGCCTTTTTTTGTTGCCTTGCGCCTCAGCGCTTCTTTTTCTTCGCGCCGCCTTTCTTCCTGGCGACGGTTTTCTTCTTGCCCTTGGCGGCGACTTTCTTCGCCGCGGCCTTCTTCTTCACGGCCGGCTTTTTCTTCACCGCCGTTTTCCTTGCCACTTTCTTCTTCGGCGCGGCCTTCTTCTTGGCAGCGGCCTTCCTGGCAACCTTTTTCCTGGCGACCGGCTTCTTGGCGACTTTCTTCTTCGCTGCCGCCTTCCTGGCTACGGTCTTCTTCGCCGCGGCCTTCTTCTTCGCGGTGCCCTTCTTCGCAGCCGTCTTCTTCTTGGTCGCAGCCTTCTTCGAGGTCGCCTTCTTGGCGGCGGCCTTCTTTGCAGTCGCCTTCTTGGCGGCGGCCTTCTTCTTGCCCGATGCGGTCTTCGCGGCTGCCGGCTTCTTCGCGGCAGTCTTCTTCGCCACCGTCTTCTTGCTCGAAGCCTTCTTCGTCGAAGCCTTCTTCGCGGGCCTGGCCGCGGCCTTCTTCTCGGCCGGCTCGTCGGCCGGATCGCCGTCTTCCTGGGCGCGGATGCGGCTCGCGGCGCGCTTCACCACCGACATGCGGGCCCGCTGGCGGGCATTCGCCTTGGC
The DNA here is from genome assembly GCA_029263725.1 of Gammaproteobacteria bacterium. Taxonomy (GTDB): domain Bacteria; phylum Pseudomonadota; class Gammaproteobacteria; order Natronospirales; family JAJUFS01; genus JAJUFS01. The sequence continues at coordinate 2,377 of JAJUFS010000041.1, read as the reverse complement.
CAGCTCGCGGATGGGCTCGAGCATGGTGACCAGGCGCTCGAAGATCTCGTCTATCTCGCCAGTGCCGGACAGCACGTGCAGCTTGGACTGCTCCTTGTAGTAGTCGATCAGCGGCTTGGTCTGCGACTCGTACACCCGCAGGCGGTTGGAGATGGTCTCCTCGTTGTCGTCCGCGCGGTGATGCAGCGGGCCGCCGCACTTGTCGCACTGGTCATCGATGCGCGGCGGCGCGGTGTAGATGTTGTACATCTGCCCGCAGACCTCGCAGGTGCGCCGGCCGGCAAGGCGCTGGATCAGGCTGTCCAGGTCGACGTCCACCAGGATGGCGGCGTCCAGCGGCTGGCCGAGGCGGACCAGCATCTGGTCCAGGGCCTGCGCCTGCGGGATGTTGCGCGGGAAGCCGTCCATGATGAAGCCGTTCTTCGCGTCCGGGCGCTTGAGGCGCTCGCGGATGATGCCGAGCACGATCTCGTCGGAGACCAGCTGGCCGGCGTCCATCGCGGCCTTGGCCTTCCTGCCCAGCGGCGTGCCGGCGGCCAGCGCCTCGCGCAGCAGGTCGCCGGTGGAAATCTGCGGTACGTTGTATTTCTCGACCAGCTTCTTGGCCTGAGTCCCCTTGCCCGAACCGGGCGCTCCAAGCAGCACGATTCTCATGTTCTTTCTCGCTCTCCTGAGTGGACGCGCGGCGTGCTACGCGCGCCGGCGAAAACAAGGAGCCAAATTACCTTCCGCTGCACTGCAGGTCAATTAAAACCCCGTGAAATCAGTGCATTGATCGATTCCCGCGGCGTGCCACAACGGTCAAAAGAGGCTAGACTCTGCGCCCGCCACCCGCCCGCCTTGGAACGGGCGCCACCACTGATCGAGACGAGGATTTCCATGGCCGCGAAGAAGAAAGCCGTCCGCAAGGCCACGGGCCGCGCAGCCGCCGCCCGCAAGCCTGCCCCGCAGAACGCGTTCTACGCCCAGTCGGGCGGTGTCACCGCCGTCATCAACGCCTCCGCCGCAGGCGTGATCGAGACGGCCCGCAAGCACAAGGACAGGATCGGCAAGGTGTTCGCCGGCCGCAATGGCATCATCGGCGCGCTCACCGAGGACCTGATCGACACCTCGAAGGAATCCGCCGCCGCCATCGCCGCGCTGGCCCACACCCCGGGCGGCGCCTTCGGTTCCTGCCGCTACAAGCTGAAGGGCTTCGAGGAAAACCAGGCCGAGTACGAGCGCCTGATCGAGGTCTTCAAGGCGCATGACATCGGCTATTTCTTCTATAACGGCGGCGGCGATTCCGCCGACACCTGCCTGAAGGTCTCGCAGCTGTCCGAGAAGATGGGCTACCCCATCAAGGCCATCCACGTGCCCAAGACCGTGGACAACGACCTGCCGCTGACCGACTGCTGCCCGGGCTTCGGCTCGGTGGCCAAGTACGTGGCCGTGTCCACCAAGGAAGCCGCGCTGGACGTGGAATCCATGGCCAAGACCTCGACCAAGGTCTTCATCCTGGAAGTGATGGGCCGTCACGCAGGCTGGATCGCCGCGGCCGGCGGCCTGGCGGGTTCGGGCGCGCCCGGCGAGCCGCCGCACATCATCCTCTTCCCGGAGATCACCTTCGACCGCGCCGCCTTCCTCGCCCGGGTCGATGAGTCGGTGAAGAAGTACGGCTACTGCGTGATCGTCGCCTCCGAGGGCGTGCGCGACGTCGACGGCAAGTTCCTCGCCGACGCCGGCACCGTCGATGCCTTCGGCCACAAGCAGCTGGGCGGCGTGGCGCCGTATCTCGCCGACCTGGTGCGCTCCGAGCTTGGCTACAAGTACCACTGGGCGCTGGCGGATTACCTGCAGCGCTCCGCGCGGCACATCGCCTCGGAAACCGACCTGCGCCAGGCCTATGCCGTGGGCAAGGCTGCGGTGGAACTCGCGCTCAAGGGCAGGAACTCGGTGATGGTCACCATCGAGCGCAAGTCGAACAAGCCGTACAAGTGGGCCATCGGCGAGGCGCCGCTGAAGAAGGTGGCGAACCAGGAAAAGTTCATGCCGCGCAATTTCATCAGCAAGGACGGCTTCGGCATCACCGAGCGCTGCCGCCAGTACCTGCTGCCGCTCATCAAGGGCGAGGCCTATCCGCCGTACAAGGACGGCATGCCGAAGTACGTGCGGCTGAAGAACGCGGCGGTGCCGAAGAAGCTGCCGGAGTTCGAGCTGAAGAAGAAGTAAGTAAACCAAAAGCCCCGCATCGCGGGGCTTTTTTTTGGTTCTTCACGTTTTACCGGGGAACGCGGCTCTGATCTTGAGGAAGAAGTAGTTGGAGTCGCGGTAGCCGTAGGCCATGCGCTTGATGACCTTGATGCGGTTGTTGATGCCTTCGAGGACGCTGGTATTG
>JAJUFS010000143.1 GCA_029263725.1 Gammaproteobacteria bacterium | reverse complement strand
CCCCGACCGACACCCCGACGGCGTCGCCGCATCGAGAAAACAAGAAGGCCGCTTGCGCGGCCTTCTTGTTGTCTTGAGGTGATTCGGTTACGCGCCGAAGACCTTGTACGCATCAAACACCGGCCCATCCACGCAGACGCGCTTCATGGCGGGGCCGGTTTCGGTTTCGACCTTGACCGTGCAGCCGGCGCAGCCGCCGACGGCGCAGGCCATGAATTCTTCCAGCGAGACCTGGCAGGGCAGGTCGAACTCGCGTGCAAGTTGCGCCACGGCGCGCAGCATGGGCGTGGGTCCGCAGCTGTAGATCGCGACTTCATCGCGTTGCGCCTGGTCGAGGTTCTGCAGCCAGATGCGGGCGAGGTCCGTCACGTAGCCTTCATGGCAGCCGGCGTAGCCCTGCAGGCTGGCGAGCCGGCTCGGGATGCCCCAGTCATCGAGCAGCGGCATGCAGCCGATCACGCCGTCGGGGATGCCGGGCACCATGATGGTCGAAGGCGTGACCTTGAACGGGAAGGGCACTTCCGAGCCCATGATCACGAAGGGCTTCCAGGCAGTGCTCCTGTCCTGGCGCAGGTGATCGGCAATGAACACCATGGGCGGAATGCCGACGCCGCCGCCGATCAGCAGCGCGCGCGGCCGTGCCGGATCCAGGGTGAACGGCAGCCCGATCGGGCCCATGACGCTGACCGTCTCGCCTTCGCGCCGTTGCGCCAGCAGCCGCGTGCCGCGGCCGATGGCCTTGTAGAGCAGGTCGATGGTGCCGTCGCGGGAGACGCGCATGATGGACAGCGGCCGGCGCATTGGCAGCGCGGGATCGCAGGTAATGTGCACGAAGCTGCCCGGCTTCGCATTGGCGGCGCATTTCGGCGCGCGCAGGCGAAGCACGTACTGTTCGCCGGGATAGGCCTGTTGCGAGACTACCTCGGCGTCCTCGACGAAAATGGTGCCGCGGTGGGGCTTGTCGGTGATGGCGTTCATTTGCGCTCCAGCAGGGTTTCCAGCACCGCCATGCGCACCGCCACGCCGTTGTTGACCTGGTCGAGGATGACGGAGCGCGGTCCGTCCGCGACTTCGTCGGAAATCTCGACGCCGCGATTCATGGGACCGGGATGCATGACGATGGCGTCGTCGGCGAGCAGTGCGAGGCGGCGTGCGTCCATGCCGTACTCGCGGTGATAGGCGGCCGCATCGGGAATGCTGCCGGCCTGCATGCGCTCCTTCTGGATGCGCAACATCATCACCACGTCGCAGCCGCGAATGCCTTCATCCATGGAAGTGATGCGGGTTCCTTCGACACCATCCTCCGGCAACAGCGCGGCAGGACCTACCAGCCGCAGTTCCTTCACACCAAGCAGCCTGAGCGCCTGGCTGGCCGAGCGCGCCACGCGCGAGTGGCGGATGTCGCCGACGATGGCGACGACGAGGTTCGCGAAATCTCCCTTGTGCTGGCGGATGGTGAGCGCATCCAGCAGGCCCTGGGTCGGATGGTTGAGATGCGATTCGCCGGCGTTGATGACGCTGACATGCGGCGCGACGAAGTCCGCGATCATGCGCTGGATGCCGCTTTCGGCATGGCGGATCACGAAGGCGTCGACGTTCATCGCCTGCAGGGTGGCGACCGTGTCGCGCACGGTTTCGCCCTTGGCGGTGGACGAGAGATTGATGTCGAGGTTGAGTACGTCCGCGCCGAGGCGCCGTGCGGCGAGCTCGAAGGAAGCGCGGGTGCGGGTGCTGGCCTCGAAGAACAGGTTGGCGACGGTGCGTCCTTCCAGGCTGCGGTTGCGGACCACCGGCTCGCCGGGGCGCGCGACGTACCGTTGCGCGCGGTCAAGCAGCGCGAGGAGGGCGGCGCGGTCGAGGTCCGCGATCGAGATCAGGTGACGAGTCATGCGGGGTTCCGTGCGTTGAACCAGGTTTCCAGCAGCACGCAGGCGGCGGCGCTGTCGATGTCGGGTTTCTGAATCCGCCCGCGCCGGCCTTCGCGGCGCGCTTCCTTCAGCCGCTCCTCGGCGGCCACGGAACTCAAGGTTTCGTCGACGGCATGCACGGGGAGGTGAAAGCGTCCGTGGAGCTGGCGGCCGAAGCGCTCGGCGCGGTCCGTCATCTCCTGGCGCGAACCGTCCATATTATAAGGAACGCCGACCACGAGCGCCGCAGGACGCCATTCATCGATGAGTTTTTCTATCGCCGTCCAGTCGGGAACGCCGTCGCGTGCCGTCAGCGCCGGCAGCGGGCTGGCCGTCGCCGTCAGTGACTGGCCGACGGCGACGCCGATACGGCGCAAGCCGTAATCGAATCCGAGCAGGGTGATGGCGGCGGGCTGCCGCTCAGGCATGGCCGCTCTGGCCGGTGAGCAGCCTGGGATCGATGCCGATGAGTTCCGCCGCCGCGCGCCAGCGCGCCTCGGGCGGCATCTCGAACAGCACGTGCGCTTCCGCCGGCACGGTCAGCCAGGCGTTGTCGCTCATTTCCGCCTCCAGCTGTCCCGCGCCCCAGCCGGCATAACCCAGCGCGAAGATCGCATCGCGCGGCCCGTAGCCATGCGCCATCGCGTTCAGCACGTCGCGTGACGTGGTCAGCGCGATGCCGGGCGCGACCTGCAGGCTCGATTCCCAGTTGCCTTCCGGGCGATGCAGGATGAAGCCGCGCTCCGGCAGCACCGGTCCGCCGAAGTACACCGGGTGCGGCAGCACGCGCTGGTCGCTGGCGGTGACGCCGAGCTGCTGGAACACGTCTTCCAGCGTCATTTCCGTGGGACGGTTGACGATAATGCCCATGGCGCCTTCCGGCGTGTGATCGCAGATATAGGTCACCGAGCCAACGAAGTTCGGATCCGCGAGGCTGGGCATCGCGATGAGAAACTGGTTCGAAAGCGAGGTGAAGTCAGCCATGCGGCCAGTATCCGGCTTTGCCGGAAGAGTCTCAACCGCGCAAAGTCAAAGCGCGTCAGGGCGCGGCGGCTTTTACGCTTCCCTGTACCGCTTCGCGTCCGAAGCGCCACTCGTAGACGAAGCGCAGCACGTCGGCTTCGGCGCGCATGGCGCTGGAGAAGGGCGGGAAGGGTGCGGCCTGCCGCAGGATGCGCACGGCGGCTTCGTCCAGCTCGCGGTGCGCCGAGCGCCGCCGTATCTGCAGGTCGCGCAGCGTGCCATCGGCATTCACCGCGACTTCCAGCACCAGCCGGCCTTCCAGGCCGCGCTGCCGCAATTCCTCGGGGTAGTTGCTGTTGCCGACGCGCTCCACTCGGCGACGCCAGTCATCGAGGTAGGCGGCGTAGACCACCTCGCGGGTGTTCACCGCGACCAGCTTCTCGCGCGGATTCGTGCTGCGGGCGCGGGCCTCGCTGTTCATGTCCTGCACCGGGTCGCTGAGATCCAGGCCCGGCGTCACCAGGCGCGCCACCAGGCTGCGTTCCTGGCTATTGCGTGCGGCGGCCCGGCCGCTTTGCACGCGCAGGCGCGCCTCGTCGGTCGCCACCAGCTGCTGATCCTGCGCGTTCCGGGTCTCGGTCTGTTCGCGTTCGCCGCGCTCGGTCTCGGCGCGGCGGTTTTCCTCGTCGGGCGCCGCTTCGATGCCTTCCAGGAAGATTTGCTCCGGCGTGCTCATGGCGGCTTCCGGGCGCACATGCTCCAGCGTGTTGCCTTCACCGCGCTGGCTGGCGTTGGCGAGGTAGTCCGGATCGTCGGGCAGCAGCTGGTTGGGATTCTGGACCAGCGTGATTTCCAGCGTGGAAGTGCGGCCCACGGCCTGCTGCTCGCCCTTGAAACCGATGCCGAGGATGACGATGCCGTGCAGCAGCACCGCGAAGAACAGCGTGCTGACCAGGCGTTCCCCGGAGGCAATGGTGACGGGGGGCTTGAGGATTTCCTTCATCGATTCGGCACTGGCAGGCGTACGAGCACGGACGCGGCGATTATACCGGTGAGCATGCCCAGTCCCAGCGACGCGGCCAGCAGAACCGGCAGAATGTTGACCAGCGCCGGATGCGGCACAAACACCTGCCAGGCAAGCAGGAATTGCCCGCTCATGTGCGCCATGGCCATCGCCACGGCGATTCCCACCGGGCCGACGAAACGCCCGCCGGCGCGATGCGCGAGTCCCGCGGCAACGAGGCTGGCGAGCGCGCCGGCGAGGCTGAGGAAGAAGGCGGGCGTGAACAGCGTGCCGAGCAGCGCCGCGCCCGCCACCACCCGCAGCAACGCGACCGAGGCCGCCAGCCGGAAGCCATGACGCAGCAGCACGATCAGCACGACGACATTCGCAAGGCCCGGCTTCACGCCGGGCAGCGGCATGGG
>JAJUFS010000102.1 GCA_029263725.1 Gammaproteobacteria bacterium | reverse complement strand
TGTCCGCCAGGAAGCAATCGTTCAGCGCCTCGTCCGGCAGCAGCAGGTAGCGCCGCTCACCGCGCACCAGCCAGCGCAGCGCGGCGTCGACTTCCGCATCGTCATCGCGCATCCGGTAACCGAAGTGCACCACGGGACGATCCGCGTGCAGGATCAGCTGCTCGCGCCAGTTCACCAGCGCGAGCTCGGCCTCCGGTCCGATGTAGACGCCCGCCTTGCGCATCATCGACGCCGGCGAGCGCGCGTCGTTGAAGGCGGGATACGCGTAGAGGCCGTAGATCAGCCACACCGTAAGGAAGAATCCGCACAACGCAGTCATGCCGCGCTTCGGTCCAAGCGGCATCCAGGCAAGGGCGGCGCCGATCAGCAGGCCGACGAACAGCCACGGCGAGGCTTCATGACGTTCGACCAGCAACGCGCCCTTTTCGGGGCGCAGCACGAGGAAGTTCAGCAGCGTCAGCAGCAACAGAAGGGCGATCACCGCGAGCGCACCGAAGCCGGCGAGATTCACGCCGCGGCGGCGGAGCAGCGAGTGCACGCAAGGCGCGGTGGCCAGCGCCAGCGCCGGTACGGCAGGCAGGATGTAAAGCCCGCGCTTGCCCGCGCTCATGCTGAAGAACAGCACCACCAGCACCACCCAGCCGAGCAGCAGCAGCGGCCGCGGATCATGCGCGCGCAACGCGCGGGACCAGGCGGGGACCAGCCATGGCAGGACGAGAGTCACCGGCAGCCAGAACACCGGGATCACTTCGACGAGGTAGTACCAGAACGGCTCGACGTGGTGCCAGGCGTCGGCATAGCGCTCCGCCGTCTGCTTGAAGAGGATGTTGTCGCGATAGGCATCGAACGCCGGATCGTTGGCGAAATGTACAGCGATGAGCATGGGCGCGAGCCACGCCGCGATGACCGCGAGCATGGCGAGCGGCCCCATCGCCCAGCGCCAGCCGCCACCGATGCGAGGCAGCGGCCAGCGCGCGAGCACTGCATACGCCCAGGGAATGAACACGAGCAGCGGCAGGAAACCGACGCCCTTGGTGATCACGCCCGCGCCGGCCGCGGCAAAACCCACGACGTACCAGCCCCAGGCAGGGCCGAGCAGCAAATGACGGCAAAGGCCGTAGAGGCCGAGCGTGGCGAAGAAGGCGAGCGTGGCGTCGATCTGCGCGGACTTCGCCTGCAGCACGAACTGCAGGGTCGCGAGCAGCACCAGCGCCGCAAAAATGCCGGTGCGCTCGTTCCACAGGCGCCGCCCAAGGTCATGCACAAGCCACAGCGTGCCGAGCGCGGCGAGCAGCGACGGCAGCAGGAAGGCGACGCGCAACGAACCGGTGACCATGTAGCACGCCGCCATGATCCAGAAGTACAGCGGCGGCTTGTCGGGATAGAGCACGTTGCCGACGTGCGGAAACAGCCACTGGCCGCTCAGCACCATGTCGCGCGCTATCAGCGCGAAGCGCGGTTCGTCCGCGGGCCAGGGATCGCGCAGGCCGATGCCGGCGCCGATGACGACAAGCGCGAGCAGCAGCACCCAGGCGATGGCCGGGACCCGGCCCGGCAGGTCACGGAACGCATTCATCGGGATCAAGCCTTGCCGGGAGAAGCGCCGCGGCGCTCCCTGATGATGAGGTGCAGGTTGCGCAGGTAGATGAACAGGCCCATGCCCTGGCCGACGATGAACACCGGGTCCTGGCGATGGATCGCGTAAACCAGCAGCGTCGCCCCGCCGGCGATGCTGAAGTACCAGAAGGCATCGGGAATGATGGAGCGCCTGGCGCGTTCGCTCTGCAGCCACTGCACGAGAAAGCGCATCGAGAACAGCGCCTGGCCGATGAAGCCGACGCTCAGCCAGATGAATTCGTGATCCTGCATGCTCGCTCCTAGTGGCGTTGTGCCGCCCTTTCTTCCGGGGTCCGTGACATGCGCACGGGCGGTGTTTCCTCGATCACCGCCGCCGGGCGTCGTTCCCGGCGCAGCAGCCAGGCGACGCCGGCGAGATCGGCGATGCCCGCCCACAGCCGGTCGTTGATGCCGTACTTGGAGCGGCCGCTCTCGCGCGGGCGATGGTTGACCGGCACGGAGCGGACCGCGCCGCCCTGGCGGCAGACCAGCGCGGGCAGGAAGCGGTGCATGTGGTTGAAGTACGGCAGGGAAAGGAAGGCATCGCGCCAGAAGGCCTTGATGCCGCAGCCGGTGTCCGGCGTGTCGTCATGAAGCAGCGCGCGCCGCACGCGGTTGGCGATGCGCGAGGCGATGCGCTTGGCGAAGCTGTCCTTGCGCCGGGTGCGGTGGCCCATGACGAGCTGCAGGTTCCCCGGCCGGCGCTCGACGAGCGCCGCGACCAGCGCCGGGATGTCGGCGGGATCGTTCTGGCCGTCGCCATCGAGGGTCGCGATCACCTCGCCGTGGGCGGCGCGCACGCCGTTCCACACCGCCGTGCTCTGGCCGCAGCTGTGCTCGTGGCGCAGCACGCGCAGGCGCGGGTCGATGAGCATCCGCGCGCGCAGCACCTCCAGCGTGCCGTCGCTGCTGCCGTCGTCGACGTAGATGATCTCGTAATCGTAACGGGCATCGAGCGCGGCATGGATTTCATCCAGCAGCGGCTCGACGTTGGCGGCTTCGTCCTTCACGGGGACAACGACAGACAGTTGCATGCCTCCTCCTTTGACATACAGCTTGCCTGCGGGCGCGTGGGGGCAGCGCGAAGATGATGTGAGAATTCCGTTAAATCCGGGACCGGGTAGATACCTGAGAAGCGAAACGTGAACTACGCAACGCCTTCATCCAGGCGACGGCCGCCGCGCAGGCGCAGGATGGCGAGCGTGCCCTGCGCGTCGCTGTCGAGCTCCAGCGACCAGCCGAAGCGATCGGCAAGCCGGCGGGCGATGGCAAGACCGAGTCCCGCGCCTTCCTTCGAAGCGGCGCCGCGGTAGTGCCGCTCGAAGGCGCGCTTCAACGCCTCTTCGCTCATCGGCGGGCCGTCGTTCCAGACGCGCAGCGTGTCGGCATCGAGGCTGACCTCGACCTGCCCGCCGCCGTGAACGATGGCGTTCTGCACGAGGTTGCGCGCGACGATACCGAAGGCGCCCATGTTGAGCCGCGTGCCCGCCTCGCCGGAAAAGCGCAGCGCCAGCCTCGCGCCACGCTGCTCGGCGAGCGGCTGCAGGTCCTGCAGCACCGCCGACAGCACGTCCGCGGGCACCTTCTCGAGCCCGCTGTAGGCGTCCTCCTCGGCGCGCGCCAGCAGCAGGAAGATCTCGATCAGCTGCGCCATCTCCATGGTCGCGCGCAGCATGCGCAGCAGGCGTTCGCGCTGCACGCCGTCCACGGCAGGATCGGCCAGTGCGACCTCGACGGCGCTGCGGATGGAAGTGAGCGGCGTGCGCAACTCATGGCTGACGTTGCCGGTGAATTCGCGTTCGCGCACCAGGAACTCGTGGATGCGCTGCTGGTAGAGCTGGAAGGAGCGCGCCAGCTCGCCGACTTCGTCGTCGGCGTAGGAATCGGTTTCCAGCACGCCGCCGCCGCGCACCAGCGCGGCCACGTCCTCGGACAGGCGGCTGACCGGCTCGATGACCTGGCGTGACATCGCAAAGCCCGCCCACGCGCCGACGAAGGTGCACACCAGCACGCCGGCGAGCAGGACCCAGCCCAGCGTGCTCTGCCGCTGTTCGATGTCGGTTTCATCGAAGGCCATCACGTAGGTACGGCCGTCGACGTGCCGCACTTCGACGTGATACTCGCGGTCGTCGATCATGAGTTCGGTGACGCCTTCCGCCAGGTCACGGAAGGCCGGCGGGCGTTCGTCCCAGGACGGCGTGTCGCTGACGTAGATGCGCATGTGCGAGGACACCAGGCCGGAGTAGTCCTGGCTGTGCCGGTGCACGCCGATCACCTCGTCGAGCTCGGCGCGCACGGTGTCTTCCACGAACTGGTCCTCGAGCGCGTCGAAGGTCGCGTACACGCCGGCAGCGAAGATCGTGCTGATGAGCGCCGCGAAGAGCACGTAGCTCAGCACGATGCGCTCGCGCAGCGACAGTCCTCTAGACATTGTCATCGGTCAGCCGGTAGCCGACGCCGTGCACGGTGTGGATGAGCGCGCGTCCGAAGGGCTTGTCCACCGCCTGCCGCAGGCTGGCGAGGTGGGTGCGCAACGCGTCGCTGCTGGGCGGCTCGTCGCCCCAGAGATGGCGTTCCAGCTCGACTCGCCGCACGACGCGATGCGTCTCGCGCATGAGGAAGGCGAGCAATTGAAAGGCGATCGGGCCGAGATGCAGCGGCTGGCCGGCGCGCGTCACGCGGAACTGCTGTTCGTCCAGCTCGAGATCGGCGACGCGCAGCTTGCGGGCCGCGCCCTCGCCGCTGGCGCGCCGGTGCAGGGCGACGAGGCGCGCCTCCAGTTCTTCCATGCTGAACGGCTTCACCAGGTAGTCGTCGGCGCCGCTGCGGAAACCCTGCAGCTTGTCGGCCAGCGTGTCGCGCGCGGTGAGCACCAGCAGCGGCGTGTGCCGGCCCGCGTCAGCGCGCAGCCGCTGCATCAGCGTGAGTCCATCCATGCCGGGCAGGCCGAGATCCAGCACCAGCGCGTCGTAGTGATTGGTGACGGCAAGATGCAGCCCGGTCACGCCATCGAAGGCGAAGTCCACCGCATGCCCGCGCGCGGACAGGAATTCGCCGATGCTGTCGGCGATGTCGCGGTGATCTTCGACCAGCAGGATGAGCATGCCGTTTCCCCGGAATCCGCCGCGAATGATAAGGCCTGCGCGCTCAGGCGTCCTTCAGAATCTCCCGCGCCGCGTTGTGTCCCGGCGCGCCGGTGACGCCGCCGCCTGGATGCGTGCCCGAGCCGCACATGTAAAGCCCCTGCAGCGGTCCGCGGTAGTTGCCGTGACCCAGCATGGGCCGCGCGCTGTACAGCTGATCGAGACTGAGCGCGCCATGGAAGATGTCGCCGCCGACAAGCCCGAAACGCCGCTCGAGGTCCAGCGGTGACAGCGCCTCGTAACCCAGCACGCTGTCGCGGAAGTTCGGCGCGTAGCGCGTGACGGTGTCGATCATCAGCTGCGCGACGCGATCCCTTTCCTCGTCCCAGGAACGGCCATCCGGCAGCTCGGGCGCGACATGCTGGCAGAACAGGCTGGCGACATGCCTGCCGGGAGGCGCGAGCGAGTCATCCAGGGTGCTGGGGATGAGCATCTCGACGATGGGCTCGCGCGAGACACCATCGCGCTTCGCGTCGATGAAGGCGCGATCCATGTACTGCAGCGACGGCGCGATGATGATGCCGGCGCCGTGATGCGGCCCTTCGTCCGGCAGGCAGGAAAACCTCGGCAGCTCCGACAGCGCGACATTCATGCGGAAGGTGCCCGAGGCGCACTTCCAGCCGCGCATGCGGCGCACGAATTCCTCGTCGAGGTCGCTCGCGTCGACAAGCTTAAGGAACAGCAGCTTCGGGTTGAGATTGGACACGACGCGCTTCGCGTCGACGACCGTGCCGTCGGCGAGCGTCACGCCGGTGACGCGGCCGTTCACCACGTTCACCTTGCGGACCTCGGCATTGACGCTGATCTCGACGCCGCGCTTCACGGCTTCGCTGGCCATGGCCTGCGTGATCGCGCCCATGCCGCCGATGGCGTGTCCCCAGGCACCCTTCCTGCCGTTCACCTCGCCGAACACGTGATGCAGCAGCACGTAGGCGGAGCCCGGCGTGTACGGACTGGCGTAATTGCCGACCACCGAATCGAAGCCGAACAGCGCCTTGATGGGCGCGGACTCGAACCAGGCATCGAGCATGTCGCCGGCGCTTTTCGCGAACAGGTCCAGCAGGTCGCGGCGCGCGCTCATGTCCAGCCTGCGTAAGCGATTGCCGAGCCACAATGCTGCGAGCACATCGCTGAGCCCGCCGCCGACATTGGGCGGCGTCTCCAGCACGAGCTCGCGCAGCACGTCGGCGATGATGTCGAGATGGCGGTTGTACTCGGGAAGCCTCTCGGCATCGCGCTTCGAGAACTTCGCCACTTCCGCCTGCGTATCGCGTTCCGTCGGTCCTGCCTTCAGGTACTCGCGATCATTCAGCGGCAGGAAGTTGGACATCGGCCGCTCGACGATGCGCAGGCCGTTCTCCTCGAGGCGCAGGTCTCGGATCACCTTCGGGTTCAGCAGGCTGACCGTGTAGCTCGCCACCGAGTTGCGAAAGCCCGGATGGAAGGTTTCCGTCACCGCGGCGCCGCCGACGATCCCGCGGCGTTCCAGCACGCGCACCTTCCAGCCCGCCGCGGCCAGGTAACAGGCGCAGACGAGACCATTGTGGCCACCGCCGATGATGACGGCATCGTAGGGTTTCGAATTCATGAACTGCTCGTGCAAATGCGAGGCTCGCGCCTCATTCAATGAGAGAAATGATTTCCGCCTTCGGCTTGTCCGCCACGTCCAGCCGCGCGACGCAGACCGGCAGCCGGAAGCGCCTCGGCCCGGCGCTGCCGGGATTGAGATGCAGCACGCCGTCGCGCGCCTCGTTCAGCGGCTTGTGCGAGTGACCGGCGATGATGACATCGTAACCCGCGGCCTGCGGATCCAGCCGCTTCCGGTCGTGCAGCATGAAGATCCGGCAGCTGCCTGCTTCCAGCGTCACTTCCTCCGGGATGCTCTCGGCCCAGGCCACGGTGTCGTTGTTGCCGCGCACGGCAATCACCGGCGCGATGCCGGCAAGGCGTTCAAGGATTTCCGGCTTGCCGATGTCGCCGGCGTGCAGGATGAGCTCGACGCCCCGAAGCGCTTCCTCGGCCTCGGGGCGCAGCAGCCCATGCGTGTCGGCAATCACGCCGATACGTGTCGCGGATGTCGTTTCGACGCGCGTCATTACGGCAGCATGCGCTGCATGATGCCGTCCTTCTTCAGCGCCGCGTGCCAGATGGCGCCGACGATGTGCAGCAGCGCGACCACCAGCAGCACGATGGCCATGATCTCGTGCGCCTCGTGGAAGAAATCGCCG
>JAJUFS010000081.1 GCA_029263725.1 Gammaproteobacteria bacterium | reverse complement strand
GGCTTCGAATTCGGCACCCGTGGCATGGTCATGCCGCAGCTGGAAGTCTTCGCTGACTTCAAGTTCATCATGCTGGACGACAACGTCACCGGTTTCGACCTCGGCGCGCGTTACTGGGTGAACGATCGCTTCGGCGTCTCCTTCCAGCTGACCGACCTCGAAGAATCCGACGGCTTCGTGCTGGCGGCTCGCTACGAGTTCTGATCGGTCTGTCAGACGCGTTACACGAAACCCCGCCTCCCGGCGGGGTTTTGCTTTCTGCAGGGTTTGCCTTCTGGAACGGGCGATCGGGGCGGCTAGCATGAGCCCATGCGCACGCTGCGGACCATTGCCTGGACCGTCCTCGCCGGCATCTCCCTCGGTGTCGCCGGCGCGATCGCGATCATCCATTCCGGCATCTACAACGTCGCCGCCGATCTTCCCCATCATCCGGTCGAATACTGGGCGCTATACAAGGCGCGCGAGCACTCGGTGGCGCGCCGCAGCCGCGAGCTGCTGCCGCCCGATGACTTCATGGCCGAACACCGCCTGGTCCGCGGCGCGGTGATCTACGAGGAAGCCTGCGCGCTGTGCCACCTGCGCCCAGGACTCGCCGATACCGGCTTTCGCCGCGGCCTGCTGCCGACGCCGCCCGATCTCACCCGCTGGGGGCGCGATCCAGGCGAGACCTTCTGGATGGTGAAGCATGGCGTGCGCATGACCGGCATGCCAGCCTGGGGGCGGACCTACCTGGATGATGACCTGTGGAGCGTGGTCGCCTTCCTGCAGCGCCTGCCGTCGCTGCAGGAGGAGGAGTATCTCGGGATGCTTGCGGCAGGAAAAACGAACCCGCCGGAGCCGGCTCCGGCGGGTTCTGAAATATCCGCGGCTCGCGCCGGGGAGCGTTGACGGGTCAGTCGCGCCCGGTCTCAGGCAGGGCGGCGTAACGCACCAGGCGATAGCGATAGCGGACTGCGTCGCGGATGTTGGCGGCGATCACGCCGTGCAGATTTTCGTCCCAGCGCGCCCAGCGCTCCACGAAGGCGGCAGCGCGCTCCGGATCGCCTGCCGACTGGATGGCGAGCACCTCGCGCAGCAGCGAGGCCACGGCATCGTGATAGCGGTCATGGTTGATGATGAGCTTGCCGTTCGCGAAGCGCAGCGCGCCCTTGTCGAGGAACCAGTTCATTTGCATGAGCTGCATGGTCTGGTAGGGCTGGTCGCGGCGCGGCTTGACCTGCTGCAAGGTGCGCCGGATGCCGTCGGCATACAGTGCGCGCAGGCCGGCATCATCGTAGTAGCCTGACTTGCGCAGCGCGGGCGCGACGTACAGCGCCACGAGGTCTGCCTTCATTTCTTCATAGAGATCCGAGTATTCCTGCAGGGCCGTGTCCAGCGTGCGGCCGCGCTCGTCGCGATCGACGCCGAGATAATGGCCGATCTCGTGCCACAGCGTGCGCTGGAAGCCGGCTTCCATGTCGAGATGCTGGTGAAAGGCGGGCGCCAGTGCCGCCTGCCAGGCGGCGCGCGTGTCGCGGAACAGTTCCTCGCTGGTGAGGATGTTCCTGCGCATCAGGATGATGCGGCCGTACTTGCGCGCATGGTCCGCGTCGTTCGGCAGGATGCTCGCGGTGTTGGTGCCGCGCGCCTGGCCGAAGTCCGCGATCACGTCATAGACGCCCACCGGGATGTCGGTGCGGACCTTCTTGTGCCGCGAGTAGGGCAGGCTGTTCTCCAGCGCCTGGATGTCGGCGATGGCGCGCGCCAGAGCCGCGCTCTGCTCGACGTCCTTCAGCAGCACGCTGGCGCTGAAGAAGCTCTTCACTCCGTAGAGTTCGTCGTCGTAGGTCTCGTAACTGCCGATCTGCGCGTTGAGCCGGCTGAAACTGCCGCTCACCCAGGCCGCATCGCCTGCCTCGTAATCGTTGGCGAGCAGATCGCGGGCGCGCAGCGCGAGATAGTCGGCGAAATCCGCGTCATGCGGGCGCACGGCCTCGGAGGCGGCGAGCAGGTGCCGGTAGACCGGCATCAGCCGCTCGATGTAGGCGAGCGCGTAGGGAATGGCATAAAAGCCCTGCGGCTGCGGCGTCTTCAATACCGTCTCGAGCCGTTCGCGCAATCCGGGATGCAGGGTCTCCAGCAGCGGATGGGAGAAGAGCAGGGCGAGATCGGCGCGCGCATTCGCGGTCGTCGCCCGGCGTACCACCGTCATCGGGTCAAGCAGTGCATCGTCGCCATGCCGGCTTCGCCAGGCATCCAGTTCCGCCCGCGTCGCATCCAGCGGGTAGACATTCTTGCCGGGCCGCAGCGCATCGACGGGCAGGAACGGCGTGCGGGTATTATCGGGCCTGGTCGCGATCGGGCCCTTGAAGACATGGAACAGCTTGCCGAGCGCTTCAGCCTGTTGCGGCTCACGTGTCGCCAGCGCCTCCAGCATCTTCCGCGCATCCAGCGCCTGGTGATGGGTCTGCTCGAGGTAGAGTTCGTGCATCAGCCGGCCTGCTTCTAGCAGGTGCGAAAGCGCGATGCGCTCGCCTTCCGCAAGACCTTCCAGCGAAGGCGCGAGCTCGAGTTCGATGGTCTTGTCGAGGATGACCGCGGCTTCGTCTTTGCTCCAGTAGTGGCTTGATGCGGCGGCTGCGGGCGGCACTGCGAGCAGCGCGATTGACATAACCAGGCTTGCCTTCTTCACCTTGATTTCTCCGTTTGCTTGAAATGCCGGTCAGTGTCCCAAGTGTCTTGGGGGGCGCGCCGCGAGAGGCGCATTCCGAGAATCCTGCTTCGAGGAGGCACCATGAGCATTGAGCAGATCATGACACCGGACCCGGCCTGCTGTACGCAGGATGCATCGTTGCGCGAAGTGGCGCAGATGATGCTCGAACACGACTGCGGCGAGATTCCTATCGTCGAGGACACCGATTCGAAGCGCGTCATTGGCGTGATTACCGACCGTGACATCGCCGTACGCGCCGTGGCCGCCGGGATGGACGCAAGCAGTACCACGGTGGCGGACGTGATGTCGCGGAACGTGATCACCGTGCGCGACAACGCGGATATCCAGGAAGCCTGCGACAAGATGGAGCAGAACCAGATTCGCCGCGTCCCGGTGGTGGATGCACAGGGCCGCCTTTGCGGCATCGTTGCCCAGGCCGACATTGCCTTGCACATGAGCGAGCAGGATGCGGGCAGCGTGGTAAGGGATGTTTCGCGGCGCAGCCCCAACGGCCCCAGTCTCAACGCCTGAAACGCATGGAAAAAGGCCCCGTCCAGCGGGGCCTTGTTTCATCAGGCGGCGACAGTCTTCTTTTTTCGCCGCGTCTTCTTCTTGCGGGCACGCTTTGCCGCAGCCTGCTCGAGCTTGCGCTCGGCCTGCTGCATGCTCTTCTCCAGGGTTGCCGCAAGCCTGGCAGCTTCCCTTGCCTCGTCGCGCGCCGCCTTGATCTTCGCCACGGCGTCGCGAACTCCCTTATGCTCGTCGCGCAGCGCGGCCAGTTCCTTCTCGACCTTCTCCAGGGCGCGGCGCTCGGTGGCGCGCCCCGTCTTGTCGTACTTCGCCTTGGCGCGCTCTTTCTGCTTGCGCAGTTTCACGAGCTGGCCCTGCAGGCGCTTCGCGTCGCGCTGTGCGCGCGTCAGTTCACGCTCCAGGGTCTTTGCTTCCTTCGCCGTCACGCGCACGAACTCCTTGCGCACCTGGGCGAAGTTCTTCACTACCTCACGAATGACTTGCGTCATCACTTCCTCCCCGACCGAAAATGAATGAACGGCCCGAGTGTATACAGAACTTACCTGAGAACCAAACCGCGAACTGATGGATCATCCGGCTGTGGTTGCACGTACGCCCTTCGCATAATCGCTGCGGGAGGCAAAAAGTGAACAACGAACACATCCAGGACTACGTCCAGTTCCGCTGCTCCAGACATGAATTCATCAACGCGCTGACGCATTTCCTCGGCTTCCTGTTTGCCACCGCGGCAGGGCCGTTGCTGATTGCACTCGCGGTGATGCGCGGCGTGCACGAGATTCCTGCGTACTGCATTTATGCCGCGTCGCTGGTGATCCTTTACCTGGTCTCGACGCTGTATCACGCAGTGCCCGATGGTGAGATCAAGCAACGCCTGCAGGCGCTGGATCACATGGCGGTGTTCGTGCTGATCGCCGGAACCTACACGCCGTTCTTTCTCGCGGGGCTGGGTGGCGCGCTGGGGTGGAGCCTGTGCCTGATGCTGTGGCTGCTCGCGGGCGTTGGCATCGTCTTCAAGGCGCGCTATGCGGGCAGGTTCGACCTGGTTTCGACCATCGCCTACGTGCTGCTCGGCTGGTCGGGGCTGGTCGCGATCGTGCCGCTGTACCAGGCGCTCCCGGAGGCGTCCTTCCTGCTGGTGCTGGCCGGCGGCGTCCTCTACACCGTCGGCGCAGTCTTCTACCGCTGGGAGAGCCTGCCCCACAATCACGCCATCTGGCACGTGCTGTGCCTTTCCGGCAGCGTCGCCCACTTCATTGCAGTGTGTTTTCTCCTCGTGTAGGCCTTTGAACCTTCCTCGCGGGCCGGGGAATCAACGGGCAAGAAAACGATAATCTGCCAGGGTGGCGGATTACCCCGACACGAGGTGAAGCACATGAAACGTCTGAACGAAATCTGGGTGGTGTTCGTTGTCGCGGCCATGCTGCAGGCCTGCGCGATGGGAAGCACGCCGCAGGGCGAGACCTTCCCGGAGCTGGCCAGGTACCGCAAGGTGATGATCGAGCCGGTTTCCGTCGAGCTCGACGAGCGCTGGGGATACACGCGGACGGGAACGCGGCTGAGCCTGGACGAGGACGACGCGCGCCGTGTCAAGGAATGGGTGGCCGAAGTGTTCGACCGGTCGTTTGGCGAGGAGCTGGCGGAAGGCGGCAAGCTGGAGATCGTCGATCGCGCCGGACCGGGCGTGGCCCGCATCCGTCCGCGCCTGACCGAGGTCTATCTCAATGCGCCGCTGCCCGAGGACCACACCGGCGTGATCCTGGTTCGCACGGTAGGCAACCTGCAGATCGAGGCCAAATTCGAGGATTCGGTCAGCGGCGAAACGCTGCTGGAACTGCGCGACAAGGTGCGCGGCCGCGACATCGGCATGCTGCGCACGGCAAGCTCCGCCTACAACCGTACCGAACTGCGGCGCGTCTTCGAGGACTGGGCGCGCATCATCCGGGAAGACATCTTCCTGGCTCGCTGATCCGATACGCCGTGGCATTTCCGGCCCCCTTGTTCAAGGGGGCCTTTGCTTTCCGGTTTTTCCCCCGATTCCCCGACTGACCCGCCGCCGCGAATCCTCGAAGCTGCACGCGAAGGAGGAAGCGCATGGTGCTCTTGCAGAAACTGTCCGTGGCCTGCCTGCTGCTGCTGATGGCGGCCTGCGGCACGCTGCCGGAGAGGAAGCCTCTCGGTGGCGATGCCGCCGAGGCGCTCCCGCCCCGCGCCGGCGACCGCCTCGCCGTTCTCGCCGGCGAAGCCCAGGTTTCCGGCTTCGTGCCACTGGTTTCCGGTGCAGACGCCTATGACGCCCGCGTCGCGCTCATCGGGCTCGCCGAGCGCAGCCTCGACATCCAGTACTACATGTGGGCCGACGACCTGACAGCGCGCGCGCTGCTGCTGGAGGTGCTGGCCGCCGCGGATCGCGGCGTGCGGGTGCGTCTGCTGCTCGATGACATGCACACCGGGCTGCAGCTGCCCTTTGCGGTGGTCGACCGCCATCCCCGCATCGAGGTGCGCGTCTTCAACCCCTTCGGCTGGCGCAAGGCGCGGCTCATGGAATGGTTCGTGGAAGGCGTGCGTCTCAACCGCCGCATGCATAACAAGGTGGTGATCGCGGACAACGCGCTGGCGATCACGGGCGGCCGCAACATCGCTGACCATTACTTCGCCGCCGACGTCCGTTCCAATTTCCGTGACTTCGACCTGCTCGCGACCGGGCCCATCGTGCGCGCCATGTCGGTGTCATTCGATGACTACTGGCAGAGCCGCTGGTCCTATCCCATCGCCTGGCTCGACGAGGCGCCCGCGGAGGCGACCCCCGCGGCGCTGGCCGCCGACCTCGAGGCGTGGATCGCGGAGAAACCGCCGTTTCCCTTCATGCGCAAGCCCGCCCGGCAGGACCTCACGGCGCGGTTGCAAGGCTTCCTCGATCGGCAGTTCGTGGCGCCCGCGGTGCTGTTGTACGACAGCCCCGACAAGGTGGCGGGCCTCGGCAATCCGGGCGTGGCGGCCTACATCTTCGATTCCGCTCGCGACGTCGAGCGTGAGTTCCTGATGGAAATCTCCTACCTCATCCCCGGCGACGAGGGCGTGGCGATGCTGGCGGAACGGGTGCAGGCAGGCGTGCGCGTCGCGGCGCTCACCAATTCGCTCGCCACCAACGACATCACGCCGGCGCATTCCGGCTACGCGAACTATCGAGAGGCGCTGTTGCGCGCCGGCCTGGAAATCCATGAGCTGCGGCCGGACGCGGTCGCGGAGCAGCGGCATCACACCTTCCTGGCCTCGCATTCCTTTTCCCACCTGCACACCAAGGCCTTCGTCTATGACCGCAAGCGCGTTCTCGTCGGCTCGATGAACGTCGACCCGCGCTCGGTGCGGCATAACACCGAGCTGGGCATCCTGGTGGAAAGCCCCGAGCTTGCTGCCCACGTCGCCGGGCTCATCGAGGAAGGCATGCATCCGTTGAACAGCTACGCGTTGGAACTGCGCGACGGCAGGCTGCGCTGGCGGGTGTCGGCGGCGGGGGAGGAGGAGTGGATCGGCCACGAACCGGACACCGGCTGGTGGGAGCGCTTCACGGCGCGCGTGTTCGCCTTGCTGCCGATCGAAGGCCTGCTGTGAGCCAGTGCTATGATGCGCGAACTGAATCTTTCTTCGCCGCAGGTGTCGATATAGTCATCGCAGGCCGAAGCACGGGAGAGCGTCCATGAGTCGCTATGACATCATCCTCGCCTTGATAGTCGTCGGATTGATCGTCGTGCTGGTGTTCGTCGGGCCGTCGCTGCTCGACGCGTGGCGCGGCGAGGAGCCCGCCGAGCAGGCTGCTCCCGTGGAGGCGCCGGTCGAAGCCGAGGCCGAAATCCCGGAGGCGGAGATCGATCCCGAGACGGCGGCGCAGGTGGAGCGCGTCAACACCATGCTGATGCTCTACCAGGCCTGCGCGAATCGCTTCGAAGGCTTCGACGAGCGCGGTCGCGAGACCCTTGCCGCATGGCGCCAGCGCAATGCCGACGTGCTTGCCATCCAGGGCGCGGAGCCGGACTTCCACATCGTGCTGCGCCGGCCGGGCGGCGAAAGCGACGAGGCGCGCGAGAAGGCCGACGCCGAGGAGCTCGCGATGTGCGAAAGGAATCTCGAGGTCATGCGCGCCGATCTCGAATCCGCGCCGCAATGACGTTCCCATCCTGACTGACGACGCAGGTCGCCATGGCTGACATGAACGTTGCCGACGTCCGCTTCCGGCGGGCGTTCATCCTGTTGCTGCTGGCCTTCGTGCTGGTGGTGTTCGTCGGCATGATTCGCAGCTTCCTGACGGCGCTGCTGCTGGCCGCGATCTTTGCCGCCCTGCTGTACCCGCTGCAGACGCGCCTGTGCGCGGTGCTGGGCGGGCGGCCGCGGCTCGCGGCATCGATCCTGCTGGTCGCGGCGGTGCTGCTGGTCGGCGTGCCGCTGGCGAGCTTCATCGGCCTGCTTACCGCCGAGGCCCTGCACATCAGCAAGAATGCACAGGTCTGGGTGACGGAGCAGATCCAGAGCGGCCAGCCGCTGGCCATGCAGCTGCCGGACTGGCTGCCGTTCCGCGAGGAGATCGTCGAGAGCGAGGGCGAACTGCTGGCGCGCCTCGGCGAGGCGGTTGGCGCGCTTGGCCGGGTGCTGCTGGGCACGGTGCCCGACATCACCCGCGTCACCCTGCAGGTGGCGCTGGACACCTTCATTCTTCTTTATGCGATGTTCGTGTTCCTGAGCCGCGGCGAATCCATCCTTGAGCGTGGCAAGCGCCACCTGCCGCTGGACATGTCGACCCGCGACCACATCATCCAGCGCGGCTTCACGGTGGCGCGCGCGGCGCTCAAGGGCATTTTCGTGGTGGGCGTGCTGCAGGGGGTGATGATCGCCATCGCCTTCAAGGTCATCGGCCTGCCGGGCGCGGTGTTCTGGGGAACCATCGTGGTGATCCTG
>JAJUFS010000086.1 GCA_029263725.1 Gammaproteobacteria bacterium | reverse complement strand
GCGCCGTTCGGCCCGAGCAGGCCGGTGATGCAGCCATCCTCGGCGCGGAAGCTGACATCCTGCACCGCCTGCACCTTGCCGAAGCTCTTTCGCAGCTGGCGAACCTCGATCACGCGCGCATCCTCAGGGTGTGGGGCCGTTGGCGTCGATGAAGAAGGGATAGGCCCGCAGCTCATCGAGGCAGGAAGCATCGAGTTCCTTGATGCCATCGGCGAGAAATTCCGCCACCAGGCGCGGCGCGCAGCCCCGCCAGGCGACGCCGTGCCCCTGGCCGGGGGCGACGAGATGCAGGCTGTTTCCGAGATGTTCTGCCACCTGCTCGGCGTTGCGCGGCGGCGTCACCGGATCGGCTTCGCCGGAGAGCAGCAGCGCCGGAACGTCGGAGACCACGGGTTCGCGCATGTCCTTTGGCAGTTCACGTTGCGGCCAGGCTTCGCACATCGCGGCGATGAACTCGGTCATCACCGTGCCGAGATAACCCGACTCTTCCGTTGCGGCGGCAAGGAACGGCGCATCCTCGCTGCATACCACGCTGTTGTGCATGCCGATGTAGAGCAGGTTTTCGTTCTGCCGCTCCAGTGTCAGCACGCTGCCGGCGAGCGCCTGCCAGTCGCCGGTTTCCGCCTGGTGCAGCAGCAAGGGCAGCAGCGCGACCGACTCCGGCAGGTAGCTGTACATGCGCAGCAGGCCCGCGACGCGCAGCCAGTTGAGCGTGATTTTCGCGGTCTCGAAAGTGAATGGATCGCGTATCTCGACCGTGACCGGCTTGCGCTCCAGCCGTGCGCGCAATGCCGAGAACCGGCGCCGCAGATCGGGAAAGCGCGCGGCGCATTCCGTGTCGGCCGCGCAGCGTTCGAACATGATTTCCAGCGCGGCCTGGGCGTCGGCGCCGATGCGCGGACCGAGCGCCTCGCCGGCTGCCACCACGCCGTCGAGAATGATCTTCTCCACCCGCTCCGGATGACGGCGCAGGTATTCCTGCGCAACGCGCGTGCCGTATGAGATGCCGTAGAGCGCAAGCTGTTCCGCGCCGAGCGCGGCACGCACTTCTTCGAGATCCTGGACGGCATCGAGCGTGGTGTAGAACCGCAGATCCGCGTCCAGCGATTCCGCGCAGCGCGCAGCTTCCGAGCGCGCCTGTGCCGCGTCGAAATCCATGGTCATCTCCGCGTCCTGCAACGGAGCGCACTGCAAAGGGTTGGAGCCGCCGGTACCGCGCTGGTCCACCAGCAGGATGTCGCGGGTCTTGCGAACCTCGCGAAAGGCGGCCGCCACCTGCGGAAAGCTTTCCAGCGCGGATTGCCCCGGCCCGCCGGCGATGAACACCAGGGGCGGCAGCGAACTGCCGCGAAAGGCTGCGACTTTCGCGATTGACAGCGTGATCCTGCGGCCGCCGGGATCGGCGCGATTCTCGGCGACCTCGAGCGTGGCGCATTCCGCCGGCATGGTGATGCCGTCCGCGGCGCCGATGCGGCAGGACTCGAAATTCAGCGGAGTGGCGGCAAGCGCCAGCGCGGCGAGGGCGAGACTCATTGCAACCCGGGTGGCGGAAACGAAGCGGCAATTTGGCACGCAGCAGCAGGAGCGTCAAACCACGCATTTCCGGCAGGAATCGCGGAACGGCGCCCGAATGTCTTTGCGCCGGCGGGGAAAACTCCAATAAAATTAGCGCCTTATTTCCATCTCCCCTGAGGGGAAACCTCCATGACGAGATCGACCCGGCAGTACGATGTCATTGTCGTCGGTGGCGGCCATGCCGGCACCGAGGCGGCGCTCGCGGCCGCCCGCATGGGCGTGCGCACGCTGCTGCTGACCCACAACATCGAGACGCTGGGGCAGATGAGCTGCAATCCCGCCATCGGCGGCATCGGCAAGGGCCATCTCGTCAAGGAGATCGATGCGCTGGGCGGCGCCATGGCGCGCGCCACCGATCGCGCCGGCATCCAGTTTCGCACGCTGAACGCCCGCAAGGGCCCCGCGGTGCGCGCCACACGGGCGCAGGCCGATCGCAACTTATATAAGAGTGCGATCCGCGGCTTCCTGGAGAACCAGCCCAACCTGACGCTGTTCCAGCAGGCGGTGAACGACCTGATCGTGCGCAACGATCGCGTCGAAGGCGTGGTCACGCAGATGGGCCTGGAGTTTTACGCGCCGCGCGTGGTGCTGACGGTGGGCACCTTCCTCGGCGGCCGCATTCACATCGGCCTTTCCAATTACCAGGGCGGCCGCGCCGGCGACCCGCCGGCCAACGCACTCGCCGAGCGCCTGCGCGCCCTGCCGTTCCGCGTCGATCGCCTCAAGACCGGCACACCGCCGCGCATCGACGGCCGCACCCTGGACTACTCGAAGTTCGAGGAACAGCCCGGCGATGATCCGGTGCCGGTGTTCTCCTTCATCGGTTCGCGCGACGAGCACCCGCGCCAGGTGCACTGCCATATCGCGCGCACCACCGCCGCAACCCACGAGATCATTCGCGGCGGCCTGGACCGCTCGCCGATGTACGCCGGCGTGATCGAAGGCATCGGCCCGCGCTACTGCCCTTCCATCGAGGACAAGATCGTCCGCTTCGCGGACAAGGATTCGCACCAGATCTTCGTCGAGCCGGAGGGCCTGGATACGCACGAGATCTATCCGAACGGCATTTCCACCTCGCTGCCCTACGAGGTGCAGGAAGCCTTCGTGCGTTCCATTCCCGGTTTCGAGAACGCGCACATCACCCGGCCGGGCTATGCCATCGAGTACGACTTCTTCGACCCGCGCGACCTGAAGTACACGCTGGAGACGAAGTTCATCGAGGGCCTGTACTTCGCCGGCCAGATCAACGGCACCACCGGCTATGAGGAGGCAGCCGCGCAGGGTCTGCTCGCCGGGCTGAACGCCGCGCTGGCCGCGAAGGGCGAGGAGCCGTGGTGGCCGCGCCGCGACGAGGCCTACATCGGCGTGCTCATCGATGACCTCATTACCCGCGGCACCAGCGAGCCGTACCGCATGTTCACCTCGCGCGCCGAGTACCGGCTGCTGTTGCGCGAGGACAATGCCGACCTGCGGCTGACCGAGACCGGCCGCCGCCTTGGCCTGGTCGACGATCATCGCTGGCAGCGCTTCGAGGAAAAGCGCGAGGCCATCGCCCGCGAGACCGCGCGGCTTGCCGCCTGGACCATCCGCCCGCAGGACGTGGACACCGCCACCGCCGTCAACCTGCTGGGTGCGCCGCTTGCCCACGAGTTCAGGGCCGCCGAACTGCTGCGCCGCCCGGAACTCGATTACCGGTCCCTGCATCGCCTCGCGGGCGCGGACATGCCCGCGCTGGACGAGCGCGTGCAGGAGCAGGTGGAAATCCAGGTGAAGTACGCGGGCTACATCGAGCGCCAGCAGGCGGAAATCGCCCGCAACCTCAAGCACGAGACGCTCGCCCTGCCCGAAGACCTCGATTACGCCGCAGTGCGCGGACTGTCCAACGAGGTGCGGCAGAAACTGAGCGATGCGCGGCCCGCGACGCTGGGACAGGCGGCGCGCCTCTCCGGCGTCACCCCGGCGGCGATTTCCCTGCTGCTGGTGCACCTCAAGAAACGCGGCGAGTGGCGCGAATCGGCCTGATGCCGCGAGCCTGAGCGGGTACACTCTCCATCGGGTTTTTCCGCAGGGGGTTTCCCGCATGCCGCAGCGCATCTCGTGGCTGGTCCTTGCCTTCCTGGCAGTCTTCACCGGCATCGCCTGCGCCGAGCCGCAGGTGCTGCGGCGCGGCAACCAGCTCGAACCGGAGTCGCTGGACCCGCATCGCGCCCGCGGCGCCGAGGCCGCCAACATCCTGCGTGATCTTTACGAAGGCCTGACGCGCGCCGCGCCGGACGGCAGCATCGTTCCCGGTGTCGCCGAGCGCTGGGAGGTGAGCGAGGACGGCCGCCGTTATCTGTTTTACCTGCGTGACGATGCACGCTGGTCGAACGGTGATCCCGTGACGGCGGAAGATTTCGTCTTCGGCCTGCGACGCAGCGTTGCCCCCGACACGGCCTCGCCGTACGCGAAGAGCCTGGGCGTCATCGTCAACGCCACCGCGGTGCTCGCCGGCGAACGCGCCCCGGAAACGCTGGGAGTGGCGGCGCTGGATCAGCGCACGCTGGAAATCCGCCTCGCGCAACCCGCACCCTATCTCGTCGCCATGCTCGCGCATCACAGCACCTATCCGGTGCACCGGGACAGCGTCGAACGCCACGGCGAACGCTTCACCCGTCCCGGCAATCATGTCTCCAACGGCGCCTATGCACTGGCCGACTGGCAGGTGAACACACTGATCCGCCTGGAGCGCAATCCGCATTACTGGGACGCCGACGCCGTGCGCATCGATACCGTCTACTACTACCCCATCAGCGACGAGGAAGCCGAATTCAATCGCTTCCGTGCCGGCGAGCTCGACGTGACGCAGACCATTCCCGTGCGCCGTTTCGAATGGCTGCGCGCCAACATGCCGGAATCGCTGCGCGTCGCACCCTATCTCAGCACCTATTTCTATGGATTCAACCTGCACAAGCCGCCGTTCCGCGACGCGCCCGGGTTGCGCCGCGCGCTGGAACTTGCCGTCGACAAGGAACTGATCGCGGAAAAGGTGCTGGGCCGCGGCGAGCTGCCCGCGTACAGCCTCACGCCTCCGGGCATCGCCGGCTACCGGTCGCCCGAGCCCGACTACGCGACCTGGCCGATGGAAAAACGCATCGCCGAGGCGCGCAGGCTGTACGCCGCCGCAGGCTATTCCGGCGACAAGCCGCTGGAAGTGGAGATCCGTTACAACACCGGCGACACGCATCATCACGTGGCGCTGGCGATCGCCAACATGTGGAAGCGCCATCTCGGCGTGAAGACGCGCCTCGTGCACGAGGAGTGGCGGGTGTTCCTGCAGAACCGCCGCCAGGCGGAACTCACGCAGGTGTTCCGCGCCGGCTGGGTGGGCGACTACAACGATCCGCACACCTTCCTGCAGCTCATGCATTCGGCCAGCGGCATCAACGACTACGGTTATCGCAACGAGGAATACGACCGGCTGCTGGACGCCGCCGCGCAGGAAACCGACGCGAAAAGGCGCATGCAACTGATGCGGCAGGCGGAAGCGGTGCTGCTGGAGGATCACGCGATCCTGCCGCTGTACGTCTACGTCAGCAAGCACCTCGTCAATCCCAGGCTGGGCGGCTGGCAGGACAACCTGCTGGATCACCACGCCTCGCGCGATCTCTACTTCAAGGACTGAAGTCACGTGACGCGCTTTCTCCTGCGACGGCTGCTGGCGGCGATACCGACCTTGTTCGCGCTCGTCACGCTGGCGTTCTTCCTGGTGCGCTTCGCGCCCGGCGGCCCGTTCGACGACGAACGTGCGCTGCCGCCGGAAATCGAGGAGCGCCTCAATGCGCGCTATCACCTCGACGCGCCGCTGTGGCAGCAGTATCTGCATTACCTAGGCAACCTCTTGCGCGGCGATCTCGGCCCGTCCTTTCAATACCGCGACTACAGCGTGAACGAACTGATCGCGGCGGGCCTGCCCGCCTCCATGCTGATCGGTTCGCTCGCCATGCTGCTTGCGCTCGCGCTGGGGATAGCGACGGGCAGCATCGCCGCACTCAACCGGCACCGCTGGCAGGACCACCTGGTGATGAGCCTGTCGATGACCGGCATCTCCGTGCCGAACTACGTGATGGCGCCGTTGCTGGTGCTGCTGTTCGCGGTGACGCTGGACTGGCTGCCGGCAGGCGGCTGGAACGATGCCGCGCCCGCCAACCTGCTGCTGCCGGTGATCGTGCTGGCCCTGCCGCAGACCGCGTACATCGCCCGCATGATGCGCGCCAGCCTCGCCGAGGTATTGAGCAGCGACTACATCCGCACTGCCCGCGCCAAGGGCCTCGGCATGCGCGCCATCATTCTTCGCCACGCCATGAAGCCCGCCCTGCAGCCCATCGTCTCCTGGCTGGGTCCGACGGCCGCCGCGGTGCTGACAGGTTCGGTGGTGGTGGAGCAGATCTTCGGCATTCCGGGCGTGGGACGCTTCTTCGTGCAGGGCGCGCTGAACCGCGATTACACCCTGGTGCTCGGCATCGCGCTGTTCTATGGCGCGCTGATCGTGGCCTTCAATCTCATCGTCGACCTGCTGTACGCGGCGCTCGATCCCAGGGTGCGCTACCGATGAACGCCATCGTCGCCGGTCACGTACACAGCCCTGGCCGCATGGCCCTGCAGCGCTTTGCCGCGAACCGCGCCGCGATGACGGCATCGGTGCTGCTCGCGCTCATCGTGCTCGCCTGCGTGATCGGTCCGATGCTCGCGCCCTGGCAGATGGATGACATCGACTGGACCATGATGCAGGTCCCGCCCGGCATCGAAGCCGGGCACTGGTTCGGCACGGACGCGCTCGGCCGCGACCTGTTCGTGCGCACGCTGGAGGGCGGACGCGTCTCGCTCGCCGTGGGCATTGCTGCGACGCTGGTGAGTCTCGTCATCGGCATTGCCTGGGGCGCGATCGCGGGTTATGCCGGCGGCCGCGTGGACGCCGTGATGATGCGCATCGTCGATGTGATGTACGCGCTGCCGTTCATGTTCTTCGTGATCCTGCTGATGGTGTTCTTCGGCAGGAACTTCCTGCTGGTGTTCGTCGCCATTGGCGCGGTCAACTGGCTGGACATGGCGCGCATCGTGCGCGGCCAGACGCTGTCCATCCGTGAAAAGGAATACGTGCTCGCGGCGCGCGCGCTCGGCGTGCATCCGTTCACGATCGTGCTGCGCCACGTGGTGCCGAATCTGCTCGGCGTGGTGGTGGTCTACGCCGCGCTTACCGTGCCGCAGGTGATCCTGGTCGAATCCTTCCTCGGCTTTCTTGGCCTGGGCGTGCAGGAGCCGGCCACGTCCTGGGGCATGCTGGTGAACGAGGGCGCGCGCGAGATGGAATTCGCGCCGTGGAGCCTGCTGTTCCCCGCAGGCTTCCTGGCAACCACGCTGCTGTGCCTGAACTTCGTGGGCGACGGCCTGCGCGATGCGCTGGATCCGAAAGATGAATGACAGGACCTCCATGCCCCGTCTTGCCAGCGACACCGTGCTGTCGCTGTTCTGCGGCGCACTGCTGTTGCTGACCGTGCGGCAGTTGACCGCCTGGATCACGGGTCATGTCGACGAGCTTGATGTTGTCGCGAGCCTCGCCATGCTCGCACCGCTGGACGCGATCGCCACGGCAAGACTGGCGGTGAGCATCATGGTAGCGATCGTCGCAGCGCCCGTCTGCGTGCTGCCGCTGGTGAAGCTCGCCTCGCGACGCGGCCTGGACCTCGTGCTTTCCGGCGCGATCTTCGCCGCCGCCATGAACGTGCTTATCGCCCGCAGCCTGCAGACCAACCTGTTGCCTGCGTGGTTCGATTTCGCGGTGGCGTCCGTGCTGTTCGCGAGCATGACGGGCGCGACGCTGTTCTGGTGGAGGCGCTGATGCTGCTCGACGTGCGCCGCCTGCAGGTGCGTTTTCATCAGCGCGGTCGCGTGATCCACGCGGTCAACGGCGTCGACCTCCAGTTGCAGGAAGGCGATGCCCTGGCCGTCGTCGGCGAATCCGGCGCCGGCAAGAGCCAGGCGTTGCTCGCGCTCACGGGTCTTGTGCCGCGCAGTGCGAAAGTCAGCGGCCAGGCATGGTTCGAGGGCGAGGAGCTGCTCGCCCTGCCGGAAGCGCGGCGGCGCCATGTTCGCGGCGGGCGCATCGCCTACGTGTTCCAGGATGCGATGAGCGCGCTCAATCCCTACCTGCGCATCGGCACGCAGCTTGGCGAAGTGCTCGCCCTGCATCGCGGGCTCACCGGTACCCGTGCGCGCGACGCCATGATCGACATGCTCGACAGGGTGCGCATCCCGGATCCCGGGGCGCGGCTTGCGCAGTATCCGCACCAGCTTTCCGGCGGACAGCGCCAGCGCGTCATGCTGGCGAT
>JAJUFS010000173.1 GCA_029263725.1 Gammaproteobacteria bacterium | reverse complement strand
CTTCCAGTCGCCGAACGTGGAAGCGGCGCGGCCGCTGGTCTATGCCACTGCCTTCCTGCTGGTCGTGGTGATCGTGGTGCTCAACCTGGCCGCGGTGCGGATAAGAAATCACCTGCGCGAGAAGTATCGCGCCCTGGAACATTAAGGTTTCGACAGATGAACAGTGACGTCAGGACTCATGGCATCGATCTCGGCAGCGTGCGCGCGCCGGGTGAGCGGCTGCGCCTGGAGCAGGAGGAAACCTGCCTGGAAGTGCGCGACTTCAACCTGTACTACGGTGCCACACAGGCGCTGAAGGACATCAGCCTGCGCATTCCGCGGCGGCGCGTCACCGCCTTCATCGGCCCGTCCGGCTGCGGCAAGTCGACGCTGCTGCGCTGCTTCAACCGCATGAACGACCTGATCGACTCCGTGCGCATAGAGGGCGAACTGCTTCTGCACGGCGAGAACGTCTACGAGAAGGGGGTGGATGTCTCCGCGCTAAGGCAGCGCGTCGGCATGGTGTTCCAGAAACCGAATCCGTTCCCGAAGAGCATCTACGAGAACGTCGCCTACGGCCTGCGCCTGCAGGGCATCAACAAGCGGCGCGAGCTGGACGAGCGGGTCGAGTGGGCGCTGCGGGGGGCGGCGCTGTGGGATGAGGTCAGCGACCGTCTGCATGACTCGGCCTTTGGCCTTTCTGGCGGCCAGCAGCAGCGCCTGGTGATCGCCCGCGCCATTGCCGTGGAACCGGAGGTTCTGCTCCTGGACGAGCCTGCCTCGGCGCTGGACCCGATTTCCACGCTGAAGATCGAGGAACTCATCTACAACCTGAAATCCGAGTACACCATCGTCATCGTCACGCATAACATGCAACAGGCGGCGCGCGTTTCCGATTACACCGCCTTCATGTACATGGGCGAGCTGGTGGAGTACGGCGACACCGACACGCTGTTCACCCGGCCGCAGATGAAGCGGACCGAGGATTACATCACCGGCCGTTACGGCTGAGGAAGGCGCACATGGACAAGCTCAATCTCGATACCCACATCTCGCAGCAGTTCAACGAGGAGCTGGAGGAGATCCGCAACCACGTCATGACCATGGGCGGCCTGGTGGAACAGCAGGTGGCCGATGCCCTGGACGCGCTGGTCAACGGCGACAGCGCGCTCGGCCAGCGCGTGGTGCGCGACGACGACAAGGTGAACCGCCTGGAGGTGGCGATCGACGAGGAATGCAACCGCATCCTTGCGCGCCGCCAGCCGGCCGCCAGCGACCTAAGGCTGGTGATTGCGATCATCAAGACCATCACCGACCTCGAGCGCATCGGCGACGAGGCGGAAAAGATCGCCCGTCTCGCCATGCGCCTCGCCGAGATGGAGCGGCCGGCGAACAGCTACGTCGAGCTCGACAACCTCGGCAACCGAGTGCGCGGCATGCTGCACGCTGCCCTCGACGCCTTCGCGCGGCTTGATGCGGAGGCCGCCGTCGCGGTGGCCGGCGAGGATGAGCGCATCGACCGCGAATACGAATCCATCGTGCGTCAAGGCATCACCTTCATGATGGAGGATCCGCGCAGCATTCGCCGCATTCTCGACATGATGTGGGCGGCGCGGGCGCTGGAGCGCATCGGCGATCATGCCAAGAACGTGTGCGAATATGTCGTTTACCTGGTGCATGGCACCGACGTGCGCCACGTGAGCATGGAGGAAATGCAGCGCGAGATCCGTCGCGGCGACTGAACCTGCTTCCTTGCTCGGCTTGTCAAGCGCGGCCCGGTCAGGTATCCCTGTCACCGGGCCGTTTGCATTGCGAGGAGGAGGAATGCGCATCGTGTTTGTCGACCAGGACAATACCTGCCGCAGCCAGCTGGCAGAGGCGCTGGTGTCGCGGGACGCCGCCGAGGGCGTGGAGGCGTACAGCGCGGGATTCGAGGCAGGGGACGAGCTGGACGCGAACATGCGCCAGGTGATGGAAGAACTCGGCTACGACATGAGCGCGCATTTCACCAAGTCGCTGGATGACCTGCCGGATATCGAGTTCGACTACGTGGTCTCGCTGGGTGCAGGCAATCCGATGCTCAAGGCGCGCATGAACCTGGAATGGGATGTGCCCGATCCGCGCATTCGTGACGTCAGGAGCATGCGTGATGTGCGCGATACGCTCAGGGAGCGCATCACGCGGCTGCTGGTCGCGCCACGCACCATCATGTATTGATCGTGCTAGACTGCGGCGTCGCTTCCGAGGACGTCGTCAATGGATCTGCTGCGCAATCCCCGCATCGGCAACCTGCTCGGTTTCATCGCCTGCGCGCTGCTCATGGGCTATGCCTGGTACGCGCAGTTCGTGCTCGAGCTCGAGCCCTGTCCGCTGTGCATCTTCCAGCGTGTCGCCATGATCGCGCTCGGCGTGATCTTCCTCGCGGCCGCGCTGCACGGGCCCGCCCGCACGGGAAGAAGAGTCTACGGTGCGCTGCTGGCCATCGCCGCGCTCGCAGGCATCGCGATTGCGGGGCGTCATGTCTGGCTGCAGAACCTGCCTCCGGACCAGGTGCCGTCCTGCGGTCCGGGCCTTTCCTACATGCTGGATGCCTTCCCGCTCACCGAGGCGTTGCGCATGGCCTTCACCGGTTCCGGCGAATGCGCCGAGATCGACTGGACCTTCCTCGGCCTTTCCATGCCCGCCTGGGTGCTGATCATGTTCGTGCTGCTGGGCGGGTTTGCGGTGTGGAATAACTGGCGGGGTGTGAGACGTGAGACGACCGCGCGCGGTGCCGACAGGTAGCCGCAGGTATCGACCTTCTCGCAGAAAAGAAAGCGGCCGTGGGGCCGCTTTCTTTTCCTGACCTTCGGGAGAAGCGTTGATCTTCTTCGACCGCCGTCTCACGTCCTGCGTTTTACCTCTCAGCCCTCACGAACATAACAGCTTCTCCAGTATCACCCGATATATCTCGCTGAGCCTGTCGAGCTCCTCGACCGGCACGCGTTCATTGAGCTTGTGGATGGTGGCGTTGTTCGGGCCGAGTTCCACGACCTCTGCGCCGGTGGGCGCGATGAAGCGGCCGTCGGAGGTGCCGCCGCCGGTGCTTTCTTCCGGCATCCTTCCCATG
>JAJUFS010000061.1 GCA_029263725.1 Gammaproteobacteria bacterium | reverse complement strand
GCGGGATGACAGTGCAGCGCGGTGACGGCCTGGGTGTCCGCGCATATACCTGCGCCGCCGGATGGATCGTTGCCGGCAATGATGAGTACAACGGGCGGAATTCGGGTTGTCGTGGTCATGCGGGCATCTTATCAAACGGGCGGGTTTGACGGCGCCCGCGCCCGCACGGACAATGCGCGCTCTCCCGAGCCTGATGCGGATGGTTGCGAGTCGATGAAAGCCTACATGTGCGTGATCTGCGGATTCATTTACGAGGAAGAGAAGGGCCATCCGGAAACCGGCATTCCGCCCGGAACTCGCTGGGAAGA
The DNA here is from genome assembly GCA_029263725.1 of Gammaproteobacteria bacterium. Taxonomy (GTDB): domain Bacteria; phylum Pseudomonadota; class Gammaproteobacteria; order Natronospirales; family JAJUFS01; genus JAJUFS01. The sequence goes on along the minus strand of JAJUFS010000061.1, from coordinate 10,155 downwards.
CGTGCCGCTCAACTGGCAATGCCCCGACTGCGGCGCGGGCAAGGAAGATTTCGAGATGATCGAGATCTGATCATTTGCAGTGCACCGCGGCGAGGCGTAGCCTTCGCCCCCGCGGTATCACTGGAGTCTGCTGTTGTCGCGTTTCACCTCACTTCTGCACGAAGCCTCCCCCGGGCGGCATTTCTGCCAGATTCACCATTCCCCTGAATCGCTGGATCGCGCGGTGTTCGAGTACGCCTCGCAGGGACTGGCGCGCGGCGAGGGCGTGGCATTGGTGATTCCGCCGCAGCGGCGCGCGGCCGTCGAGTCCATGCTGCGGGAAGCCGGACTGTCGCTGGGGGAATCGATCGCCCGCCTGCAGCTCCATCTGCTCGATGCCGATGAAATGCGGACGCAATGCCAGCGCGATGGCGTGCCCGACTGGACGCTGTTCAACGGCGCCCTCGACGGGCTGGTCGAGCGCTTCCGCGCGGCAGGCTTCCGCCGCTTCCGCCTGTACGGCGAGATTTCCGATGGCATCTGGGAAAGCGACCCGGAACGCGCCATCGCCTTCGAGGAGCTGGCCGCTCGCGCGGCCGCGGAAAGGAACATCCCGGTGTTCTGCGGCTATCACATCGAGGCGCTGTCGGCGCAAACCGCGCTGCAGCCCATCCATGAACTCGGCCGCGTGCACACCGACGTGCTTGCCACGGAGGAAGACGAAGCGCTGCGCATCGCGCTGGATGCGGCGAGCAGGGAGATGCTGGGCGCGCCGCTGTCGGTGATGCTCAGCAACGCTGGCGGCAGGCGCGAGCCTGGCGAGCATCGCCTGCCGCTGTCGCGGCGGATCGTGCTGTGGCTGCGGCGGACCATGCCGGATGCGCTGTCACGCGTCCTGCGGCGCGCCGAACATCACTTCCGCGGTGCTTCTTCCCCGGAAACCTTGCGCACCTCGTAACCTGCCTCGCGCAACAACGTAACCAGCCCGTCCTCGCCGACGAGATGCAGGGCGCCGACCACCAGCATCACGTCACCCTTTTCCGTGGCGAGCATCCTGCCGATCTCAGCCGCCCAGCGGCGGTTGCGTTTCACCAGCAGCGCCTCGCGCAGCAGCGGGTCTGCCTGCATTTCCTCGTCCGCGATCTGCGCAAGCGTGTTCTCGTCACCGTCCAGCCAGGCGCGCATCAGCCGCGCGAGCTCGGGTCCTGCATTGCCGCTTTCGGCGATGGTCTGCTCCAGCAGCGCGAGTTGCCGCTCCATGGGCAGCGCATCGAAGATGCCGAGCTGTTCGCGTACCGTTTCCAGCCCCGAGGTGCGCTTGCCGTCCTTCTGCGCGCGGGTCATGAAATGCAGGTCCACGCCGTGCAGCGGCGAGTAGCCATGGTGGAGCAGGGTGAAATTCATCAGCTGCATGGCCACGAACCACGGTTCGTAGCCGTTCATCTGCGCCGCATCCGTACCGTACTTGCGCAGCAGCGCGGCAAGTTCCTGCAGGGTTTCGTCGTCGACCACATCGGCGAGCTGCCGGCCATCTGCGAAGCGCGCCAGCTCGAGCGCGGTGATGGCGGCGGCAGGGCCGGTGAAGTCCTGCGGCGCGATCTCGAAGACGAGATGGCCGGCCGCGGCATAGGCGTGCTCGATGCGCTCATCCAGCGGGTAATCGGAAGGACGCAGGGTGTGCACCGAGCCGAGCAGCCAGGCGTTGCCATGCTCGCCTTCCACGCGGAAGAGCAGCGGGTCCGCCGCAAGCGGCAGCTGCCAGGCCGGCAGAACGACGAGCAACAGGCAGCGCGCGCGTTTCATGGCTGCGCCCCGCTGGTGCCGGCGAGTCTCGCCAGCCAGGCAATGTGCGCGGACAGTTCCAGCGAGCTCGTCCACTTGTAGGCGAGGTTCAACGTCTGCCCCTGCGCGTACACGCCATGGCCGCGATACACCGTCACGCGATGATCGCGCAGCACCTCGGAGATGAGTTCCGGCGAACGGGCGACGTAATCCTCGTAAGGCGCGGCGATGACCGGCACGCGCGGGAAGTAGTACGCCCCTTCGAAATCCACCGGCACGAAATCCTCGCCGTTCAAGGTCATCGCGATGCTGTGCGGGCCGTGACTGTGAAGCACCGCGCCCGCGCCCGGATTCTTCCGGTAAACCAGCAGGTGCATGGGCGCGTCCAGCGAGGCGCCGTCGCCGATCTCGCCGTCGATGTTGCAGCGGATGAGGTCGCCGGGTTGCAATGTGTCCGCGCAGCAGCCCGTCGGCGTCACCCAGATGGTGTCGCCGTCGCGCACCGAGGCATTGCCGCTGTGCGAGTCATTCAGCCCGTGCTGGCGCAAAAGCCGGTAATATCTGACCAGTTCTTCGCGTGGATCCATGCCTGTCCAAGAGGTTCGTATGAGAAACGCCATGTTAGCCGCGTGCCGCCATCCCAGCCACTGGCTGCTGCCGTTGCTGCTGGTGCTTTCCGGCTGCGCGACGCGCGAGATGCTGCACGAGTTCCCGCCCGAGCTCGCCCTGCCGGCGCGCAGTGACGCCGCGGTCAACTACACTCTGGTGGTCGACGAGGATGCGCCGGAGCGCTGGGAACTGCTTGGCGGGCAGAACGCGCTGGTGGCGAGTTTCAGCTGGGAGGCGCACATCGCCGAGGCTTCGGGATCGAACGTGCGCGAAGATCGCGTGCTCGATGGCGTCAACGGCCGCGCCTACGTGTTCCGCTATCCGGCCAGCATCGGCAGGTCCAGCGTCTACTCCGAGGCCATGATCGAGCCGCGCGTGAACATCCACGACGCGGAAAACGGCGCGCGCATCGGGCAGATCGATCTCCGCCTGGGTTACCAGCATCGCATCGAGGGCACCTGGCGGGATCGCAACCTGCTCTGGCAGATCCGCACGCTGGAATCGCGGCGCGTGGAGCGCGATACCGAGGAAGGCAAGGTCGAGGACGTCTATCCCGCCGCGCAGCTGATCGAGTGGACCGTGGGTTCGGATTCGGGATTGAAGATCTACGCCGGGCGCAAGGTGAAGGGCGGCGAGACGCAGGAATTCGGCATGCCGGTGTTCGAGATGACCGCGGAGCGGCCGCTGACGCGCGCCGAGCTCGGCGACGTCGTGGTGCTGCTGTTCGCCACGCTCGGCCTGCAGCAGCCGCGCGGCTGATTCATCGCGCGACCCGCTCCACGCCGGTGTCGATGCGGCCGTCATCGTGGAGTTCCAGCCAGCGATAGCCGGGTGCCTCATCACTGATCGCGTAAGTCGCGCTGCCAGCCACGAACTGGCTGCTGGTAGAAGGCGCGCACAGGTAGCGCACGCCGTTCACTTCTCCATCCCAGGCCTGGTGCGCGTGCCCGAACAGGCAGGCGCGCACGCCATGCAGCGTCAGCCATTGCCGGAAGGCCTCCGCATCCCGAAGACCGATCCTGTCCATCCACTCGCTGCCCAGCGGCAGCGGCGGGTGATGCAGGGCGACGAGCAGATGACGGCCGCTCGCCTTCAGCACCGCATTCTCCAGCATCTCCCATTGCCGCGCATTGATCTCGCCATGCACCGCGCCGGCCGCCTGCGAATCCACGCCGATGATTCGCCAGCTGCCGAGATCCAGCACCGCCGATGCCTGCGGGAAAGCCGCGCGCAGCGCTGCGGGATCATCGTGGTTGCCGGGAAGCGCCATCAACGGTGCATCCAGCTCGCGCATCGCGTCTGCAAGCCGCGGATAGCTGGCGTGTTCGTCGTCAGCGAGATCGCCGGTCAGCAGGATGGCATCGGCGGGAGAATGATGCGCCTTCGCGTGCGCGACCACCGCCTCGAAACTCCGCTGCGGCTTCACGCCGCGAGTCTCGGCTTCCGGATCGCCGCGGAGGTGAAGATCGGTGAATTGCAGGACTCGCATTTGCCGTCACCGGGAGGTGGGGATGGGGCATTGTAGGTGCCGGGGGCCGTGAGACGTAAGAGGTGAGACGTGAGACGCGAGACGACCGCGCTCGATGCCGGTCGTCATCCACAAGTGCTGAACGCCATCGAAAAAAGCGGCCTTCCGGCCGCTTTTCGTTCAGCAATGGCGGGAAACGTTGAAATTCCCCGGCCGTCGTCTCACCTTTTACGTCCGCCCTCAGAACCCCGCGCGAATGCCGAAGCTGAAGTTGCGGCCGGGTAGTGGCGCGAGATCCTTGACGAAGGAGCTGTGCCGGCGCGCTTCCTCGTCCAGCAGGTTGCTGGCGCGCAGGAAGAAATCCCAGTCGGTGTGGTAGTGGAACACTCGCCAGCTGATCGAGGCGTTCAGCATGGTGTAGGCATCGGTCGGCAGTTCGTGCTGCGCGGTCCTGTCCTGCTCAGCGTAGTGCACGGCTTCGATGCCCGCGGTCCACTGCGAGGACACGTAATCCAGTCCCGCGCCGAAGCGCAGCGGCGGAATGCGCGGCAGATTGCCGCCGTCCACCAGCGTGCCGCGGGTGTAATCGCTGAACAGCCGGAGGTCCAGGCGCGTGCCGGCGTCAGCAAGCAGCGGCAGCACAAGCTCCGCCTCGAAGCCCTTCAGCACCGCGTCCGCCTGGGTCTGGCGGGCGACGGCCAGCGCGTCGATTTCCTCGTCCGTGTACTCGAGGTAGATGAAATCGTTCACGCGGTTGTAGAACAGGTTGGCGGTCCAGTTGATGCCGTCACCGCGCTTGCGCCAGGTGAGATCGATGTTGTTGGCGGTTTCCTTGCCAAGACCGGGATTGCCGATTTCATGCAGCAGCGTGGCGAGATGCGGGCCGTTGGCATAACGCTCCTCGATGTCGGCGATGCGCTGGGCGCGCGTCAGGTTGATGCCCAGCGACTGCTGCTCATCGAGACGCCGCACCAGTCCGCCGGAGACGCTAAAGGCGTCATCGTCGCGCGCGGCGAAGCCTTCGGCATCCTGCCGCTGGCGCTCGAAGCGGCCGCCGACCTCGGCGCGCCAGTCGCCGAACTCGCGCTCCTCCACCAGGAACACGCCCAGCGATTCCGATTCCGCCGGCGCGATGTAGGCCTCCTCGCCGAGCGCGGAGAAATCGCGCCGGTTGAGCTGTATGCCGAAGGCGCCGCGCCAGCCGGCGAGCGGGCCGTGCACCATTTCCAGGCGCGAGTCGAATTCCCTGTTGGTGAAGGTCGTGGCGATCACGCCGTCCTCGACCTCGTCGTGGCGATAGTCGTTGTAGCCGGCGCGGAACTTCAGCGTCTCGATGCCCGCGAACGGATTGTCGCGCCTGCCCTTGATGTCGTAGCGCGTCTGCCGCAGGTCGACGCGCACGCCATGATCATCGCCATGCGCGGTTTCTTCTTCCTCTCCCTCGGGATGCACGTGGCCGGGAATGCCGTAGTCGGATTCGTAGCGGCTGACGGAGAAGCCGAGGAAACCGTTCTCGCCCAGCAATGATGCGCCGAGCGCGCCGCCGACGGTCTCGTAGTCGCTGTTCTCCAGCACGAAGTCGCCGCCCGCGGCTTCATCGGCGTGTTCGTGGTCCTCATGCAGGCGCTTGCTTTCCGCGGCAACGGGAATCTCGACGTCGTCGCCCTGGCGGCTGAATGCGTCCATGTGCCAGGCGAAGCGCGCGTTGCCGCCATCCGCGCGAGCGACGATGGCGCGCTCGTTGGCGGCGGTGTCGCCGCGCAATTCCGCCATGCCGCTCCACGCGGCGAACGGCGCCTTCTCGGGAATGCGGCTGTCGTTCATGTTGATCACGCCGCCGAAGGCGCCGTTGCCGTACAGCAGCGTCGCCGGTCCCTTGACCACTTCCACGCTGTCGACCAGCAGCGGTTCGAGCGCGACGGCGTGATCGGGACTCAGCGCGGAGACGTCCATGGCACTGATGCCGTCCTGCTGCATGCGCACGCGGCTGCCAGTGAGACCGCGCACCACCGGGCGGCCGGCGGCCGGCCCGAACCACGTGGCGGTGACGCCGAGCTGCGAGGACAGTGTCTCGCCGATGGAAGGCTGCGCCAGCAGGCGCAGTTCATCGCGGCTGATGATCTCCACCGGCTGGGCGAGATCGAGCTCGCGCGTGCCGAAGGCGCTGGCGCTGATCTCGACCTGCGCGAGCTGCACGCCGATCTCGATGTTGATCGACACTACGCCGCTCTCCGGCACCTCGATCTCGCGCGTCTCGCGGTCACCGCCGGTTTCCACTTCCAGCGTGTGCACGCCCGCAGTGAGGCCGTCGAAATGAAAATGGCCGCGCGCATCGGTGGTCTGCTGCAGCGAGGTGCCCTTGATGCGCACGACGGCGCCGCTCTGCGGCTGTCCGCCGACGCTGCTCACCCGTCCTTCGATGTCGCCGGCCTGCGCGCTGAATGCGGCGGCGCCAAGTGCTGCAAGAAAGATTTTCCTGTTCATGTGTTCTCCATGAGGAAGCCGCGCGCGAGGTGCGCGCCTTGATCGGTTCGCGGATTTCGTCAGGAGATGACGGGCGGTGCGCGTGACAGGTAACTGCGGGAGGAAAGGACGGAAGCGCGCGGCAGGAAACCGCCGACGGCCACGAATCCGGCTCGGTCGATCGGCATGCATGCCGGCAATCCGCCGGTTGGCCCCGTGCTGCGCTCGAAATGATGCAGCAGCGAACAGGCTTCGGTGGGGGAATGCGTGGCTTCGCCGAAGGCGTGCGCCGTCGTCAGCAGGTTGGCGAACAGCAGAACCGCTGCCAGCAGCAGCGCGAGCTGCCGTCGTACTGTCACGGGCGATCGCACGTCGGGAAACTCCGGTGAACCCGGCCGGGCGTTGTCGCCCGGCCTTCGTCTGTCATGAGCGGGCCTTGGCAGACCCATGCGTTGGACGCGGTTTGCGCACACAAGTTCCATGAAACATCAAAGCTGCCGTCCGAGCGCGCGGCCGTAGGCGATGATCGCCGGGGCCTGGCAGGCGAGCGCCGCAGCATCGTAAAGCGGTGCTGCAAGCGCATCAGGGAAGCGGCGCACCAGCTGCTGGCCGAGGAAATGCCCGGCGAGCGCGAGCACCAGCATCAGTCCGAGCACTTCACTGCCGGGGTAGTACGAGGCCTGCACGCCGAGCGCATGTGCCAGCGGACCGAACAGCAGCGCGACCAGTGCCGCGCCCTGCAGCGGCAGCAGCAGGCCGGGAAGGCGTCCCGCCACCGGCAGCAGCGAGAACAGCAAGGGCAGCACGAACAGCAGGTTCATGGCCTGGCCGAACCAGTCGAAATCGATCAGCTGGCCGAGCGGCGGCGCGTCGGTCAGCCCGAACAGCGCGGGATAGGCACCGAGCACGAAGCCGATCAGCGCCGGCAGGCGCAGCGCGGGAAGATAGAGATGATCCGCCAGCCAGTCGTTCAACCGGTCATGGCGCAGGCGATCGATCAGCCACACCTCGATGACAAGGCCGGCAACGGCAAGAAGGATGAACAGCAGCAATCCGGCAAGCATCGCGGCATGATACCGGATTGCACAAGAAGGACGAGCCAGGCGCTGGGCCTGGCTCGTCCGTTCCCGTTCTTCCTGGTTACGGCAGTGGATGCAGGACGTTCACCGTCGTGCCGTCGAGCACGAACTCGATGACGAAGTCCTTGCCGACGTGGATGGTGCCGGCGGTGCCGCGCGTGACGGTGACCTCGTATTCGCCGTTGGCGAGTTGCGCCTCGATGGCGTAATTTCCGGGCCGCAGCCGCAACAGGCGATGGCGGGCGACATCCTGCGGCACCCGGTAGGTGGTGCTTGTCAGCGTCGACTCCGGAATCCGCTGCTCCAGCACCAGCACGCCGGAATCGTCGTGGCCGCCGACCAGCGCGCGCTCCGAGCTTTCCACCGCGCCGTCCTGCTCACCGGCCCAGGCAGGCCCTTCGGCGCCGACGTACATGTAGTCACGGAAGTCGCGAAGCTCGACAGTCTCATCCGCTGTGCCGTTGTTGCCCGGCTCCCACTAGCGGAAGCTGCCCGGATCTTCCCACCTCTTGCCGATGACGACCTCTGCCTTGCCGCGCGAGGCATGTTCGAGAGTCACCTTCAACGCATCTCCCTCGTCAGCGAGCGAGATATCGAGTTCACTGGCGGCAGCCTCGCTATCCGCGCCGTGCAGCACGGTGATGACAAGACTGCGGCCATCTGCGTCGGACTCGGGCAGTACTTCGAGACGCCACTGACCGACATTCGGTTCCTGCAGGTCGCAGCCCCAGGATTCGCCTGCACCTGGCTTCGGCCAAACGGTCTCATTGACCAGTTTGAAAGCCGCGCCGGTCAGCGTGTGAATGACGAAATGCTGGCGGGAATCTTCGGTTTCATACGTTGCCGCAGCGCGGCCTGATGTTTCGTCCAGCTGCGGTATTACGCCGAAATGCCAGCTGACGATCTTGGGGATGTCCAGTGCCGGGACCGGTTCCGTTTCGCCGTTTTCCAGTGGCTTCTCCCAGTCGGAAACGTCCAGCCGGTCGACAACGATGACGGCCTCAAGATCCCGGGCGAAGATGACCTCGCGGCGCACTTCCTCGACGAAGGGCAGCAGGTCATAGCGCGGCGGGTTCTCGCCGTTGGCGGCGCGGTAGCTGCGGGTGTAGTCCGCGGCGATGTAGGCCAGGCGATCATGCGAGGCGAGGCGCTCGACCACCGGCAGGCCGTCGGGCAAGTCAGACCGGTCATACTTGTTGGACGTGGTGTGCACCAGCCGCGGGCCGCCATTGCCGTGCCAGCGCAGCTGGCCGCGACCATCGGCGAAGCTGACGCCGTTGTGGAACAGCGTGTCCTCGCCATTGCGGCGCCGGTTTCCAAAGCCGCCCAGGCAGTCACCGTAGGCCGTGGTCTCGCGGGTCAGGAACCAGCCGCCATCGCGGGGATTGCCGCGCCACAGCTGCAGGTTCATGGCATCGGCATGGTAGTGGCCGATGTTCTCCACCTGGCCGCCCTGGAAGTGCATCACCATCACATTGTGATCTTCCGACTGCGGCCAGGCGCTGCGCGCGAAGAAATGACCGCTGCCCGCGGCGAAGTAGTCCGGCGGCAGGGAATGCCAGGACAGCGCATCGTTGGCCTCGCCCTGGGCGCCCTCGAAGTAGCGCTTCGGCCGCACGCCGAGGAAATCCATGGCCTGTCGCGCGTAACGGCCGAGGGCGGAATCCAGCCACAGCTGTGCATAAACGCTGAACGCATCAATGTAGAAGCTCGCCAGGCTTTCGCTGCGAAACTTCTCGTCGTCTCCGAACGGGAACAGCTGGTGGTGGCTTTCCATCTCCCCGTTGTCATGGGTAAGACCGGGGAGCATCGAATGCAGCACGTAGTAGAAATTCTCCGCGAAGAAGTTCGTGCGCTCGAAGACATCCGCTTTTCCGGGGAGGTAATCGCGCAGCGTGGCGTAGGGAATGAGCGAGTAGTCGATCATGTACACGCCATACTGGCCGCCTTCCGCGGGTGTGCCGCCGCGGCCACCGCCGTGGTTGTAGTAAGGCAGCAGCACGTTGCCGAGACGATGGCCCACGTACTTCACCCAGAGTTCCTCGGCGGCGGGATTCTCGTCGTGCGTGGCGATCACCCACTCGATGGCGTTGCGCAGGTAGCCCTGGAAATAGTTGTTCGCCGGCATCGGGTCATGGCCCCAGTTCTTCTTGAACAGGAGCCGCAGCGCGTGGTTGAAGTAGTCAATGCGATCCTGGCGCTGCGCCTCACGCATCCTGTCATGGCACCAGTCGTAGATCAGGATGGCGGACTCCATGTGCCAGCGGGCGTAGTCGTTCGAAATGGCGCTCTCCAGCTCCCGGAGCTCGAAGTTCATCAGCCATTCGATGGCACGGTCGGCATTTTCTGCGGCATCGTTGCCCCTCATGAGGTAATCGAAGCAGTGATTCAGTGCCGCGGTGGAACTTGCGGGCTCATCGACGCGAAGCTCGCCGAGGCCGGGCCTTGCATGGCTGTACCATTGCCGCGCGCTGTCGAGGCGATCACTCTGCGGGGTGAACCACAGGCGTGGATGCGCCGCGGGCAATGCCGGTTGCAGTTCCGCGAAGGATGGCAGCGCCGGATTCGGCGTCGGCCAGGGCTCGTCATCGCCAGGATTGCCATTGCCAGGATCGTCGTCGCCGGGGCGTCACCGGGATTGCCGTCACCGGGATTGCCATCACCGGGATTGCCATCACTGGGATTGCCATCACCGGGATTGCCATCACCGGGATTGCCATCACCGGGATTGCCATCACCGGGATTGCCATCACCGGGATTGCCATCACCGGGATT
>JAJUFS010000050.1 GCA_029263725.1 Gammaproteobacteria bacterium | reverse complement strand
GGCGCCGGCCTCGTACTCCTTCAGGACATTGATGATCTGTTCTTCTGTGAATCGTTTGCGCTTCATCGGGACCTCCCTAAGGCGCTAGTCTAAAGGGAAACCCCACATCGCGAATGGACCGAAAAGCGGGGGAAAGGTCAAATGGACCGAAAAGCGGGGGAAAGGTCACAGGCAGTTTCAATCGTTTCTGGGTTCTGCGATTCGCCACGAACGGAAAGGGGGGCGAAGATAGGAACGCGAGTGAATAACAACGGATATGGCACTACACGACGGAACAGGGAAGGCAGCTCCTGCCCACATGTCTGACCTTTTGGGGACGTGGGAATTTGGTCGACGGGCGAATATGCTGATGTAGATTTTATTCCAGTCATCGTCTGCTCCTGCCGAAAATCAGGTCAGGAGCAAGAATGCATAGATTCCGGCGTACTGGGCGTTTGAAAGGTGGCCGCGAAAAGCACCTATTCCGCTTCAGTGGAGGAAAAGCAATGCCCGATGCGAACTCGGCGTTTAGTGCCTAGTTGGTGCCGCCCACGGTTAGCCCGTCGATCCGCAGCGTGGGCTGACCCACCCCGACGGGCACGGACTGGCCGTCCTTGCCGCAGGTGCCGACACCCTCGTCGAGCTTCAGGTCATTGCCGACCATGGAGACGCGGGTGAGCACGTCGGGACCGTTGCCGATCAGGGTCGCGCCCTTCACCGGGCGGGTGATGCGGCCGTTCTCGATGAGGTAGGCCTCGCTCGCGGAAAACACGAACTTGCCGGATGTGATGTCCACCTGGCCGCCGCCGAAGTTGACGGCATACAGGCCCTTGTCCACCGAACGGATGATTTCCTCGGGGTCGTGCGGACCGGCGAGCATGTAGGTGTTGGTCATGCGCGGCATGGGCAGGTGCGCGAACGATTCGCGCCGGCCATTGCCGGTGGGCGCGACACCCATGAGGCGCGCGTTGTGCTTGTCCTGCATGTAGCCCTTGAGGATGCCGTTCTCGATCAGCACGGTGCACTGCGTGGGCGTGCCTTCATCGTCGATGTTGAGCGAGCCGCGGCGATTGGCGAGCGTGCCGTCGTCCACCACGGTGCACAGTTCGCTTGCCACCTTCTCGCCGATGCGGCCGGAAAACGCCGAGGTGCCCTTGCGGTTGAAGTCGCCTTCAAGCCCATGACCGATGGCCTCGTGCAGCAGCACGCCTGGCCAGCCGGGGCCGAGTACCACGGTCATGGTACCGGCCGGCGCATCGCCCGCCTCGAGGTTGAGCAGCGCAGTGCGCACGGCCTCGCGCACGAATCCCATCGCACGATCGCCCTCGAGGAATTCCTCGTAGCCGAAGCGCCCGCCGCCGCCGGCGTAGCCGGATTCGCGCCGGCCGTTCTGCTCGACGATCACGGAAACGTTGAGGCGCACCAGCGGTCGCACGTCGGCGGCAAATGTGCCGTCGCTGGCGGCGACCAGCACGGTGTCGTGCACGCCGGAGAGGCTCACCATCACCTGCCGCACGCGCGGGTCCATGGCGCGCGCCGCGGCGTCGAGCCGCTGCAGCAGTGCCACCTTCTCCGCGGATTCCATCGCGGCGATGGGATCGTCCGGCAGGTACAGCGAATGCCCGCGGCTCGCCTGCCAGGCCTGCACGGACTTGTCCTGCCCGGCGCGGGCGATGGCGCGGGCGGTGTTGGCTGCCTCCAGCAGCGCCGGCAGGCGGATCTCGTCGGAGTAGGCAAAGCCCGCCTTCTCGCCGGAAATGGCGCGCACGCCCACACCCTGCTCGATGTCGAAGCTGGCGTCGCGCACGATGCCGTCCTCCAGGCCCCAGCTCTCGTGGCGGCTGACCTGGAAGTAGAGATCGGCGGCGTCCACCTGGCCGCGCATCAGCTGCCCGAGGGCATCCGCGAGCACGTTCTGGTCGATGTCGGCGGGTGCAAGGATGTCCTTGCTGGCGATGGCAAGCGAATCGGTCATTGGTTTTCCGTTCAGTTCAGCTGACGAGCTGGCGATGTTCCAGCACGGGGAACGAGCGGCGCAGCGCGCGCAGCCGTTCGAGGTCGATGTCGGCGGTGACGACGCCGCCGCCGTTTTCCTCGCAGCGGTCGAGCACCGTACCCCAGGGATCGACGATCATCGACTCGCCCCAGGTCTCGCGACCGTTGGCGTGGATGCCGCCCTGCGCCGCGGCCACCATGTAGGCGAGGTTCTCGATGGCGCGTGCGCGCACCAGGATTTCCCAGTGCGCCTTGCCGGTAGCTGCCGTGAAGGCCGCCGGCAGCACGAAGATTTCCGCGCCCTCGGCCGCCATCCGGCGGAACAGCTCGGGGAAGCGCAGATCATAACAGACCGCCATGCCGAGCCTGCCGAAGGGGGTGTCCACCACGGTGATGCCTTCCCCCGGCTCGGTCCAGCCGGATTCCTCGTAGCGCTCCTCGCGCCCCGGGATGTGCACATCGAAGAGATGGATCTTGTCGAAGCGCGCCACAACCCTGCCCTTGTCGTCATAGAGCAGCGAGGCGCCGCGCACCCGGCTGCCCTTGCCGCGCAGCGGCAGGCTGCCGCCAACGATCCACATGCCGGTGAGCCTGGCCTGCTGTTCGAGGAAGGACTGCACCGGCCCTTCGCCGAATTCCTCCGCAGATTGCACACGCTCTTCCTCGGGCAGGCCGAACTGCGCGAAGTATTCCGGCAGCACGGCAAGCTTCGCGCCGTCGGCGGCAGCCGCCGCGAGCAGGCGTTCTGCCTCGGTGAAATTGGCTTCCATGCGGGGGCTGGAAGCCATCTGGATGGCGGCCACTTTGCTCATGCGTTCCTCAACGGGTTTCAAGACGGATCTCGAGACGGTCTTCGGGCTGCCCGCCGGGGGCGAGCTGGACTTCCTCCGGCGGCAGGCCGAGCGCCACCAGCCAGTCGCGCAGCTCGCCGGCCCACAACGCGCCGGCCTCGCCACCGGGGTGGCCCAGCACCAGCTTCACCGGCTGCCTGCGGCGCTCGGTTTCCCAGGCGCGCACGGCCTCGGCCACCGGCGCCAGTTCCAAGATGGCGGCCGCCGAGCGCGGCCGCGACCAGTCCGCCGCGCCCAGCCGCCAGCGCTCCAGTTCGCGCGCCTCGGCGGCGCCGAACGCCAGCAGCAGGATGAGAAAACTAGTTCGAATTCTGCTCTGCATTGCGTTCCTGAATGACTTTTTCTATGACGGGTTCGTCCCAGCTGCCGGTGATTCGGTACTTCACCTGCGTGATGTCCTCCAGCGGCGACTTCAGCAGCTGCGACAGCAGCAGCAGCGCGGCGCCCACCTGCGGGCCCGCCGCCAGGTAGCCGGCCACCGGGATGGAGGCGGATACGCCGGGCGTGATGATGGCGAGCTGGTCGTAGTCGCGCGCCGCCAGCCCGGTGCGCCCGACAAGCAGAGCCGAAAGCGACGGTCCCTGCAAGCGGACATTTGTCGTATACGCATTGCCGCCGGTGATCAGGAAATCGCCGGCCAGCGTGTCGAAGTGCAGGCCCTCGCCGAGGAAGTCGCTGAAATCCAGCAGCAGCCGCCGCGGCAACGCGGTGAGGCTCAACAGGCCGAGCAGGCGGCCAGCGCCCGGACCCACCTCGCGCAGCACGCCGTCCTCGATGTGAATGTTCACCGCGCCTTCCAGCAGGCGGCGGTCGAAGCCGTTCGGCGGCCCCTGCCAGGCGACGCTGGTCCTTATCCGCGCGCTGCTGGCATCCAGCGCGCCCTGGTAGCCGAGCCGCGCCAGGGTCGCATCGAGATCGGTGCTGGTCAGCTCCGAAACGACGGAAGTGTAATGCCCGCCCTGGATGTACTCCCAGCGGCCGGACAGGGCGATCCTGAACACCGGGCTCTGGGCAACGAGGTTCTCCGTGGTGAAGCCGATGGCGGTGCGTTCCAGCGTGCCGCTGACCGCGCCGAGGTGGATCGCGCCGAAGCGGAAATCGTCGATGCCGATCTCGACGCGCGGCATGCGGCGCGGGTCGGGCGCGCTTGCGGCCCCCCCCTCGCCTTCCGCATCCGGGGACGGCGGCTCGGGCAAATGCAGCTGCCGCAGGCGAAGCTCCAGCGGCCGGCGCGCGTCATTGCCGAGCGGCGCGACGATGCTGCCCGTCGCCGGGCCTTCGAGCTGGATTTCCCAGGCGTTGGCGCGGCGGCTGCCCCGCAGTCGCTGGTCTTCCAATGGAAGCCCGGCGAACAGCGCCGTCCCGGCGCGCACGTCGAAGGCGCGCAGCGGCGAATTGTCTTCCCCGCCCTGTCCGCCGGCGGCAGCCGTGCCGCCTTCTTCGGTGGCGAGTTCCAGCCAGCCGCTCACATCCAGCCGCGGGGTCTCGCCGCTGATGATCAGCCCGGTTTCCATGGGCAGGTCGCCGGCCTCGCCGCCGTGACGCACGGCGCCGCGATCGAAGGCCCAGCCGCTCGGCCGCTCGACGAAGCGCAGCCGCGCGCTGCCCTTGCCTTCCATGCTGACCTCGGCATCGATGCGCTCGGCATCGGTGAGCGTCAGCCGCGCCTCAATGCGGCCCAGGCGTGCCAGCGGCTCCGGCAGCGACGAGCGCAGGCCTTCGAGCGTGGAGCCGAGACCAATGGTGATGACCTCGCCGTTGCCGGGAATGCGCACCGCGGCCGTCCACGGGAAGGTGCCCTGCAGGCGCGCCAGCCACGCCGGCGGCAGGTAGTCATCAAAGCGCTCCACCGGGCTGCGGCCGTCGAGATTGATGCGGGTGGTGGCAAAGCCTTCACCGGGCGTTGCCTCGGGCACGATGGACAGGGCCAGCGGCTGGCCATGGAAACGGCCCTGCAGCCGCCGCGAGCTCGCGGTGCGCTCGGTGATGGTCAGCTGGCCGCGCAGGTCCTCGGCCGGCCATGGCAGAGCGGAAATGCGGGCATCGACGCCATCGAGCTGCGCGTCGACGCGCAGGCGGGTGTCTTGGATGTCCGTGATCGGCAGGTCCAGTTCGACGGTGGCGGACACCGGGCCGCGGGCTTCCACGGTACGCAGCAGGCCGTCGAGCGGCTCGGCCAGCGCGCTGGCCTCGAGAAAGCGCAGCATGTCGGCGGCGTCACCCTGCACGCCGGCCTCGAGCTCGAGGTGCGCGTCGGCGAGATCGCGGAAGCGGGCAACGCCGCCATGCACGCTGATGCCCTGCGGGAAGCCTGCCTGGTGAACGCGGATGCCGAGGCCGGGACCGTCGAAGTGCACGTCGGCGACGAGGTTCTCGGCCGCCGGCCAGTCGGGCGCGAACTTCACGGCCACGTTCTCGGCGCGGAAGCGGATGTCGAAGGTGCCGCTGCCGTCGCGGAACGGGAAATGTCGCAGCGGCCCCTGCAGCAGCGCCTGCGCTTCGGCCGCGCCGCCCGCCGTGATCGCGGTGTCCAGCCACTCGATCAGGGTCTCCGGCATGATCCGCACCGGCAGCCAGGTCGAGCGCGCCATGAAGTCGATGTCGCGCAGCTCGGCGCGCAGGTCGATCACCGGCTCACCGTCCTTCGGCAGCTCCAGGACCAGGCTCGCGAGCGCGCGCGCTTCCGGGTTCTCCACCCGCAGTCCCTCGCCGGAAATGCGCATGCCCTGGTCGTCGCGCTGCCAGCGCAGGGTCGCGTCGATCAGCGCCACCGGCAGGCGGTCGCGGAACAGGCCGTCGGTGTCGATGCGGACGTCCTGCGCGGCGAGCACGATCTCGCCTTCATCCTCGTTGCCGGATATCCGCCCGCTGATGCCTTCGACGCCGGGCACCTTGCCGTAGGGGTCGACGCCCACGGCTTCGAACTCGCCGCGCAACTGGAAGCGCCGCGCCGGGCGGTCCACGGCCAGCCACAGGTTCCGCACGCCGCCGCGCGGCGCGAGCTCAAGCGCGAGTGCGCGCGCCTGTTCCAGGGATTCGTGCTGCGCGATGGGCAGCAGGCGCGCCAGCGGCGCCAGCGCATCCAGCGGCAATGCCTCCGCGCGCAGCTCGAACTTGCCCACATCACCGGCCTCAATGGCGATGCCCCTGCCCTGCACCGCCGGCCGCGCCTGGAATTCGATGTCGAGCTGCGGCACCTCGACGCGGGTCGCCGCCTCGTCGCGAACCGCCATCCAGTCGAAGGCCAGCGTCGCGAGCCGCGGCCTGTCCGGGCTGCTGCCGGCAATATCGAAGCCGCGGGCCTCGAAGCGCCCGCCGCCCTCGAACCGCTCCACCCCGCGGCCGGCGACATCCACGGCCAGCGTGACCGCACCCTCGAGATAGGCGGACTCGGTCCACGGAAACTGCTGATGCCACCAGGCGAGCTGCAGCTCGCGGCCTTCCAGCTGCAGGCGCCACTGCCAGTCCTCCGGCCGCGCTGCGGGACCTTCCGCCTCGAAGCTCACCTTCAGGGCCTGGCCCAGCGCGCCGGGCGGGCGCAGGCTGCCTTCGAATTCGTGGCGGCGGCCGTCGGAAGCCGCGCTCAGGCGCTCGATGTCGAGCTGCCATTCCTCGATGCAGCGCGCCGGGTCGCGGTAATGAAAGCGGCCGTCGATGATGGTCACGCGTCCGTGGCGCAGTGCACGATCCAGCACCTCGCGCCATTCGAGCCGCGCACCCTCACCGCGAGGCAGGGCGTAACCGGAGAGGAAGAACTGTCCGTTCTCGCGCTCCAGCGCCAGGGTGGGCTCGTGCACGCGCACATGGCTGGGGCGGATGAAGTCGTCCTGGAAGAGATCCAGCGGGCCGAAGCCGATCTCCAGGCGGGTCGCGCTGCCGACCGGACGGCCGTCCTCCGGGGAGAGCAATTGCACGTCCTTGAGGACCAGCTCGGGGCCCCAGGTCCAGCGCAGGTCGATCTCCCCAATACGCGCCGGCATGCCCAGCACGCGCTCGGCGAATTGCTCGGCATCGTCGCGGAGCGCCGGCACCTGCGAGACGGCCACGCGAAACAGTCCGACGCCGACGGCAAGCAGGATCAGGACCGCAGCGCAAAACGCGGCGATCCATTTCCACAAGCGGCGAACAATGCTGGTCATCAGAATCCTGTCCCGGCCCCGGCGAAGGATTATCGCCCAATACGGCCGCGCTCACGAGGGCGGGAGGGGAAGAGTTGTGGGAGCGGCATCTTGGCGCGAACCTCTTCTTCCCTTTTCAGGGGAGGGGTTCCCGTGGAGGGAGAAGGGAGAAGACCACGTCTTACGATTCTTCGGTTCCCTTCACATCGGCACGACGTCGAACTGCTCCTGGGTGTACAGCGCCTCGACCTGCAGGCGAATGGGCACGCCGATCTGCTCTTCGAGTTCGGCGAGGCTGGTGGATTCCTCGTCGAGCAGCATGTCGATGACGTCCTGGGAGGCCAGCACCAGCAGTTCCTGCACGTTGAACTGCCGGGTTTCGCGCATGATCTCGCGGAAAATGTCGTAGCAGACAGTCTCCGGCGTGCGCACCGAGCCCCTGCCCGAGCAGGTCGGGCACGGTTGGCAGAGGATGTGCTCGAGGCTCTCGCGGGTGCGCTTGCGGGTCATCTCCACGAGGCCGAGCTGCGACAGCTCGGTGACCTGGGTCTTGGCGTGATCCTTCTCCAGCGCCTTTTCCAGCGCGGCGAGCACCATCTTCTTGTGCTCGTTGTCGGTCATGTCGATGAAGTCGATGATGATGATGCCGCCGAGGTTGCGCAGCCTGAGCTGGCGCGCGATGGCCTGCGCGGCCTCAAGGTTGGTCTTGAGGATGGTTTCCTCGAGATTGCGATAACCGACGAAGGCACCGGTGTTGATGTCGATGGTGGTCATCGCCTCGGTCTGGTCGATGATGAGGTAACCGCCCGATTTCAGCGGCACCTTGCGCTCCAGCGCGCGGCGGATTTCCTCCTCGACGTTGTAGAAGTCGAAGATCGGCCGGTCGCCGGTGTAATGCTCGATGCGGCTGGTCATCTCGGGGATGAACATTTCCGTGAACTTCCGCATCTCCTCCCAGGCAGCGCGCGAATCGACCCGCACCTGCTCGACGTCGGAATCGAGAAAGTCGCGCAGCGTGCGCACCGGCAGCGGCAGGTCGCCGTGCACCAGCTCGCCCGCCCTGGCCTCGCGCGAGCGCTGCCGCACGCGTTCCCAAAGACGGTTGAGGAACATCATGTCGGCGCGCAGCGCATCGAGCGACGCGCCTTCGGCGGCGGTACGGATGATGTAGCCGCCAGGCATCATGCCGTTGGCCTGCTCGGGCGACTGCGCAATGCTCATCTCCACCACTTCGCGGAGACGGTTGCGCTCGTCCTCGTCCTCGATGCGCGTGGACAGCGCCACGCCCTTGCCGTCCGGCATGTAGACGAGATAGCGGGAAGGAATGGAAATGCGCGTGGTAAGGCGCGCGCCCTTGCTGCCGAGCGGGTCCTTCAGCACCTGCACCAGCAGTTCCTTGCCTTCGTGCAGCAGCTCGCGGATGTCGGCAGGACGCGCTTCCTGCACCTCGTCGCCGGCGTAGGCGGTCTTGGCGATGTCCGAGGCGTGCAGGAACGCGGTGCGCTCGAGCCCCACCTCGATGAACGCCGCCTGCATGCCCGGCAGCACACGCGACACCTTGCCCTTGTAGATGTTGCCCACGAGGCCGCGGCGCTGCGCGCGCTCGATGAACACTTCCTGCAGCACGCCGTTCTCAACCAGCGCAACGCGGGTTTCCCGTGGTGTGACGTTGACGAGTATCTCGACGCTCATGCAGATCCCCCTGGGGAGACGATTCAACGCGACAGCGCGTGGATGCCGAACCTGTGCAGCAGCTCCACCGTCTCGTACAGCGGCAGGCCGATCACGCCGGTCACGCTACCGTGCAGTTCGCGCACGAAGGCACCGGCGATTCCCTGTACCGCGTAGGCGCCGGCCTTGTCTGCCGGCTCGCCCGTTGCCCAGTATGCCTCAATTGTCTCGTCCGCCAGCGGCCCGAACACCACGCGGCTTGTCGTCGTGACCACTTCCTCGTGCGCGCCGGCGACCACCGCCACGGCGGTAAGCACCTCGTGTTCGCGATCCGCAAGCCGTTTCAGCATCTCGCGCGCATGCGCGAAGTCGCGCGGCTTGCCAAGGATGTCGTCATCGACCACCACCGCGGTATCGGCGCCAAGCACGACCGCGCCGTCATCGGTGCGCGCGGCGCGCGCCTTCTCCAGCGCCAGCCGCTCGACGTAGCCGCGCGGCGTTTCGCCTTCACGCATGCTCTCGTCGATATCTACCGGTCGCACTTCGCAGCGGATGCCGAGCTGTTCCAGCAATGCCTTTCGGCGGGGTGAGGAGGAGGCGAGGATGAGTGTCCGCGTGCTGTTATCGCTCATGTCTCTCCAGGAAGATTTCGGGAAAGAAGGTAGAAAGGAGAAGGAGAAGGTAGAAGATCGCAGCTTTTTTGCTTCTTCCTTCTCCCTGTTTCACGCCCGATGATACGGATGCCCCTTGAGTATGCTCATCGCGCGATAAAGCTGTTCGGCGACGACGATGCGCACCAGCGGGTGCGGCAAGGTGAGCGGCGAGAGCGACCAGCGGCGCTCGGCGCGAGCGAGCACTTCCTCCGACAAGCCATCCGGGCCGCCGATGACGAGGGCAACGTCGCGCCCGCCCTGCATCCAGCCGGCGAGCTGTTCGGCGAGCTGTTCGGTGCTCCAGGGCCTGCCGCGCACGTCCAGCGCGATGAGCATCTCGCCGGAGAGCGCGGCGAGCAGCTTCTCGCCCTCCTCGCGGATGGTTCGTTCCAGGGGCTTGCTCTTGCCGCGGGAAGCGAGCGGCAGCTCGACGAGTTCGAGGCGGCATTCGGGCGGCATGCGCGCGGCGTATTCCTGGTAACCCGCCTCCACCCATGAGGGCATCTTCTGGCCGATGGCCAGCAGGCGGATCTTCATCAGGCGCTCGCGTCCAGCGACCAGAGCTTCTCGAGGTTGTAGAAGTCGCGCGTCTCGCGCAGCATCACGTGCACGACGACGTCATTGAGATCCAGCAGTATCCATTCGCCTTCGCGCTCGCCTTCCACGCCGAGCGGCCGGATGTCGTGCTCGCGGGCTTCCTTGAGCACATTGTCCGCGAGCGCCTTCACGTGCCGGTCGGAGGTGCCGGTGGCGATGACCATGAAATCGGTGATGGCGGTCTTGCCGCGGACGTCCACTGGGGTGATGTCCACGCCCTTGACGTCTTCCAGCGCCTTGACGACGAGATCGCGCAGTTCTTCGGCTTGCATCAGGTTGTCTTACCTCGATAGAGATTTTCGCGGGCGATGATATCCAGCACGGCATCGGGCAGCAGGTAACGCGGATCGCGGCCCGCCTGCAGCAGCTCGCGGATGCGGGTCGATGAAATGTCCAGCGCCGTGACCTTGCAGTGCGTGAGCCCGCCCGCCTGCGATTCGAACAATGTCCCGGGTGCAGTTTCCGCCTTTGCCGCCCATTCGCGCAACGCGTCGGGATATGGCGCATTCTCCGCGCCTGGCCGCCGTAGCACGGCAACGTGCGCAAGCTCGGGAATGCGCTGCCACTGGTGCCAGCGCGGCAGGCCGCGGAAGGCGTCCTCGCCGAGCAGCAGCACGAAGGACGCCTGCGGCATTTCGCGGTGCATGTCTTCCAGCGTACGTACCGTGTAGGAAGGCGCAGGCAACGCGAGTTCGCGTGCATCCAGCACCAGTCCCTGCGCGCCCTGCAGCGCGGCTTCCACCATGCGCGCGCGCAGTTCCGCGCTCACCCCCGGCGCCTCGCGGTGCGGCGGCACCGCGCAGGGCAGGAAATGCACGCGATCCAGCGCCAGCAGATCGCGGGCTTCGGTGGCCGCGCGCAGGTGGCCGTAGTGCACCGGGTTGAACAGCCCGCCCATGATGCCGATGCGCAGGCTCATGCCGCACCTCGCGACAGCGGGCTGCCGGCCATCGCCGCCACCAGCCGCTCCAGGCTCTGCCAGGCATCGCCCGGGCGTGCGCCCTTCACCTGGCGATCGACGAGGGCGGCTTCCAGCAACAGCCTTTCCCAGGCTTTCACCGGCAAACGTTCCAGCGCGCGCACGAACAAGGGCTGGCGCTTCTTCGGCCAGACGCTGCCGGCAACGCGCGCCGCAGGCGTGCCGCCCGCGACCTTGAACGCCATTTCGGCCAGCTGGCGAATCTCGCGCGCCAGCGCCCAGATCACCAGCACGGGCTCCACGCCCTCGCCGCGCAGCGCGCCGAGCATCCTGAGCGCGCGCGGCGCATCGCCGGCAAGCGCGGCATCGGTCAGCTGGAAGATGTCGAAGCGCGCGCTGTCTGCCACCGCTTCACGCACCGCTTCCGCATCCGCCTTGCCGCTCACCAGCAAGGCCAGCTTGTCGATTTCCTGCGCGGCGGCGAGCAGGTTGCCCTCGACGCGATCCGCGAGCAGCTGCGCCGCCTCGCGATCCGCGGCAAGACCGCGGCTCGCCATGCGCGCCTCGATCCAGCGCGGCAGTTGCGCCGCCTCGATGGGCCAGAACTCGATGAACACGCCCGCCTTCTCGAGCGCGCCCACCCATTTGTTCTTCTTGTCGACGCGCGCGGAAATCACCAGAAGCACCGTGTCCTCGGGCGGACGGGCGGCGAATTCCGTCAGCATGGCCGCACCCGCGTCGCCCGGCTTGCCGGTCGGCAGGCGCAATTCCAGCAGGCGGCGCTCGGCGAACAGCGACAGGCTCTCGCCCGCGGCGCGCAGCGCCTGCCAGTCGAAGCCGCGCTCGGCGAAGAACACTTCCCGGCTGGAATAACCCTGCGCGCGCGCGGCAGCGCGAATGGCATCCGCCGCCTCGCCGAGCTGCAGCGGCTCGTCGCCGGCGAGCAGGTCGATGGGGGCGAGCGGCTGCTTCAGGTGCTCGGCGAGCTTCTCCGGATAGAGCGTCATGTGCCGTCCGTGGTGGCGACGGAAATCCGCCGCAGCATTTCCCAGATGGCGTCCTCGCGCATCGCCTCGACGGCGTAGTCGACTTCGCTGCGGTTGGTCAGGGGATCGGTGGGATCGAGCAGCAGGTTGTTCTGGCGGGTGACTTCCTGCTGTTCGACGAGAATCTTCCCTTCGGCGTCCAGGACGCGGAACACCAGCAGCACGCGAATCTCGTATTCCTGCGGCCGCCCCTGCATGTCACGCGCCAGCACGCGGCGCGGCGCGGACGCGGAAAGGATCTGCAGCACGCCCGTCGCCCGTTCGCGCGCCTGCACGACCTCGACGCCATTCAGCGTGAGCGCACGCGCGATGGCACGCAGCAGCTCGCCGTCGCCGCCGCGGTAGTCGATGTAGGTGGCCTGCATTTCAGGCGGCAGCGCGGTGTCGCCACGAAGCTGGAAGCCGCAACCGGCGAGCAGGGTGGCGAGCATCAATGTGAACAGTTTCAGTCGCACGTTCGGCTTCCTCTGTCTCGCATCATGGAACGGCATTTGGTCGCGAAGCTTTTCCGACCTTGCATCAATTCCGAAAATCCCCCCGCCGCTGCGCGGCGCCCCCCTTTGAGAAAGGGGGTGAAAGCGCTCGCTCACCCATGAAGAAGCGGCGCTTTTCTCCCTCTCTTTTCCAAAGGGAGGGCCGGGGAGGGATTTTCTATACGACCACGTTCACCAGCTTGCCAGGAACGACGATGACCTTGCGTACCGGCTTTCCTTCAATGAAGCGCTGCACGTTGGCATCCGCGATGGCGGCGGCTTCGATTTCCTCGCGCGAGGCGGACGCCGGCACGGAGACATGGCCGCGCAGCTTGCCGTTGACCTGCACGACAAGCTCGATCTCATCACGCACCAGCGCGGACTCGTCCACTTCCGGCCAGCCGGCTTCGAGGATGTCCTCGCCGAAACCAAGCTTCTGCCACAGTTCCTCGGTGAAGTGCGGCGCGACCGGGTGCAGCACGCGCAGCAGGATGCCATAGCCTTCGCGGCGCACCTCGGCAAGGCCCTCGCCGTTCTCCGGCAGGTCATCGAGCGTGTTGAAAAGCTTCATC
>JAJUFS010000026.1 GCA_029263725.1 Gammaproteobacteria bacterium | reverse complement strand
CGATCATCCCGCGGGCAAGAACCTCATCGGCGCCTTCCATCCGCCTGTCGCCGTCATCGCCGACGTCTCGACGCTCGCGACCCTGCCACGCCGCGAGTTCGCCTGCGGCATGGCGGAGGCAATCAAGACAGCGTTGATCGATGGCGAGGAAATGCTCGCCTGGATCGAACGGGAGGCTGATCGATTCAATGCCGGTGACCAGGATGGGTTGTCGGCGCTGGTGGATCGCTGCTCCGCAGTGAAGGCGCGCATCGTTTCCATGGACGAAAGGGAGAGCGGCATCCGCGCGGTGCTGAATCTCGGCCACACCTTCGGCCATGCCATCGAGAAGCTGAGCGGCTACCAGGTGTTGCACGGCGAGGCGGTGGCAGCGGGCCTGGTGATCGCAGCTCGTCTTTCCGAGAAATTGCTGGATGCCGATTCGAGCCTGCGGAGCCGCCTTGTCACCCTGCTCCAGCGCCTTGGCCTGCCCGTCGGACTGCCCGCCGGCATCGAGCCCGAGGCGATGCTGGATGCGATGCGCCTGGACAAGAAACATCGCGCCGACGGCTGGCGGCTGATACTTCTCGAGGCTGCCGGCCGTCCCGTCATCCGGCAGATCGGCTCGGCGGAGGCCATCAGCGCGGTGCTGCAGGAGTCGCGGGCCGTCTGAACGGGCCCCGCATGGTAGAATCGCGGCCGCTTCCCCGTCCACGAAGGCCGCGCCATGACTTCCAAGCTCCTTTCCGACAAGCCCATTCCCGTCGATGAACGCCTGATCGTCGCGCTGGACGTGCCGGACATTGCGGCGGCGCGCCGCATCGTCGACACGCTCGGCGATACGGTGAAGTTCTACAAGCTCGGCATGGAGCTGTTCATGAACGACGGCTACTTCGAATTTCTCGACGAGCTGGTCGAACGCGGCTGCAAGGTGTTCGTGGATCTCAAGTTCTTCGACGTGCCCGCGACGGTCGGCTCGGCGATTCGCCAGTTGTCCCGTCGTGGCGCCACCTTCGCGACCATCCACGGCAACCAGGCGATCATGGAAGCGGCCGGCGAGAACAAGGGTGACCTGAAGATTCTCGCGGTGACCGTGCTCACCAGCCTGGATCGCGGCGACCTCGATGATCTGGGTTTCGACGTGGACGTGGAGAAGCTGGTGCTGTCGCGCGCGCGTCGTGCGCTGGCAGCCGGTTGCGATGGCGTGGTGTCTTCCGGCCTGGAGGCCGCGGCACTGCGCGCCGAGCTGGGGCCGCGACTCATGGTCGTCACGCCCGGCATCCGCCCGGTGGACAACCGTCCTGTCGACGATCAGAAGCGTGTCGTCACTCCCGCCCAGGCGTTCCGCAATGGCGCCGACTACATCGTGGTCGGCAGGCCGATACGTGGCGCCGACAACCCCCGTGCCGCCGCGGAAGCCATCCAGGCGGAAATTGCCGAGGTGTTTGCATGAAGCTCGAGAATGATCGATTCCTGCGCGCGCTGCTGCGCGAACCGGTGGATGTCACTCCCGTCTGGATGATGCGCCAGGCGGGCCGTTACCTGCCGGAGTACCGCGCCAGCCGCGCCCGCGCCGGCGATTTCGTGACGCTGATGAAGACGCCGGAGATGGCATGCGAGGTGACCTTGCAGCCCATCGATCGGTATCCGCTGGATGCCGCGATCCTGTTCTCCGACATTCTCACCATTCCCGATGCCATGGGCCTTGGCCTGCATTTCGTCGCCGGTGAAGGTCCGAAGTTCGAACGTCCCGTGCAGGATCGCAGGGCGGTCGAAGCGCTGGGCGTGCCCGATCCCGAGCAGCAGCTTGGCTACGTGCTCGACGCGGTGCGCCTGATCCGTCGCGAGCTCAACGGCCGCGTGCCGCTGATCGGTTTCTCCGGCAGCCCCTGGACGCTGGCGACCTACATGGTCGAAGGCGGTTCCAGCAAGGATTTCTCGCGCATCAAGGGACTCATCTACAGCGAGCCGGCGACCGCGCACCAGCTGCTGTCCAAGCTTGCCGACAGCGTCATCGCCTATCTGAACGCGCAGATCGCGGCGGGCGCGCAGGCCGTGATGATCTTCGACACCTGGGGCGGGGCGCTGAGCGATGCCGCCTACCGCGAGTTCTCGCTGCAGTACATGGAACGCATCGTCGCAGGTCTTGTGAAGGAAGCGGAAGGCCGCCGCGTGCCATCCATCGTCTTTACCAAGAACGGCGGCCTGTGGCTGGAAGACATCGCCGCCTGCGGTGCGGACGCGGTCGGCATCGACTGGACGATCAACATCGGCGAGGCGCGCCGGCGCGTCGGCGACCGGGTGGCCTTGCAGGGCAACCTGGATCCGGGCGTACTGTACGGCTCACCGGAGCGGATCCGCGCAGAGGTCGCGAAGATTCTTGCCGACTTCGGTCACGGCAGCGGTCACGTGTTCAATCTCGGTCATGGCATCACACCGGGTGTCGATCCCGAGAACGCGGGCGTGATGATCCGCGCCGTGCATGAGCTCAGCGTGCCGTATCACCGTTGATCGACGGCAACACGCAGGCATGAAAAAACCCTCTCCGGCTGGAGAGGGTTTTTTGTTTGCGAAAGCTCCTCAGCGCTTGTCGAGATCGACGTAGTCGCGCCGGGTCGCGCCCGTGTAAAGCTGGCGCGGACGGCCGATGCGCGTCGCCGGGTCGGAAATCATTTCCTGCCAGTGCGCCACCCAGCCGACGGTGCGGGCGATGGCGAACATCACCGTGAACATGCTGACCGGGATGCCCAGCGCCTTGTAGATGATGCCGGAGTAGAAGTCGACGTTCGGGTAGAGCTTCTTCTCGACGAAGTACTCGTCCTTCAGCGCGATCTCCTCGAGGCGCATCGCCAGTTCGAGCTGCGGATCGTCTTCCTTGCCGAGCTTCTTCAGCACCTTGTGGCACATCTCGCGAATGATCTTCGCGCGCGGGTCGTAGTTCTTGTAGACGCGATGGCCGAAGCCCATCAGGCGGAAGGGGTCGTTCCGGTCCTTCGCCTTGGCGATGTACTTGTCGATGTTCTCCACGCTGCCGATCTCATCGAGCATCTTCAGCACGGCCTCGTTCGCGCCGCCATGCGCCGGTCCCCACAGCGTGGCGATGCCGGCGGCGATCGCCGCGTACGGATTGGTGCCGGCGGAGCCGGCCAGACGCACGGTGGACGTCGAGGCGTTCTGCTCGTGGTCGGCGTGCAGGATGAACAGGAGGTCCAGCGCCTCCGCGGCCACCGGGTCGACTTCGTATTCCTCGGCGGGCACCGCGAAGAACATCCGCAGCAGGTTCTCGCAGTAGCCGAGATCGTTGCGCGGATAGATGAACGGCTGGCCGATGGAGTGCTTGTAGGCGGCGGCGGCGATGGTCGGAATCTTGGCGATGATGCGGGTGGCGAACAGGTCGCGGTCTTCCGGCTCGTGGATGTTGGTCGAGCCGTGGTAGAACGCGGACAGCGAGCTCACCACGGACGACAGCATGGCCATCGGATGCGCATCGTAGTGGAAGCCGTGGAAGAATCGCAGCAGCGACTCGTTGATCATCGTGTGATAGACGATCTGCTGGTTGAAGCGCTGCAGCTGCTCCTTGGTCGGCAGTTCGCCGTGCAGGAGCAGGTAGGAGACTTCGATGAAGCTCGACTTCTCGGCGAGCTGTTCGACCGGGTAGCCGCGGTAGAGCAGGATGCCCTGTTCGCCGTCGATGTAGGTGATCGAGCTCTTGCAGCTGGCCGTGGCGCCGAAGCCCGGATCGTAGGTGAACACGCCGTGCTCCTTGTAGAGGCTGGCGATGTCCAGCACTGCCGGTCCGACGCTGCCCTCGTGCAGTGGGATATCCACCGACTTGTCGGTCTCCGGGTTTACCAGCTTGAAGTGCTTGTCAGTCATTCCGCTTGCTCCTGGTCTCTTGTTGGGCGTCTGCCCCCCTGTGAGCTCCGCGCCGGTCCGCTGCATGGATCGCAGTTGGAATTGGAGTTATCGGACGCGAGGATCGACGGATACGCCGATGGGCGCGCAGCCAGCCGCGGGATTATATCAGGGGCGGGTTGCCGGCACATTCGACGAAGGGCGGGCAGAAGGTTCTATCAACGCAAAAAGGCGCCGCGGAGCATCTCCGGGCGCCTTCGGCAAAGCGGATTGTGGCAGCGATCAGCGCGCGTACTTGCGGCGGAATTTGTCCACGCGGCCGCCGGTGTCGACGATCTTCTGCTTGCCCGTGTAGAACGGGTGGCACTGCGAGCACACTTCGATCGGCAGGTCTTCACCGCGCGTCGAACGAGTCTCGAAGGTGTTCCCGCAGCTGCAGGTAACCTTGATCATCTTGTAGTCCGGATGGATGTCAGCCTTCATAAGTTCCTCGGCAATCAGTCTGGATCCGCGGGATCCGAAGCGAGCCGCGCATCTTAAAGGCAAGCGGCGGTTGTCGCAAGAGAGCATTCGCCCCTCACGCAGGGTACTCCTACTTAAGAAGAACTTCTCGCAAGCGCCTCACCTGTTCCAGCTAAGCCCCTGACCATGCACGGGTTTCGGCACTATCCACAGAATCTGTGGATAACTCTGTGCATGAAGTGCGGGAATCGGCTTCCGAAGGCCGTCAGGACGCCCTTTGTGACAGATCGGCGAAAAACTGACCAACGATACAATTTCTTGAAAAACAATAATTTGCGAGCGGATCGCAGGTGCCTGGGGCAGCGGGTTGACAGTTTTGTCGCCAGCTTGACATTGGCGGCGCCGGTGTGAATAAACCGCGGCGGCCGGGCCGGGGAGCCGCGCGCATCCTGCTGATTAGCGGGGGTTTTCCCTCAGGGAGCGGCAGGCAGGAACAAGGCCTGCAGTTCGTTCAGCAATTCGAAACCGCGCGGCGTCGGCTGCCAGGCATCGCCCTCGCGCCGGACCAGCCCCAGCTGCTCGGCCTTCGCCAGCCCGGGAGCCAGCCGGCCGGCCTCAAGCCCGGTGTACTCACTGAAATCGGCGGCACTGCCGCCTTCCACCAGGCGCGAGCGATTGAGCATGTACTCGAAGACCCGCTCCTCCGGCGACACCTCGCGCTGCTCGACGATGGCGCCGGCATGACCGGCGCGCTCCAGGTAGTCCTTCGGGTGCCGGCAACGGGCGCTGCGCAGGATGCGGCCGTCGGCGAGCGTCAGCTTGCCGTGGGCGCCCGCGCCGATGCCGAGGTAATCGCCATAGGACCAGTAGTTGAGATTGTGCCGGCAGCGCCGTCCCGGCCGGGCGAAGGCGGAAATCTCGTAGCGCTCGAAGCCGGCCTCGGCGAGCCGTGCACGGCAGGCGACGGCGATGTCGGCCGCCTGGTCCTCGTCCGGAATTCCCGCAGGCGGGCGTACCGCGAACAGCGTGTTCGGTTCCAGGGTGAGCTCGTAGTGGCTGATGTGTGCAGGCTCGAGCATGAGCGCCTGCTCGATGTCCGCGAGCGCGCCCTGCACCGTCTGCCCGGGGAGCGCGAACATCAGATCGAGGTTGAAGTTGGCGATGCCGGCCGCGTGCAGTTCCTCGGCAGCCGCGACCGCGGCGCGCCGGTCGTGGATCCGGCCGAGGGTTTGCAGCTGTACCTCATCGAAGCTCTGCACGCCCAGCGAGACGCGGTTGACGCCCGCGGCGCGGTAGTCGCTGAAGCGGCCATGCTCGATGGTGCCGGGATTGGCCTCGAGGGTGATCTCGACATCCTCGGCGAAGCCGAGCCGCTTGCCGGCGTGCTCAAGGATGCGGCCGATGGCATCGGGTGAGAACAGGCTGGGCGTGCCGCCGCCGAAGAACACCGCCTCGATCGGACGTTCACCGTCCAGCGATGCACAGGCGAAGTCCAGGTCGCGGGCGAGCGCCTCGACGTAGGCGGTTTCCGGCAGCTCGTCGCGCAGGGCGTGGCTGTTGAAGTCGCAGTACGGGCACTTGCGGACGCACCAGGGCAGATGAATGTAGAGCGTGAGCGGCGGCATGGGCGTGAGGCTAAGGGCTGGCGCGGAGGCGCGAAAGGGTGATCGCGGCAAGGCTTCAGGAAAGCAGCGCGAGCAGCGCCTGCAATGCCTGGCCGCGATGACTGAGCCGGTTCTTCTCCGCCTTGCCGAGTTCGGCGGCGGTGCGTTCCAGGCCCGCGGGGAGGAACAGCGGGTCATAGCCGAAGCCGCCTTCACCGCGCGGCGCTTCGAGGATGCGACCTTCCCAGGTGCCGGTGGCCACCAGCGGCATCGGGTCCTCGGCGTGGCGAAGCAGCGCGATCACGCAGCGGAAGCGCGCGCTGCGTTGTTCGGCGGGAACGCCTTCCAGGGCGCCCAGCAGCTTGTGGTTGTTGGCGGCGTCATTGCCGTCCTCGCCGGCGTAACGCGCCGAGTAGATGCCGGGCGCGCCGTTCAGGAAATCGACTTCCAGCCCCGAATCGTCGGCGAGCGCGGGCAGGCCGGAGAGCCGCGCGGCATGCCGCGCCTTGAGAATCGCGTTCTCGATGAAGCTCAGCCCCGTTTCCTCCGGCGGCGTGATCCCGAACTCGGTCTGCGTGCGGATGACGAGCCCCAGCGGTTCGAGCAGGCGGGCGATTTCGGCCAGCTTGCCGGCGTTGCCGCTGGCAAGCACCAGTTCCCGGGCCGGCAACATCAGCGCGCGCGCCATGCTTCCAGCGCTTCCTGCTGGGCGGCGATCAGCGTGGCGATGCCGCCGGCGGCGAGATCGAGCATCCGGTCCAGCTCCTCGCGCCGGAAGGCGTGGCCTTCCGCCGTGCCCTGTACTTCGATGAAGGCGCCGGCGTCGTTCATGACCACGTTCATGTCGGTCTCGGCCTCCGAGTCCTCGGCGTAATCGAGGTCCAGCACCGGGGTGCCGCGCCAGATGCCGACGGATACCGCCGCGACGCTGCCAATCAGCGGATTGCGGCGCAGGCGCTTGCCGGCCATCAGCCGCTCGATGGCCATGGCCAGCGCGACATACGCGCCGGTGATGGCGGTGGTGCGCGTGCCGCCATCGGCCTGCAGCACGTCGCAGTCCAGGGTGATGGTGTTCTCGCCCAGCGCTTCCAGGCTGGTGACCGCGCGCAGCGAACGGCCAATCAGCCGCTGGATTTCCTGGGTGCGGCCGCTCTGCTTGCCGCGCGCCGCCTCGCGCTGCGTACGCTGCCCCGTGGCCCGCGGCAGCATGCCGTACTCGGCGGTGACCCAGCCCTGGCCCTTGCCCTTCAGCCAGGGCGGCACGCGGTCCTCGACGCTGGCCGTGCACAGAACGCGGGTGTTGCCGAAGCTCGCGAGCACGGAGCCTTCCGCATGCTGGGTGTAATCGGTGAGAAGTTCGATGCGGCGAAGCTCGTTCGCCGCCCGGCCGCTGGGGCGCATGGCAATTCCTTGATTGAGGCGGGCGGGAAGTATAGCCGCAAGCGGGCGCCGCCCGGAGCGGCTATTCGAGGCGGAAGGCCACGGCGGTGACGTTGTCGGAGTGCGGGCTGGCCGCGGCGGCGGCCTCCTGCGCCAGCTCCTCGAGCGATTCCTGCAGGTCGGGCTCGGTGCACAGCCGCTCCGCGACCACGCTCATTTCCAGCGGCGCCCAGAAGCCGTCGCTGCACAGCAGGATCACGTCGCCCGTTTCAAGCGCGGTCGCCTCGCTGATCTCGATGCGCGGCAGGTCCGGCTCGCCGCCCAGGCATTCCTCGACAAAGTTGCGCATCGGATGGGTGAGCATCTGCGCCTCGCTGATCGCGCCGCGCTGGAACAGCGACTCGACCGCGCTGTGGTCGCGCGTCCGGCGCAGGACCTCGTTCCGGCGCAGCAGGTAGACGCGGCTGTCGCCGACATGCGCCCACACCGCCTGGGCGGCGGAAATCACGCATAGCGTGGCGGTAGTGCGGGGACGATGATCCAGCGGCTTCCTGATGCCGGCGCGCACTACCTGCTGGTGCGCCTGTTCGATGGCGTCGCGCAAGAAGGCGGGTGCGGCGTCGATGGCGGGTTTCTGCTCCTTGAATTGCGCGGTGAACACCTCGACCGCGGTGCGGGCGGCCAGCTCGCCGTCCTCATGTCCGCCCATGCCGTCGCAGACCGTGAGCATCACTTCCGTGTCGCTGATCAGCACGCCGAGCCGGTCCTGATTCACCTCGCGATCACCCTGGAGGCTTACCTCGGCGGTCTGAAAATCCATCAACGGCTCCGTCGCTTGGTCCCCGGCAATTCGCCCGTATAATGCCAGCTTTCCGTTCCGCGCCGCCAACCCAGGCGGCCCAGGCCAGGTACTTCCCGGGGGCAGCAATGATCTACAGCATGACCGGTTTCGCTCGCCGGGAAGAGCGCGGCCCCTGGGGTCGGCTCGTCTGGGAGCTTCGCTCCGTCAATCACCGCTACCTCGAACCCAACCTGCGCCTGCCGGAAGAGTTCCGCGCCCTGGAGGGCGTCATCCGCGAGCGCATCGGTGCGCAGCTCAGTCGCGGCAAGGTGGACGTGAGCCTGCGCTGGGACCGTTCCGAGTCCAGCGACGTGCAGCTCGCCGTCAACGAGCTGCTGGTGCGGCAGCTGCGCGATGCACACGCCCGCATCGGCCGCATCCTGAATGTCGAAAGGGAACTCTCGCCGCTGGACCTGATGCGCTGGCCCGGCGTCATCGGCGAACAGGAACCCGAACAGGGTCCGCTGCACGCCGCGGCGCTCGCGCTGCTTGACCAGGCGCTGGCCGAGCTGCGCGACAACCGTCGCGCCGAGGGCGAGCGCATCGCCGCCCTCATCAGCGAGCGTGCCCGCGCAGTGAGCGAAATCGTCGCCAGGGTGCGGGCGCGGCTTCCCGAGGTGCGCGCCGCCATGCGGGCCAGGCTCGATGCCCGTCTTGCCGAGGTCAGCGCCGATCCCGACATCGACCGCCTCGAGCAGGAACTCGTCTACCAGGCGCAGCGCATGGACGTGGACGAGGAGCTCGACCGCCTGGAAAGCCACGTCAAGGAACTCCAGGACGCCCTGCAGCGCAACGAGCCCGTCGGCCGGCGGCTGGATTTCCTGATGCAGGAGTTCAACCGGGAGGCGAACACGCTGGGCTCGAAATCGCAGGATGTGGAAACCACCCGGGCCTCCGTGGACCTCAAGGTGCTCATCGAGCAGATGCGCGAGCAGATACAGAACATCGAGTGATCGTGAGACGTGAGACGGAGCAGGGTAAATCGTCTTGCGACTCACGTCTCATGACCCGACAGGAACAGGCAATGACACAGCGGCAGGCAAAACTGTTCGTCATCTCCGCGCCCTCCGGCGCTGGCAAGACCAGCCTGGTCAAGGCGCTGGTGCGCGACCTGCCGGACGTGTGCTTTTCCGTTTCCTACACCACCCGCCCGCAGCGGCCGGGCGAGGTGCACGGCAAGGATTATTTCTTCGTCGATCGCGCCGAGTTCGAGCGCATGATCGAGGACGGCGCCTTCCTCGAGTACGCGCGGGTATTCGACAACTACTACGGCACGGCCCGCGCCCAGGTCGAGTCGCTGCTCGCCACCGGCTGCAACGTGATCCTGGAGATCGACTGGCAGGGTGCGCAGCAGGTGCGCCGCGCCTGGCCGGACTGCGAGACGGTGTTCATCCTGCCGCCGTCGCGCGAGGAGCTGGAGCGCCGCCTGCGCGGCCGCGGCACGGACGCCGATGAGGTCATCGCCCGCCGCCTGCGCGAGGCGGTCGAGGAGATGTCCCACTGGCAGGAGTTCCGCCACGTGATCGTCAATGACGATTTCGATGATGCGCTGGCAGCATTGAAGCACGTCCTGCGCGGCGAGAACGGGCAGGATCCCGGCCACCCGGCATTGCGCCCGCTGGTGGATTCGCTGCTCGCCCTGTCCTGATTGCCGGTGGCGGCAAACGAGTGCCTGCGATAGACTGCAAGGCCTTTTCGCTACAGTATTTTTCGAGGATTCAGCATGGCCCGCGTTACCGTTGAAGATTGCCTTGAGAACGTCAAGAACCAGTTCGAGCTGGTGCTGGTAGCCGCCAAGCGCGCCCGCCAGCTGGCCAATGGCGCGGAAGCGCACGTCGACTGGGAGAACGACAAGGCCACCGTCGTCGCGCTGCGCGAAATCGCCGAAGGCCATGTCGGTGCTGCGGTGCTGGACGAGGCCGACAACCCGTTTGCGGCCCAGCAGGCTGCCGAGGCCGAAGCCGCGGCGATGAACGACGATGACGACCTGCCGCCGCTGGCTGGCGAGGCGTCGGCGGATATCTGAGGCGAACCGCGGCCGTGCAATGATTCGATGTTGAAGGGCGAGGAGGGCGAGATGTACCAGCAAGTGCGTCATCGAGCCCGGCCCTCGCCGTACGTCATCATGGCCGCAGCATGAACTACGCCGCTTCCATATTCGGCCGCGCCGCGCGCGGCAAGCGTTCGGGGATCGAGAGCCTGCTCGATACCGTGCGCGCCTACCTGCCCGAAGACCAGGTGCAGGACATCGAACGCGCCTACCGTTTCGGCGCCGAGGCGCACGAGGGGCAGAAGCGCCTCTCCGGCGAACCGTACATCACGCATCCCGTGGCGGTCGCCGGCATCCTCGCGCGAATGCGCATGGACAAGGCCACGCTCATTGCCGCGATCCTGCACGACGTTCTCGAAGACACCCCCACCGTAAAGAACCAGATTGCCCAGCAGTTCGGCGAGGAGATCGCCCAGCTGGTCGACGGCGTTTCCAAGCTCACCCAGATCAAGTTCCGTTCCAAGGCCGAGGCGCAGGCGGAGAACTTCCGCAAGATGCTGCTCGCCATGGTGCAGGACATCCGTGTGATCCTGGTGAAGCTCGCCGACCGCCTGCACAACATGCGCACCCTGGACGCCATGCCGCCGCACAAGCGCCGCCGCATCGCCCGGGAGACGCTGGACATCTACGTGCCGATCGCCAACCGCCTCGGCATGAACGACTTCCGCCTGGAGCTGGAAGACCTCGGCTTCCAGGCCATGTACCCGCATCGCTACCGGGTGCTGGCAAAGCGCATGCGGAAGGCGCGCGGCAACCAGAAGGAAATCATCAAGACCATCACGCGCGCCTTCGAGAACGCGCTGGCCGAGGAGAGCATCCAGGCCGAGCTGCGCGGCCGCGAGAAGCACGTTTACAGCGTCTACAAGAAGATGAAGGAGAAGGCGCTGTCCTTCGACGAGGTGCTGGACGTCTACGGCTTCCGCATCGTGGTCGACAAGGTGGACACCTGCTACCGCGTGCTCGGCGTCGTGCACAACATCTACAAGCCGGTGCCGGGACGCTTCAAGGATTACATCGCCATCCCCAAGGCCAACGGCTACCAGTCGCTGCACACCGTGCTGTTCGGCCCGAACGGCGTGCCCATCGAGGTGCAGATCCGCACCGTCGACATGGACCGCATCGCCGAGTCCGGCATCGCCGCACACTGGCTGTACAAGACCGGCTCCTCCGGCTCCACCTCGCCGGAAGTGCGCGCGCGTGAATGGCTGCGCAGCGTGCTGGAAATGCAGAAGGGCTCGGGGAATTCGCTGGAGTTCCTGGAGAACGTCAAGGTCGATCTGTTCCCCGACGAGGTCTACGTGTTCACGCCGCAGGGCGACATCCGCCGCCTGCCGCGCGGCGCCACCGCCGTGGACTTCGCCTATGCCGTGCACACCGACGTCGGCAACACCTGTGTCGCCGCGAAGATCGACCGGCGGCTCGCGCCGCTGCGCACGCCGCTGGTCAACGGCCAGACGGTGGAAATCATCACCGCGCCGAACGCGCGGCCGAACCCCGCGTGGCTCAACTTCGTGGTGACCGCCAAGGCGCGCGCCAACATCCGCCACTACCTCAAGAACCTGAAGGAAGAGGAAGCCGTCGAGCTCGGCCGCAAGCTGCTGGATCGCGCGCTGGAGGCGTACAACCTGCGGGTGCGCAGCCTCCGCCAGGAGCAGATCGACGTGGTGCTGCGCGACTTCAAGCTGGATTCCTTCGAACACCTGCTGGAATCCATCGGCCTCGGCCATCGCCCGGCGCCGCTGGTGGCGCGCCGCTTCGCCACCGATCCCGAGGAAACCAACGCCGCCTACCAGGGACCGCTGGCGATCAGCGGCACCGAGGGCATGGTGGTCACCATGCCGCGCTGCTGCCACCCGATTCCCGGCGACGAGATCATCGGTTACCTGTCCACCGGCCGCGGCATCGTCGTGCACCGGGAGAACTGTCGCAACGTCGCCGAGTACCGCGACCAGCCGGACAAGTGGATCGAGGTGCAGTGGGAGAAGAACATCGGCCGCGATTTCATCGTCGAAGTGCGCGTCGAGGTCGCCAACCAGCGCGGCGTGCTCGCGACCGTGGCGGCCACCATCGCCGAGACCGGCTCGAACATCGAGCAGGTCAGCGTGCAGGATCGCGACGGCTCCACCTCGGTGCTCAACTTCCTGTTCGCCGTCCACGACCGCAAGCATCTCGCCGCCATCATCCGGCACCTGAAGAAAATGCCGCAGGTGTTGCGGATTCAGAGAACGAAGGCGTGATGCCGCGTGAGACGTGAGACGACGGATCTCGTAGCGCGTTTCCATCCGGAGTTTCCCGGCGCATGGTGATTGTGGAAAGATCGCGCCTGCCTCAAGGGTCGTCCTGCCTCTCACGTCTTACGTCTCCCGGAGATTACGAATGAAAAAAGAGATCATCTCCACGCCCGACGCGCCGGCCGCGATCGGCACCTACTCGCAGGCCGTCAAGGTCGGCGACACGGTCTACCTGTCCGGGCAGATTCCGCTGGACCCGGCGACCATGCAGGTGGTCGAAGGTCCATTCGATGCGCATGTGCGGCGCGTGTTCGACAACCTGCTTGCCGTGTGCCGCGCTGCGGGCGGCGATTTCTCGAACATCGTCAAGCTCAACATCTATCTCACCGATCTCGGCAATTTCGCGAAGGTGAACGAGGTCATGGCGGAATACTTCACCGAGCCGTATCCCGCGCGCGCCGCCATCGGCGTGAAGGAATTGCCGAAGGGCGTCGCGGTGGAAATGGACGCGGTGATGGTGCTCTGAGCGAGTGCGCGCGGAAGACTTTCCCATCACCGGGTTCACCGGCGTGGGCCCGCAGCTTGCGGCGCGGCTGGAGAAACTCGGCCTGCGCACCGCGCAGGACATCCTGTTCCACCTGCCGCGGCACTACGAGGACCGCTCGCGGGTGGTGCCGATGGGCTCGCTCGTTCCCGGCGTCTCGTGCAGCGTCGAAGGCGAGGTGGAGCTTGCCGAGGTGGCGTTTCGCGGCCGGCGCACGCTGCTGGTGCGCGTCAGCGACGGCAGCGGCTCGCTGACGCTGCGCTTCTTTCATTTCTCCAAGGCCCAGCACGAAGCCTTCCAGCGCGGCACGCGCATCCGCGCCTTCGGCGAGGCGCGCCGCGGCCCGCAGACGCTGGAAATGGTGCATCCCGAGTACCGCATCCTGCGCAACGATGAACCTGCACCCGCCGCCGAGCATCTCACGCCGGTGTATTCGACCACCGAGGGCGTGCAGCAGGGGCGGCTGCGTGCGCTCACCACGCAGGCGCTGAAGCTGCTCGCCGCCGGCCGCATCCAGGTGGCCGAGCTGCTGCCACCGCAGGCCATTCCCGACGCCAGATTCCCGACGCTCGCCGACGCCTTGCGCTACGTGCATCGGCCGCCGCTGGATGCGGACCTGCTGCAATTGTCGGAAGGCCGCCATCCCGCGCAGCGCCGCCTGGTGCTGGAAGAACTGCTGGCGCATCACCTCAGCCTGCAGCAGCGGCGCCTGGAGGCAAGGCGCGAGGCCGCGCCCGTGCTCGCCGGCGACGGCAGGCTCGGCAAGGCCTTCCTCGCGCGCCTGCCGTTCGCGCTCACTCGCGCGCAGCAGCGCGTGCATGAGGAGATTCGCGCGGACCTTGCGCGCCCCGAGCCGATGATGCGGCTGGTGCAGGGCGATGTCGGTTCCGGCAAGACGGTGGTGGCCGCGCTCGCCGCGCTGCAGGCGGTGGAGGCCGGCTGCCAGGCGGTGGTGATGGCACCGACCGAACTGCTGGCCGAACAGCATTTCCGCAACTTCCTCGACTGGCTGGAGCCCATCGGCGTACGCGTTGCCTGGCTGGCCGGCAAGCTCACCGCGAAACAGCGCCGCGAGCAGCTCGAGGAGGCCGCGAGCGGACGTGCCAAGGTCATCGTCGGCACGCACGCCCTGTTCCAGGAAGGCGTGGAATTCCAGCGGCTGGGGCTGATCATCATCGATGAACAGCATCGCTTCGGCGT
Source organism: Gammaproteobacteria bacterium (assembly GCA_029263725.1). Lineage (GTDB taxonomy): Bacteria > Pseudomonadota > Gammaproteobacteria > Natronospirales > JAJUFS01 > JAJUFS01. The sequence goes on along the minus strand of JAJUFS010000026.1, from coordinate 5,370 downwards.
CCACCAGCGCCTCGCCCTGCGGCAGAAAGGCGCGCGCGATGGCCAGGCGCCGCACCAGCTGATCATGACTGCCACGCCCATCCCGCGCACGCTGGCGATGACCGCGTACGCGGATCTCGATACCTCGATCATCGACGAGCTGCCGCCGGGCAGGACGCCGGTGCAGACCGTGGTGATCTCCGAGTCGCGGCGCGCCGAGGTCGTTGCCCGCGTCGCCGCGGCGATCGACCACGGTCGCCAGGTGTACTGGGTGTGTCCGTTGATCGAGGAATCCGAGCTCATGCAGTTCGAGGCCGCGGAACAGACCTTCGCCGCACTCAGCGCTGCCCTGCCGGACTGCCGCGTCGGCCTGGTGCACGGCCGGATGAAGCCCGCCGAGAAGGAACAGGTCATGATGCTGTTCAAGAACGGCAAGCTGGACCTGCTGGTGGCGACGACGGTGATCGAAGTCGGCGTGGACGTGCCCAACGCGAGCCTGATGGTGATCGAGAACGCCGAGCGCATGGGGCTCGCGCAGCTGCACCAGCTGCGCGGTCGCGTCGGCCGCGGCAGCGTCGCGTCCAGCTGCGTGCTGATGTACAAGCCGCCCTTGTCCGCGACCGCGAAGCGCAGGCTCGCGGTGATGCGCGAGACCAACGACGGCTTCGTGATCGCGCAGGAAGACCTCAAGATCCGCGGTCCGGGCGAAGTGCTGGGCACGCGCCAGACAGGCCTTGCGCAGCTGCATATCGCCGATCTGATGCGTGACGCGGACCTGCTGCCGCATGTGCAGAAGATCGCGCAGCGCGTGCTGCGCGACTTCCCGGAAAGCGTCACGCCCCTGATCCAGCGCTGGCTGGGAGACTCGGCGCGTTATGCCAATGCCTGAATGGACAGGATCAGCGGGATTCACAGGACCAATCCCGGAGAAAGGGTTTTCTTCCGGGAAAGCCCAGGGTGAGCGGCCTATCATCAGCAATCCTGTAAATCCTTCTTCAATCCTGTCCATTTTCTGCTTGAAGGAATCATGAACGGCAATTCCGGCAAATGGCAGCCGCTGGCATCGCGCACCGACGCGCCGGAGGCATTGCGCTCGTGGCTGGGCGAGACGGGATCGCTGACGGCGCGCGTGCGCAGTCGGTGCGTGCGCGGCTTCAGCCTGCGCGTGATCGAGGAAGTGCAGGAAGGCGCCGCGCACCGTCGCGACATCGTCATGTGCGATGGCGACGCGCCGCTCGTGTTCGCGCGCACACTGGTGCCGATGGACACGCTTGCCGCGCATCCCTGGCTTGCCGAACTCGGCGAGCAGCCGCTGGGTTCACGGATGTATGAAGAGCCCGGCTTTCATCGCGAGGCGTTCGAGGTTGCGCGCCTGGTGGCGGGTGACGAGTTGCATGATTTCATCCACGCGCACATCATGCCGCTCGCCGGACCGGTCTGGGCGCGCCGCGCGCGCGCCGCGTTTTTCGAACATGGTTTCGAGATCTCGGAATGTTTTCTGCCTGGCCTGATCTGAAGATTCACTGGACCCGCCTGCGGCGCCGCTGGCGCGACAGCCGCATCGCGTGCAGCACGCTGCCGTGGCTCGTGGACCGCGCCTTGCAGTACGCGCGCCTGATGCGCATGGACAGGCCCATCGGCGCCTTCCTGCTGCTGTGGCCGACATGGTGGGCGCTGTGGATTGCCGCCGACGGCCGGCCGGATGCAAAGGTGTTCGTGGTGTTCACTGCCGGCGTGTTCCTGATGCGCTGGGCGGGCTGCGTGATCAACGATTTCGCCGACCGCAAGGTGGACCCGCACGTGAAGCGCACCAGGGACCGGCCGCTTGCCAGCGGCAAGGTGAGCGCGCGCGAGGCGCTCATTCTTTTCTTCGCGTTGCTGGCGATCGCCTTCGCGCTGGTGCTGACCATGAACCGCCTCACCGTGCTGCTGTCCTTCGCCGGCGCGGGCCTTGCGGCGCTTTATCCCTTCACCAAGCGCTGGACGCATTTGCCGCAGGTGGTACTGGGCGCGGCCTTCGGCTGGGGCATTCCGATGGTGTTCGCCGCGCAGACCGGCACGGTGCCGCCCATCGCCTGGCTGATCTACATCGCCAACGTGCTGTGGTCGACCATGTACGACACCCAGTACGCGATGGTGGACCGCGACGACGATTTGAAGATCGGCGTGAAGTCCACGGCGATCCTGTTCGGCGAGCAGGACCGGCTGATCATCGGCCTGCTGCAGGCGACGGTGCTCTTCAACCTCTGGCTGGTCGGGCGCGACGCGGGCCTGGGCGTGCCCTACGCCTGGGGTCTCGTGCTCTGCGCGCTCACCTTCATCTACCAGCAGTGGCTGATCCGTGAGCGCCGGCGCGAGCCCTGCTTTCACGCCTTTCTCAACAACAACTGGTCCGGCATGTTCGTGTTCGGCGGCATCGCGCTGAGCTACGTGCTGAGCTGAATCAGGGCGTTCTCGCCACCACCCAGGCATCCACTCTCTTCACGCCGCCGGCGAGCAGCAGCCGCGCGATCTCGTGGATGGTACTGCCGGTGGTCATCACGTCATCGACGATGGCGACGTGCGCGGGAACGGCGGTTCCCATGAGCGCGAATGCGCCACGCAGGTTGCGACGGCGTTCCGCCGCGCTCTTCCCGGATTGCTCCTCGGTGTGCCGCACGCGGGCAACGAGCGACTCATCGACGACAAGCCCGAGGCGCGCGGCAAGATCATTGGCAATCAGCGCCGCCTGGTTGAAGCCGCGGTCGCGTTCACGCACGCGGCTCAATGGCACGGGGACAAGCACGGGGGAGCCATCACGGTTCTCCAGTGCCGTAGCGAGCCGCTCCGCCAGCACCCGGCCCGCGACGCGATCGCCATGGAACTTGAAACGCTGTACGAGGGAATTGATCGGAAAGCCGTAGAGGAAGGCGGCAACCGCCTGCCGTTGCGGCGGCGGCCGCCGCAGGCAGCGCCCGCAGGCGCCGGTGCCCGGGGGCGCGGGAAGCGCGCAGTGCCGGCAGGCGGAATGCAGCCAGGGCAGGTCCGCTTCACAGGCCGCGCAGAGATCGGCGCGGCGCCCGGCGGCTGCGCCACAAGCGATGCAGTTTCCCGGCAACAGCAGGAAGGAATCGAGCACGTCCCTGGCCCTCACGATCTTCTTCCTTCGTCCTGCTCCCTTCTACCTTCACGAGACCCACAAAAAAAAGGTTCTTCACGGATTAGCGGGGAGTTGGGGATTTAGAAGGCGGCGGGACTTCGTTTAGATTGGATTGGACACGACTCCTAATCCACAAAGCGAAGGACCGCCGCCAATGGTTGAGCCTAAAGCGCTTTCCCTGTTCTGGGAAGGCTTCGAACTTCACGATTACAGCGAACTTTCCGAAGACAGCCTGCTGTTGCGGCTACAGCCTCGGGCGGACCGGCGACCGCGCTGCAGCGGATGTGGCCAATCCTGCTCCCGGGTTCACGACACAACACTTCGACGAGTGCGTGAACGCGACCTGTTCGACCGACGCGTTTGGCTGGACGTGCCGGTACGGCGAGTGAGTTGCGCGCAATGTGGGGTGCGGGTTGAGTGGGTAACCTGGCTGGCGGGTCGGCGCGCGCTGACGGTAGCCATGGTGCGTTACGTCGAAGCGCTCGCGCGACTGTTGCCGGTGCGCCAAGTGGCTGAACTGCTGGGGCTGCACTGGGATACCGTCAAGGCAATTGACCAGCAGCGCCTGCACCGCGAGGTGGTTGAACCGGATCGAACCCGTTTGCGGCGCCTGATCATGGACGAGTTCGCGCTTTACAAGGGGCATCGCTATGCGACCGTGGTCGCGTGCGCCGATACGCAGCAGGTGCTGTGGGTGGGCGAAGGCCGTTCACGTGAAGCGATCCGGCCGTTCTTCACGTGGCTCGGGGAGGCCTGTGAACACATCGAGGCAGTGGCCATGGACATGAACACGGCCATGGATCTCGAAGTGCAGGCGCATTGCCCAAACGCCGCCGTGATCTACGACCTGTTCCACGTCGTGGCCAAGTTCGGGCGCGAAGTCATTGATCGGGTGCGGGTCGATCAGGCCAACCGACTGCGGGCCGACAAGCCAGCCCGCAAGGCGATCAAGCAGAGCCGTTGGCTGCTGCTGCGCAATCGCGACAACCTTACCGACGCCCAGGCCGTCACGCTGAACGACCTGCTCGCCGCCAACCAACCGCTGTTCACGACGTACCTGTTGAAAGAGCAGCTCAAGGCGCTGTGGTACGCGCCCAGTCCCCACACCGCAAAACGGCGCTGGAACCAATGGTTCCGGATGGCCATGGACAGCGGCCTGGCGCCGGTCATTGCGTTCGCACGAAAACTCGAAAAGTACGTTCACGGCATCATCGCCAGCGCCCGTCATCGCCTCAACACCAGTGTTCTGGAAGGCATGAACAACCGCATCAAGGTCATCAAGCGAATGGCCTACGGCTACCGCGACTCGAACTACTTCTTCCTGAAGATCAGGGCCGCATTCCCCGGTAAAACGTGAAGAACCAAAAAAAGAGCCCCGCCGAGGGAGCGTGCGGGGCAACGGGGGGGGACCTGCCGAGGCAGCTGTAAAGTCCTTGCTAGAAACCCCACTGAACGTTCAGTGAAGGCATCTCTATGTCGGTTTCGCCGACATCGAAACGGTCGTAGCGGACCACGAAGGCCAGGCCCTCGTTGCCGCCGAAGCGCGCGTCGACGCCATAGAAGGTGTCGTTGCCGCTGTCATCGAAGCTGAAATCCAGGTCGCCGAGATTCGCGCTGGCATCCGCGTCCCACCAGAGCTGGCCGACCCGCGCGGAAAGGGTGAATGCGTCAGTGATCGGAAGGTACCCCGCCAGCGCGAGGCCGAAGCCGTCGCTGGAAAATACCGCGCCGCTGTCGGACGCTTCATCGAAGTCCACGTAGTTCGCCTCAAGGCCGATGAATGGTGCAAATCTGAAGCCGCCATACACCTGCCAGGTCCTGCGGTCGTCTTCCAGACGGATGCCGTTATCGAAGATCTCCTCGGTCTCGATGGAGGCGTATCCGACGCCCGCGCCAACGTAACCGCCGGCCGCGCTGGCGGCGAAGGGCGTTGCGAGCGCGCCGCAGGCCACGATGTAAGCAAGACGCTTGTTCATGATTTGTCTCCTGTTGTTGTCCTGGAAGAAATGGCGCGACGGGCGGGCCCGTTGTTTCGCGGCGGTGCTGTCATCGTTGCCCGCCCGTCACATCCAATCGTTCCAGCCTTAACGCCAGTCGCCCGAATCGGAGCTGGTGTCTTCCGTGCTCTCGGACTCCGTGCTCGTCTGCTGGTAGTCCTCCGAGGTCGTGGACGCGTCATCGGAGACCGACTGATAGTCGTCTTCGGTGGACATCGAGCTGTCCTCGCTGGTCTGCTGGTAGTCCTCGCCCAT
>JAJUFS010000100.1 GCA_029263725.1 Gammaproteobacteria bacterium | reverse complement strand
GGCGAACGTCATCGAGAAGGTGCAGCGCCCGACGCTGGTGCTGGCGCCCAACAAGACGCTGGCCGCGCAGCTTTATGGCGAGTTCCGCGAGTTCTTCCCGAACAACGCCGTCGAGTATTTCGTTTCCTACTACGACTACTACCAGCCGGAAGCCTACGTGCCTTCTTCCGATACCTACATCGAGAAGGACGCATCCATCAACGATCACATCGAACAGATGCGACTGTCCGCGACCAAGGCGCTGCTGGAACGCCGTGACGTCATCATTGTCGCCACCGTTTCCGCAATTTACGGCCTGGGCGATCCGGAGTCGTATCTGTCGATGGTGCTGCACATTGTCCGTGGCGAGCGCATCAACCAGCGCGACATCCTGAGGCGGCTGACCGAGCTGCAGTACCGGCGCAACGAGTATGACCTCGGGCCCGGCACCTATCGCGTGCGCGGCGAGGTGATCGACATCTTCCCGGCGGAGAACGAGACGCGCGCCATTCGCGTCGAGCTGTTCGACGAGGAGATCGAGCGCATCTCTTACTTCGATCCGCTGACCGGCCAGGTGGAACGCGAAACGCCGCGCATCACCATCTATCCGACCAGCCATTACGTCACGCCGCGCGAGAAACTGCTGCGCGCCGTGGAAGCCATCAAGGAAGAACTCAAGGAACGCCTGGAACAGCTGCGCAAGGCGGACAAGCTGGTCGAAGCGCAGCGCCTTGAACAACGCACCCAGTACGACATCGAGATGATGCTGGAGCTTGGTTACTGCTCCGGCATCGAGAACTACTCGCGGCATCTGTCCGGGCGCCAGGCGGGCGAGCCGCCGCCGACCCTGTTCGATTACCTGCCGCCCGATGCCTTGCTCATCGTCGACGAATCGCACGTCACCATTCCGCAGCTTGGCGGCATGTACAAGGGCGACCGCTCGCGCAAGGAAACGCTGGTGGAGTACGGCTTCCGGCTGCCCTCGGCACTGGACAACCGGCCGCTGCGCTTCGACGAGTGGGAGCGCCTCGCGCCGCAGATGGTGTTCGTATCCGCGACGCCCGGGCCTTACGAAGGACGCCACGCCGAGCAGGTGGTAGAGCAGGTGGTCCGGCCCACCGGGCTCGTTGATCCGGAAGTCGAGATTCGTCCGGCGCGCACCCAGGTGGATGACCTGCTTTCGGAAGCCAACAAGGTCATCGCGCGCGGCGAGCGCGTGCTGGTCACCACGCTCACCAAGCGCATGGCGGAAGACCTTACCGAGTACCTCGCCGAGCACGGCATCAAGGTGCGTTACCTGCATTCCGACATCGATACCGTCGAGCGCATGGAGATCATCCGTGACCTCAGGCTCGGCGTGTTCGATGTGCTCGTCGGCATCAACCTGCTGCGCGAAGGCCTGGACATTCCCGAGGTCGCGCTGGTCGCCATTCTCGATGCCGACAAGGAAGGCTTCCTGCGTTCCGAGGGTTCGCTGATCCAGACCATCGGCCGCGCGGCGCGCAACGTCAACGGCAGGGCCATCCTGTACGCGGAGAAGATGACCGGCTCCATGGAGCGCGCGCTCGCGGAAACCGGGCGCCGCCGCCAGAAGCAGCTGGATCACAATGCGAAGCACGGCATCACGCCGCAGGGCATCCGCAAGGCGGTCGCGAACATCATGGAAGGCGCGCGCCCGAATGCGCCCATTCATCGCAAGCCCTTGCAGCAGGTGGCGGAGGAGGCCAACAGCTATCTCGCGCTGCCGAAGGACAAGCTGTTACGCAAGCTCAAGGAAATGGAACAGCAGATGTACCAGCACGCCCGCAACCTCGAGTTCGAGGAAGCGGCGCGCCTTCGCGACGAGATCAACCAGATCCGCGCCGCCGCCTTCGGCGATCCGATAACCTGATCGGCAATTCCCTCGACGGCGTTTCCCCCTAGCCGGGGCGGCGTGTCGCGTACGCCGGCCCGTCGATATCCTCCATCCCGCCGATCAACGCGCGTTCGCCGCGTCCCTAGCCTGTGGACATGTCGCGAATGCTCATCGTCCTGTTGCTGTCGCTTGCCCCGATCCCGGCCGCCGGACAGGAATGTCCGCGCAGCACGCGGCTCGAGCACCTGTTCCTCGTCGAGACCGCCGACGTGCGCAGCGCAGGGGAGCTCTCCGCCGGTTACGTTGCCGGGCGCGCGCAGAACGGCACCGACTACAACCTCTTCCAGGGCGATCTGCGGCTGGGCTGGCGCGGACGCTGGCAGCTCTATGCCAACTGGGACGAGAATCGGATCATCCACGGTGAGATCGATCATGCCGTCACCTTCGGCATCGGCCGCGCGCTGCTGTGTCGTCCGGGCGCGCCGCTGCTGCGGCTGGATGCCGGATTCCACCACGATGGCGGCGACGGCGCCGAATTCGGCCTGCATGCCGGGCAGCGTGCCGGCGGAATCGGTTGGCAGCTCGGCTTGCGGCACACACGGGTGACCGACGTGACCCGCTACAGCGCGGCGCTCATCCTCGACCGTCCATGGTTCGCCGCAGCGCTGGAGGGCAGCGCCGAGGACACTCCCACCGGCCAGGACGAGTGGATCTCGCTGGGCCTGTTCCCGGTGGCGGGGGAGCGCTTCCAGCTGGGCTTCGCGCTTGCGCGGGGCCGCGGCGCGAGCGAAGGGCGGCGGCATCTCCTGTTGAGAATGGCGGCGCGCTTCTGAAAGCCAACAACCGGGTTTGTCCTGATAATTGGGGATAGAATCCCCGAATATTGCGGCCAATTGAGGTGTATTACCCGAAATTAAGCATTTTCTTACAACGTAGCTTCCCTCCGGCATATATATTGAAGGCCCCGGAGACGGTGGGGCAGCCGCCTCCGCGCGTGCAGGAACAAGAACTGCGTGAAAAACGCTGGAGGGTCAATCGTGAAACCGACGACATTCCCCGTTGCGAGGCGCGGCCGACTGGCCGCCTTCGCAGCAGTGGCCATGCTTGCCTGGAGCACTCCCGTCATCGCCGCTGATACGGTTTCCCTGGAAGAACTGCCGCCCGAACTGCGGCAGCTGCTCAACGCCATTCTTACCCAGCCCCAGGTTTCGCCCGGGGTGGTGTTCGGTTCGCCGGTCGGCTTCGGCGCCGGCGCGGGAAGCTACTTCTTCGGCCTGAATGGCTCCACGCTGGAAGACGGCAACGACTTCGTTGGCGGCATCGAAGCCGACGGGTCGTTGGTCATCGGCGCGGGCGTCGGCGATCCGCTGAAGGCCGTCGGCCTGGAACTGGCCCTGAACATCGTCAGCCTGACTGATGACTTCGCCGAGGACGGTTCGCTGGCCCTGAAGGTTCACCGCCGCATCGGCAAGCGCGGCTCGCTCGCTGTCGGCACCGAGAACCACAGCCGTCTGTCCTGGGGTGCGGTCGAGGATCATGTCCGCGCCACCACCAGCACCGAGTTCATTTCCTACAGCCACTACTTCGACCTCGACGCCTCAGGGGACCCCCGCGGCCTCATGTTGACGGTCGGCGTGGGTGATGGGCGCCTGGGCACGGCTGACGATCCGGAGGATTTCGCGCCGTTCGTTTCCCTTGGTTACAACGTGACGCGCCAGTTCAGCGTGATCGGCGACTACGCCGGCGAGTCCTTCAACCTCGGCGTCTCCTGGGTGCCGTGGCGGCAGCTGCCGGTCTCGATCGTTCTCGGCGCGACCGACCTTGCCGAAGAGCGCGGCAGCACCGAATTCGCATTCGCCATTGGCTACACCGGGCAGTTCTAAGGAGAGGCGGACATGAAAGGCATTCGAGTTCTTGCAATCGGGCTGTACTTCGCCTCCGGCATCGGCGTGGCCGTTGCCGGCGGCAGCAACCCGCCGGGTCCCGGCGTCCAGGTGAGCGGGGCGTCCACCGGCAACATCAACGCCGCCAGGGCAAGCAGCATCGCGACCATGGTCAGCAACGCCGGAGGTTCCGCGGCGCTGGCCCAGAACATCGCGGCGCTGCCTGGGGCCACCGTCAGCGGCAACATTGTTACCAGTCCACCCATAGCCGCCGGCGGCACGACCTACGTCATCACCGTGAACACCGAGACCGGCGCCGTCAGCGTGAGTGACGCAAGCGGCACCCAGGTGTACTCGTCGGACGGTTAAAGAGCGCCTACGGGCGCGCGGCCGCGAGAAGCGCGCGCCGCGTGCAACGCATCTGGGGGTTTCCACTCTCCGCGGACTTCGGTCCGGAAGCGCTTCTTTGATTTCACATAACCTCGTTTCCCGATAGAATTGCGGCGGATTCGGCTGTCCCGGCATACGCCACCGCGGGAAGGGGATAAGCGGATGGCCGAAGACAGCTTCGACACATTCGAAAAGGCTTCCACGCAGGCCGTTTTTTTGTTCCGAAAGCAAGAACGACGCCAGGCGGGGGGCTTGGATCAAGTGAAATCTTGGGAAACTGCAAGCGCGAGCATCGCCGCGCGCCGGCATCCGCCTCCAGCGGAGGCCGGGTCACGCGCCCACGTCATCATGAGCGGGAGCGCCGCGAACCGTGTGCCATCGGCGCCGCGCGGCGCGTAAACAGCAAGGGCCAGAGTGGACATGCAACCGCGAAGAGTATTGTGCGTCTTCGGCACGCGCCCCGAAGCCATCAAGATGGCGCCTGTCGTCAATGCCTTGAAGGCGTGCGCGGCATTTGACGTACAGGTGTGCGTCACCGCGCAGCACCGGCAGATGCTCGACCAGGTGCTGGACCTGTTTCATATCGCGCCTGATCACGACCTCGACATCATGTTGCCGGGGCAGGACCTCTTCGACATCACCACGCGAATCCTCATCGGCATGAAGGACGTGCTGCGTACCGCAAAGCCGGACGCGGTGCTCGTGCATGGCGACACCACCACCACCTTTGCTGTCGCCACCGCTGCCTTCTACGAGAAGATTCCCGTCGGCCATGTGGAGGCGGGGCTGCGTACCGGCAACCTGTATTCGCCATGGCCGGAAGAAGCGAACCGCAAGCTCACGGGCGCGCTCGCGCGCTGGCACTTCGCGCCTACGGACGCGGCAAGAAGCGCGCTGCTGAGGGAAAGCGTGGCGCCGGAGACGATCTTCGTCACCGGCAACACCGTCGTCGATGCGCTGCTGGATGTCGTGGAAAGAATCCATCGCGATCAGCCGTTGCGCGCGCAGCTTGAAGCCGCACTTCCTCATGGCCTTCAGCGCCGCATGATTCTCGTCACCGCACATCGTCGCGAGAGCTTCGGCCAGGGCTTCGAGAACATCTGCCGCGCGCTCGCCACGCTCGCCGCCGACTATCCCGATGCCGACATCGTCTACCCGGTGCACCTCAATCCCAACGTGCAGGAACCCGTGAAGCGGATCCTTGCAGGGATCGGCAACGTTCACCTCATCCCGCCGCAGGATTACCTGCCGTTCGTGTGGCTCATGCACAACGCGCACATCATCATCACCGACTCCGGCGGCGTGCAGGAGGAAGCGCCCTCGCTTGGCAAACCCGTGCTCGTCATGCGCGACACCACCGAGCGCCCGGAAGCGGTTGCCGCGGGAACCGTGAAGCTCGTCGGCACCCGCACCGCCGATATCGTGGAAGGCGCGCGCTGCCTGCTCGACGACGAAGCGGAGTGGAACGCCATGAGCCGCGCCCACAACCCCTACGGCGACGGCCGCGCCGCGCAGCGCATCGCCGAAGCCTTGCAAACCTGGGCAACGAACAGACAACAGCAGGAAAACGCCTGATGAACGAGGAAATCGAAAACACACGAATCTGCGTCGTCGGCCTTGGCTACATCGGCCTGCCGACGGCGAGCCTTCTTGCCACCAAGGGCTATCGGATTCATGGCGTGGACGTGTCCGAGCGCGTCGTTGCCACCATCAACGAAGGCCGCATCCACATCCGCGAACCGGAACTGGACGTGCTGGTGAAATCCGCCGTGCAGAGCGGACGCCTCAAGGCCGCGCTCGAACCTGCCGCGGCGGAAGTCTTCATCCTTGCCGTGCCCACGCCCTTCAAGGGCGAGCACGAACCCGATCTCAACTACGTGGAAGCCGCGACGCGCTCCATCGCACCGCACATCAAGGCGGGCGATCTCGTCATTCTGGAATCCACCAGCCCGGTAGGCACCACGGAGAAGGTCGCGGAATGGCTCGCCGAAATGCGGCCCGACCTTTCACTGCCCGCAAGAATCGGCGGCGTTGCCGATCCGGAAAACGCCGTATTCGTCGCGCATTGCCCGGAACGCGTGCTGCCCGGACACATCCTGCGCGAACTCATCGAAAACGACCGTATCGTCGGCGGCGTGGACGAAGCCTCCACGAAAGCCGCCGCCCGTTTCTACAACAGCTTCGTCTCCGGCAAGGTACTGGAAACCGACTCGCGCACCGCGGAGCTCGCCAAGCTCACCGAGAACACCTACCGCGACATCAACATCGCCTATGCGAACGAGCTTTCCATGATCTGCGACAAGCTCGACATCGACGCATGGACGCTGATCGAACTCGCCAACCATCACCCGCGCGTGAACATCCTCAGCCCCGGCCCGGGCGTGGGCGGCCACTGCATCGCCGTCGATCCCTGGTTCGTCATCCACTCCGCGCCGGAACTCGCCAGGCTCGCGCGCGCCGCGCGCGAAGTGAACGCCGCCAAGCCGGAATACGTGGTCGAAAAGATCAAGGCAAAGGCGAACAGGTTCAAGAATCCCGTCATCGCCTGCCTTGGCCTTGCCTACAAGCCCGACATCGACGACCTGCGCGAAAGCCCCGCCGTCGAAATCGTCGAAGCGCTGGCGGACGCCGGCATCGGAACCATTCGCGTCGTCGAACCCCACGTGTCCGAACTGCCCGCGTCGCTCGCGAGCCGCGGCGTCCAGCTGCAATCGCTGGATGAAGGCCTGCAGAACGCCGACCTCATCGTCGTCCTCGTCCGGCACTCCGCCTTCCATCGCATCAAGCCCGCCACCATCAGGGAAGCGGTGATCGTGGATGCTTGTGGTCTATGGGCAAGTTAGCGCCATAAAGGGGCGGTTCAGCCAAATCACCCTGAGCTCGGATAAAGGTTCAGAAAATGAAGACGGGCAGAAATAACGACGATTCACCAGGTGGTGAAGGCGTTCTTCGGGAAGTTTCTCCGGCGGCAATAAAAAGATATCTGTTGAAAGCGGGAGC
>JAJUFS010000129.1 GCA_029263725.1 Gammaproteobacteria bacterium | reverse complement strand
GCATGCAGGAGGGGAAGGAAGAAGATCTTCTACCTTCTCCCTTCTTTCTTCTTTTTCATGCCTGCTTCCACGACTCCCTGGTGCGTTCCGCTTCCTCAAGCGTGTGCTGCAGCGGCCGGGTGCCGAGTTCATCGGGAGAGAAGTCATCGACGGAGATGATGCGCAGGGTGCGTTCGCGCAGTTCGCGCAGCAGTGCGGCGTCGTCGGCGTCGATGACGTCGCGTTCCATCGCCACCTGGATAATGTCGATGCGCTCGTCGTTCGGCAGCACGCCTTCCTTCTGCGCCGCGCGGATGCGCTTCTCCAGCGGTTCGGCCTGGATGGCGAGCCGCAGGGTGGAGTCGAGCAGCGCGATGCCCTCGTAGTCGCTGCCGAGGTAGACGTTGGCTGTAAGCCGGTCGCGCGCCGACGAGGGGTTCATGAGCAGCTCGGTGATGCGGCTGCCGAGCCTGTCGGAGGGCGCCGAGTAGCGGCGTCCCGTCGGGAACACCAGCATGCGCATCAGTACCGCCAGGAAGCGGTTGGGGAAATTGCGCAGCAGCGAGTGCATCTGTTCCTGGGTGCGATAGAGCAGGTCGCGGCACGCCCATTCCACCAGCGGCAGGTCGTCTTCCGGCTCTCCCTGGTCGTGGAAATGCTTCAGCACGCAGGAGGCGAGATACATGTTGCTCAGCATGTCGCCGAGCCGTCCGGAAATCTTCTCCTTGCGTTTCAGCGCGCCGCCCATGCTCAGCATGGCGACGTCGGCGAGCAGCGCGAAGGCCGCCGAATAGCGGTTGATGTGCTGGTAGTAGCGGCGCGTCGCACGCTTTGCGGGTGCGCTGGAGTAGCGCGCATGCGTCGCCGCCAGCCAGAAGGAGCGCACGGCGTTGGAGGCGGCGAAACCGATGTGCCGCCACAGCGCGGCATCGAAGCGGGTCAGCCGCTCCGCGGGATCGGGCAGCGCCGAGGATTTCATCAGTTCCAGCACGTAGGGATGCGAGCGGATCGCGCCCTGGCCGAAGATGATCAGGCAGCGCGTGAGGATGTTGGCGCCCTCGACGGTAATGGCAATGGGCACCGACTGGTAGCCGCGGCCGAGATAGTTCTTCGGGCCGAGGCAGATGCCCTTGCCGCCATGCACGTCCATGGCGTCGTTGGCGACCTGTCGCGCCATCTCGGTGACGTGGTATTTCACGATCGCCGAAGGCACGGACGGCACTTCGCCGCGTGCGACGGCCGCGGCGGTCACCATGCGCGCGGCATTCATGGCGTACATGCGCCCGCCCATGCGGCCGATGACCTCATCCACGCCTTCGAAGCGGCCGATCGGCACGTTGAACTGCTTGCGGATGCGCGCGTAGGCGCCGGTGGCGTAGACGGCGAGCTGCGCCGCGCCCGAGGTGTTCGAAGGCAGCGAGATGGAACGGCCTTCGGCCAGGCACTCGACCAGCATGCGCCAGCCCTGCCCCGCCATCTTCGGCCCGCCGATGATGAAATCCAGCGGTACGAACACGTCCTTGCCGACGATGGGGCCGTTGGAGAACGGGATGTTCAACGGGAAGTGACGGCGGCCGATCTCGATGCCGGGCGTCTCGCGCGGCACCAGTGCGCAGGTGATGCCGTAGTCCTTCCTGTCGGGATCGCCCATCAGGCCGTCGGGATCGTAGAGCTTGAAGGCAAGACCGATGACGGTGGCGATCGGCGCGAGCGTGATGTAGCGCTTGTTGAAGTTGAGGCGGATGCCGATGACTTCCTTGCCATCGTAGATGCCGCGCTCCACCACGCCGGTGTCGGGAATGGAGCCCGCGTCCGAGCCCGCCCACGGCCCGGTCAGCGCGAAGCAGGGAATTTCCTCGCCGCGCGCCAGCCTCGGCAGGTAGTGGTCGCGCTGCTCCTGGGTGCCGTACTTGAGCAGCAGCTCCGCGGGGCCGAGCGAGTTCGGCACGGCGACGATGGACGAGCAGGTGGTGCTGCGGGTGGCGATCTTGGTCAGCACCTCGGAATGCGCCACGGCGGAGAACTCCTTGCCGCCGTACTGCTTCGGAATGATCATCGCGAAGAAGCCGCGATTCTTGAGGAACTGCCAGACTTCCGGCGGCAGGTCGCCGTACTCGTGGGTGATCTTCCATTCGTCCAGCATGGCGCAGAGTTCCTCGACGTCCTCGTCCAGGAACTTGCGCTCCTCGGCGGTGAGCGTCGCCGGCGGTTCGTCCAGCAGCTTGCGCCAGTCGGGATCGCCGGTGAAAAGATCGCGGTCCCACCACACCGTGCCCGCATCCAGCGCGGCCTGCTCGGTCTCGGACATCTCCGGCATGATGCGGCGGAAGATTTCCAGCACCGGGCGCGTGAACAGCTGCTTCCTGAGCGGCCGGAAGTTCAGCAGCACGGCCAGCGCGCCGTAGATCACCCACAGCGTGGTGTCCCAGGCCTGGCCGCCGCGGCCGAGGAAGGTGTACGCCAGCAGCAGCGCACCCATGACGAGCGTCGCCGGCAGCAGCGCGACGCGTTTATAAAGAAGTACGCCGAGAACGACGATGAAGAGCAGGACCCAGAATACGGCCATGGTGTTGCTCCTGGACGAGGCGGGCAGCGGGATCAAACGGATGTTTGGATGGCGGCACTATAAACCGCCATGCTGCGATGTTGAAGGCGGGAGTTACACCGGTAGCAGCAGCGTGACTTCCACTCCGCCGTCGTCGCGGTTGGCGAGCTGGATGCTGCCGCCGTGCGCCTCGACGATTTCCCGGCATAGCGCCAGTCCAAGGCCGGTGCCGGTCTTCTTGGTGGAATAAAAGGGCAGCAGCGCGTTCTGCAGCACCGCCTCGGACATGCCGCGGCCGCGGTCACGCACCACGATGCGGTGGCGCGCCGGTTCCGGGCGCACCTCCAGCTCGATGTCCTCCGGCGCGGAGCCCGATTCCTCGGCGTTGCGCAGCAGGTTGAGCAGCACCTGCTGCAGCTGCGCGGGATCGAAGCGGCCGGGCCGTTCCGGCAGCTCGCCCACGACGCGAAACGGCGCAAGCTCGCGGAGGGTTTCGATGAAGCCGCTCCACTCCACCTCCTCCTCGCGCGGCGCCGGCAGCTTGGCGAAGCGCGCATAGCCGTCGAGGAACTGCCGCAGGTAGTGCGCGCGCTCGCCGATTCCGGTGAACACCTTTTCCAGCCTTTCCTGGTCGCCGCGCTTGAGGAGTTCCCGGCCGGAATGCGCCAGTGAATGAATGGGCGCGAGCGAGTTGTTCAGCTCGTGGCTGATGACGCGGATGACCTTCTTCCAGGTGGCGACTTCCTGGCGGTTCACCTCGCGGGTCATGCGCTTGAACAGGTACAGGCGATGCGCGCGCTGGTTGAGCGTGAACGCACCGCGCTGCAGCTGGAAGACTTCGTCCTCGTCATGGAGGCGCACGCTGAACAGGCCCTCGAAGTTCCCGGCCGTGATCACCGGCAGGAACTCGGGGCGGTTGGCGCGCAGCAGGCTCTCGAAGCCGTGACCTTCCAGCCGGCGGCCCTTGTTGAACAGCTTCCGCGCGGCAGTGTTGGAATGCACGATGTGGCCGCGCGCGTCGCACAGGACCATGGCGGAAGGCGTGGCCTGGATCACGGTGTCGAGCAGCAGTTCGCGCTGGAACAGGTCCTGGCGTTCGCGGCGGAGGATCTCGCCAATGCGGTTGTAGGCCTTCACCAGGTCGCCGAGCTCGTCGTTGCGTTCCGCGCCGAGGCTCATGCTGAAATCGCCGTCGCGGAACGAGGCTACGCCGTCCGCCAGCGCCTGCAGCACGCGGTTCATGCCGTGCGTGAAACGCCGTACCAGCAGCAGCGAAAGCGGCAATGCCAGCAGCAGGCCCACGGCAATGCCAGTAAATATGGAATGCGTGTACGCCGTGACCGTCGCGGAGGCCGCGGCTGCGAACAGTACACAGGCCAGCACGATGGCGGCGAGTTTGCCCTCCAGCGACACGCGCATCAGGAGGAGTCGCCCCGCAGGCCGAACTTCTCCATGCGCCGGTACAGCGCCTGCCGGCTGAGGCCGAGTTCCTTGGCGGCGGCGGCGATCACGCCGCGATGCTTCGCCAGCGCGGCCTCGATTTCCTCGCGGTCCGGTTCGCCGGCCGGACGCGGCAGATCGAGATCATCGACGCCGATCAGGTCACCGGCGGCGAGCAGCAGCGCGCGCTGCACCTGGTTGCGCAGCTCGCGCACGTTGCCCGGCCAGTCGTAGGCGAGCAAGGCGTCTTCCGCCGCCTTGCTGAAGGAACGGCCGGGTGGCAGGAGGCTGCGCGCGATCGGCAGGATGTCGTCGCGCCGGTCGGCGAGCGCGGGCACGCGCAACTCGATCACGTTCAACCGGTAGTAGAGATCCTCGCGGAACTGCCGCGCGCGGATCAGCTCCGGCAACGAGGCATTGGTGGCACTGATCAGCCGCACCGTGACCTTGTGCGTGCGGCTGCTGCCGAGGCGCTCGAATTCGCCGGTCTGCAGCACGCGCAACAGTTTCATCTGGCCTTCCGGCGGCAGGTTGCCGATTTCATCGAGAAACAGCGTGCCGCCGTCGGCGGCCTCGAAGCGGCCCTCGCGGGCGCGCACCGCGCCGGTGTAGGCGCCCGCCTCCGCGCCGAACAGTTCCGCTTCCATGAGTTCCGCCGGCAGCGCACCGGCGTTCACCTTGACGTACGGCCCGGCGGCGACCGCGGAATTCCGCTGCACGATATCGGCGATCATTTCCTTGCCGGCGCCGTTCGGTCCGGTGATCAGCACCGGCAGGTCGGAGCGCGCCACCTTCACCGCCAGGGTGACGAGTTCATGCATGGCATCGCTCTCGTACAGCAGGCTGCCGAGGTCATGGTCGCGCGCCAGCGTCTCGCGGCGACTGCGGCGCTGCTT
>JAJUFS010000103.1 GCA_029263725.1 Gammaproteobacteria bacterium | reverse complement strand
CCGGCAACGAGGCATTGGTGGCGCTGATCAGCCGCACCGTGACCTTGCGCGTGCGGCTGCTGCCGAGGCGCTCGAATTCGCCGGTCTGCAGCACGCGCAACAGTTTCATCTGGCCTTCCGGCGGCAGGTTGCCGATTTCATCGAGAAACAGCGTGCCGCCGTCGGCGGCCTCGAAGCGGCCCTCGCGAGCGCGCACCGCGCCGGTGTAGGCGCCCGCCTCCGCGCCGAACAGTTCCGCTTCCATGAATTCCGCCGGCAGCGCGCCGGCGTTCACCTTGACGTACGGCCCGGCGGCGACGGCGGAATTCCGCTGCACGATGTCGGCGATCATTTCCTTGCCGGCGCCGTTCGGTCCGGTGATCAGCACAGGCAGGTCGGAGCGCGCCACCTTCACCGCCAGGGTGACGAGTTCATGCATGGCATCGCTGTCGTACAGCAGGCTGCCGAGGTCATGGTCGCGCGCCAGCGTCTCGCGGCGACTGCGGCGCTGCTTCTTCAGCTCGCCGCTTTCCCTGGCCAGCCTGCCGAGCTCCAGCAGGTTGCGAACGCAGGTCACCAGCTTGTCGTCATCCCAGGGCTTGGCGAGATAGTCGGCCGCCCCCGCACGCACCAGTTCCACGGCGGTCTCGAGGTGCGTCCAGGCGGTAAGCAGCACCACCGGCATGTGCGGACGCCGCCGGCGGATTGCATGGAACAGCGCCACGCCTTCCTCACCGGAGGTGGTGTCGGCACTGAAGTTCATGTCCTGGATGACGAGGTCGAACGGCTCCGCGTCGAGCATGGCGAGCCCTTCTTCGGCGTCGAAGGCGGCGTGCGTGCCGATGTCATGCAGGGAAAACAGGATCTCGAGCGCGTCATGCACGCCCGGGTTGTCATCGATGACGAGAATCTTCGGCATGTGTTCCCCGCATCCAGGGCAGTGAGGCCGGCCCGTGCATTCTAGTCGAGAGTGCGCGGCTTATTGCGGTCCTTCCTGTTGCGGAAGGTTCTGATGGTCGAAGCTCAACACGGGCGCCAGCCGCCAGCCGTCCTCGGTGCGGCGCCACAGGTGCACGAACAGCGCACGCATGCTGGTCTGGGCGCCGGCCGCGACAGGCAGCAGGTCATCAGTGGAAAGAAGTTGGTCGTGTCCCTTTCTTCCTCGTAGCGGTGGTTCTGCTGGCTCGTCTTTGCCAGTGCGGTGGCATCGCCGCTCAAGCCCACTCCGACGACCTTGGTGACAACGTCCGAACGACTTTCGACCCAGAATTGCTGAACGTCCGCCTCGACCTCTATTTTCGCTTCGATGACCGTGCTCGCCAGCACGAAATGCCTGAACTCGGGGTCGAACTCGGCTGACAAATCGGTCATGTAAACAGCCGATAGATCGTTCTCCGGCACGAGGTCGGTCAGAGTCATTACAGTTGCAGGCTGACCAACGATAGTGGGCCCGTCGCTGCCGTAGCCATTGATGTACATCCCACAGACGCCACTTTCGGGAATGGTTCCACCGGAACGCAGTGCTGCCATTGGTGGGATGCCAGGTCCGAACGTCTGGAAAAGGTAAACCAGGCCCGCGCCTGGAGAGGACCCCGGCACGAAGATGGTGCGAAGACCTCCGCCATTCTGCCTTGGAGTACATGACGGTAAAACGGTCAAGTTGGCAATCGGCGTAGGTTCGAGATTCACGTAACCCGCAAAAGTTTCGCTACCATGGCCCATCGAAGGGTCGGGGTGATTGCTCTGCAGGTAGGCGGCGAGAAAGTATCTGTTTCTGGCGCTATCCCACGTCATGTCGAACTTGGAAATGGGCGAGAAAACGAAACCGGGCTGGAAGGGGTGCTCGCCAGTGAAATCAAGAAGTGTGAAAGGTTCCCCGCGTGGTTCGAGCGTGTCGCCGTCAAGTATCGATGCCTTCAGCACCTTGGGCGGTCCCTGCCAGAGCGCCACATACTCATTGCGGTTTGGATTGGGTATCAATTTGAGTGAGTTATTCCATAACTCATCGCCGGGCTCGATGATGCTGGGGTTTCCGACGCGCGGATACCCTTCCGGATAAGCGGAAGAACCATTGGCGACCAGTGTGGCGATCAGGACGACAACGAACTGCAATGGTTTCATGACATTCATTCCTTGAGTGACTGATCCGAGTCCTCAGGATGCGCAGAACAGGCCTTGGGCGGGTCGCCTCCGAAGCGGATGTAGATCACAGCTCTGAAAAAATCAGGAACAGCGAGTGTGTGGTTGCGGGAAGTGGGACAACTGTGGGCGGGAAGAGGCAGGGAAAAGACAACGAAAAAGGCCGCGCATTGCGCGGCCTTTTCTTTTCATGTCATTGAAGATGGGGTCGTTACAGCAGGTCCTTGACCGCTTCACGCTCTTCGCGAAGCTCCTTGTCGGTGGCGTCCATCTTCTCGCGCGAGAAGTCGTCGATCTCGAGACCGTGGACGATCTCGTAATCGCCGCCCTTGCAGATGACGGGATAGGAGTAGATGACGCCAGGCGCGATGCCGTAGCTGCCGTCGGAGGGCACGGCCATGGAGACGATTTCGCCGTTGCTGCCGAGCGCCCAGTCGCGCATGTGGTCGATGGCGGCGGAAGCGGCGGAGGCAGCGGAAGACGCACCGCGCGCCTTGATGATGGCGGCGCCGCGCTGCTGCACGGTGGGAATGAATTCGTTGCGGTACCAGTTCTCGTCCACCAGTTCCTTTGCGGGCTTGCCGGCGACGGTGCAGTGGGCGATGTCGGGGTACTGCGTGGAGCTGTGGTTGCCCCAGATGATCATGCCCTTGATGTCGTTGACGTGCTTGCCGGTCTTCTCGGCGAGCTGGGCGAGCGCGCGGTTGTGGTCGAGGCGGGTCATGGCGGTGAAATTGCGCGGGTTGGCGCCCTTGGCCGCGGCCTGCGCGATCAGCGCGTTGGTGTTGGCGGGGTTGCCGACGACCAGCACCTTGATGTCCTTCGAGGCGTGCTTCGCGATCGCCTCGCCCTGCGGGCCGAAGATCTTGCCGTTGGCTTCCAGCAGATCCTTGCGCTCCATGCCGGGGCCGCGCGGGCGGGCGCCGACGAGCAGTGCGTAGTCCGCGTCCTTGAACGCTTCTTCCAGCTTGTCCGTCGCGACGATGCCGGCCAGCAGCGGGAAGGCACAGTCGTTCAGTTCCATGACCACGCCCTTGAGCGCGTCGAGTGCCGGGGTGATTTCGAGCAGCTGCAGGATGACGGGCTGGTCCTTGCCGAGCATGTCGCCGGAGGCGATGCGGAAGGCGAGCGCATAGCCGATCTGGCCGGCGGCGCCCGTGATGGTGACGCGGACGGGTTGTTTCATTGTGAGCACCTGTGGATGGAATGGGTTCAGCGGGCGGGAATTCTAGCACTCCCGCCCGCGGCTTACGTCCCGTGACCATCAAGGTGGTGGCTGTTCCAGCTCCTTCCAACCGAAGCCGTCAGGCTCGTCGAAACGCTGCCGGTAGGCCTCGAGCAACGCGTCGGCGAGCGCCGGTTCGCGTTTGTGCAGTTCCAGCAGGCGCCGCTGCCAGGTCTCGCGTTCCGCGTTCGCCAGGGCGCGCAGTTCGTGTTGCAGCCGGTCCTCGGCGCGTGCGCGCGCCGCGGGTTCCTCGCCGGCCAGCGCACGCGCACGCGGCGGGGCGGGTGCGGCGACGGTCTGCACCGGCGGGGCTTCCCGCGCCGCCTGCTCGCTTTCCGTGAAGGAAGGATGTTCCAGCAGTTGCGGCACCAGCAGGGCGGCCAGCGCCAGGCCCGCGGCCACGGTGGCGATCGGTGCAAGCCGTCGGCGCGGCCGGCGCGCGGCACGGCGGATGGCTTCGTCAACCGCGGCGCGCGGCGCGGGCTTTTCCAGGCGGGCCGTGGCCTTGCGCAGCCTGTCGATGTCGCGCTCGAGTTCGTCACTCATTGAATATCTCCTCGAATCGCGCCCGGAGCCGCTGCATGGCGTAGCGCAGCCGGCTCTTTACCGTTTCCCGCGGCGCGCCCAGGGTCGCGGCCAGGGTGTCGAGATCGAAGTCCGTTTCCAGCTTGAGCAGCAGCGCCTCGCGCTGCAGCGCCGGCAATGCCGCCAGCGCCGCCTCCCAGCGAGCTGCCAGTTCCTCGCCGTGCAGCCGCGCCTCGGGGCGGTTGCCGTCGCCGTCCGCGGCATTCATGACCGCGTCCTGGTCCGCGATCTGCAGCTCGTTCACCGCGGCGAGATGCCGCCAGCGATCGATCATGCAGTTGCGCGCGATGCGGAACAGCCAGGGCGCGAAGCGCTGGCTCGCATCGAAGCGTTCCATGCCGCGGATCACCTTCAGCCAGGTGTCCTGGAAGACTTCCTCGACTTCCTCCTGCGAGCGGCCGCTCGAGCGTTTCAGCCAGCCGAACAGCGGCTGGCGGTAGCGCGCATACAGCGCATCGAAGGCGTCCGCGTCGCCGCGCGCGTAGGCGCCGGCCAGCTGTTCGTCGCTCATCTGCTCCATTGACATGGCATGAGCCTAGCGCGCCGCGCCCGCCAGGCGAAGCGCGCGTGGCCTTCACCGTGACTGCAGGCTTTCGGCCAGGCCGACGAGCCGCAGGAACTCGCCGCGGTAACCGTGGGCGTCGCGGCCGCGGGCATCGGCGGCAAGCTCGCGGATCTCGCCGTAATCGAAGCCGCCGAGATACCTGCCGCCGCGCAGCTTCTGGCCGAAGGCCGCCACCGCCGCAGCGAAGCGGAAATCGTCGTCGGTAGCCGCCAAGGCGACCTCGCTGTCGCGGCGAATCGCCTGCTCGATGAGCCGGCTCGCGGTCTCGCCGGGAAGCTTGAGCGCAGCTTCAGCCAGGCGAGTTCATCCTGCATGCCGGGGGCGTGGCGGCGGGCTGGTAGCGAAGCGCATCGACGCGTCGCGCGGCGCTGTCCGTGAGCGCGATCTCGTAGAGCACGGTGACGCTGTGGCCGGCGCCGATGTCGCCCGCGTCCACCTTGTCATTGTTGAAGTCCTCCCGCGCGAGCAGCCGGTTCTCGTAGCCGATCAGGCGGTACTCGGCGACCACGGCGGGATTGAACTCGATCTGCGCCTTCACGTCGGCGGCGATGGTCAGCAGCGTCGAGGACATTTCCTCCACCAGCACCTTGCGCGCCTCGTTGAGCGTGTCGATGTAGGCGTGGTTGCCGTTGCCCTTGTCGGCGAGCTGTTCCATGAGGCGGTCGTTGTAGTTACCGCTGCCGAAGCCCAGCGTGGTCAGCGCCACGCCCGATTCGCGGCCGCGCTCGACCAGGTCGATGAGCTCCTCGAAGTTCACCGTGCCGACGTTGAAGTCGCCGTCGGTGGCGAGGATGACGCGGTTGATGCCGTCCTCGATGAAGGCCTGGCGGGCGAGTTCGTAGGCCAGCCGGATGCCGGAGGCGCCATTGGTCATGCCGCCCGGCTGCAGTGCCTCGATGGCGGCGCGCATCTCCGCCTTGCGGTCACCCGGCGTGGGTTCGAGCACGATGCCGCTCGCGCCGGCGTAGACCACCAGGCTGAGGCGGTCGTTCGCAGTCATGCGGTCCACCAGCAGCGCCAGGCCGCGCTTCAGCAGCGGCAGCTTGTCCGGCGCGTCCATGGAGCCGGAGACGTCGACCAGGAACACCAGGTTGGCGGGCGGACGTTCCCGTGCGTCGATGTCGTAACCCTGGATGGCGAGGCGCAGCAGGTGCGCGTCCGCGTTCCACGGCGCCCGGGACAGCGTGGTGCTGACGCTGAAGGGCCGGCCACGGTCGCGGGGCCGGGCATAGGCGTAGTCGAAGTAATTGATCATCTCCTCCACCCGCACCGCGTCTTCCGGCGGCAGGCGGCCCTGGTTCAGCCAGCGGCGCACGTTGGCGTAGCTGCCGGTGTCGACATCGATGCTGAACGTCGAGACGGGATCGGTGGCGGCAAGCCGCACGCCGTTGTCATCGAAGGGCGCGTAGACATCGGCGCTCAACGGTTCCTGCGGCAGCGGCGGCGCAGAGAACGCCGCGACCTCAAGCGCGGCGAGACGAGCGCGCTGCATGGCGTGGGTTTCCGCGGCGTACGTCTCGGGCGGGTCGGAGCGCGGGGATTCGTCCTGCCGGGCGCCGCCGGTGCACGCCGCCAGCAGGGCCGTCGTGAATGCTGCGGATGCGATAATTCCGAGAACCTTTCTCATTGTCCTTACTCCCTGTGGCCCGCCGAATCGGCGGGGTTCAGGCAGCAGTACGGACGAGGAGAGCCCGCGGGGTTAATGGGTAACCCCCTGATTTCCCGGAAAAGCGGCCGGAATCCAAAAAAATCTGCCGGGCTACTTGCAATCCAGAATATTGGTGTTATAGTTGACTACAACACCACTTCGCCAACATGGCGGATCATTCAACCGGGCGGAAAACGCCCAAGGAGTTGCAAGATGAACACCAGGTCTGTGTTGATGGCTCTTACCGCAGCTGCCCTCCTGGGCGCGGGCAGCGCCCACGCCGCGGACAGGGTTTCACTGGAAGAAAGCGTGCGCCTGCAGATGCAGCAGGCGAGCGCGAGCATCGGCGCCAGCATCCGCACCAGCCTGCGCGAGCAGCCCCTGGTTCTGGACGTGCCGGGCGTCGAGGTGGGCGAGATCCGCGTGGTGGACGCCATTGAAACCCGCCCGGTCCTGCTGGAGAGCAGCAGCACCGGTGCGCTGCAGGAACAGTTCCTGCATATCGAAACCATCCTGAAGTCACTGGAGGCACAGGGGCTGCACGCCTCGTACCGCATCATTACGGTACCGACTGTGGCCATGGGCAGATAAGCCGCGGCGTTGACCGTGCGAAAGCCGGCCTCGCCGGCGCATGACTGGAGGTCCGGACATGGATCCGAACTGGAACGATAACCAGCCGATTTATCGGCAGCTGCGAGACAAGGTGGTCGCCATGATCCTGGAAGGCGTCTTGAAGGACGGCGATGCGCTG
>JAJUFS010000123.1 GCA_029263725.1 Gammaproteobacteria bacterium | reverse complement strand
GCCGTCGTCGCTGCCGCCGTCATCGCCATGGCCGTCATCGCCGGTTCCGTCGCCATCGTCCGCGCCATCATCATCACTGTCGCCGCCGCCATCGCTTCCGTCATCGTCATTGCCGCCATCATCCGGCGG
The DNA here is from genome assembly GCA_029263725.1 of Gammaproteobacteria bacterium. Classification (GTDB taxonomy): domain Bacteria; phylum Pseudomonadota; class Gammaproteobacteria; order Natronospirales; family JAJUFS01; genus JAJUFS01. The sequence goes on along the minus strand of JAJUFS010000123.1, from coordinate 5,140 downwards.
AACGCCGAGGTCGTGAACGTGCAGCAAATCCTCTTCTCCCTCGTTCAGTGCCCACTGCATGACAAGAAGCCATCGGTCGGACATCGCGAGCTGCGTGATGGGGCCAGCGGTCTCGAAAGCCTGGCTCTGCTCCCAGTGGCCTTGCGGGCTGCGCGCGTAGAGCCAGGCAACGTTGCGACGGTCGGCGGCGACGGCCAGCCGCTCGCCTTCCAGTGCCAGCAGAGCGCCGAAACCGGGATAGTTCACGGGATCAGGCGAGCTGAGCTCGATCGTCTCTTCCCATTCGCCGTTCACCTCGGTCATGACGTACACATGCCCGGCACCCGCTGGCTCACTGCCTGCCGCCTCCCCAGGTGACGCGAATACCAGCACATCGTCATCCAGCTCCACGTCGCTGCCAGTGAGCGCCTCGCATTCGCAATCGGGACTGAACGAAGCCACCCGCGGCCACGTGCCATCTGCTCTTTCGAAAAGATGAACGAAGTCGCCGAGGTACTTGGTCACGGCGATGCGGCCATCATCAAGATCCACGGAGTAGGGTATCTCGATGTCGTCGATGTCCACGCGTAGATCCAGCGTAGTCACTTCGTTCCATGTTCCGCTGGCCGCGTCGCGTTCGAAGACATGTACGCTGCGGCCCAGGAGAGGATCGGCACCGATCGACAACGCCGCATTGGCCACGATCACATCGTCTTCCACCGCGACAGACCAGCCGAACCCCATTCCCGGCAGCGTGTCCTCGCCTACGAGGCGTGCCACCTGGAACCAGTTGCCCCCTCCTTGCCGCTCGAATACGTAGACCGCGCCTGCCGTTTCCCCGCCGGGGTTGTCCCAGCCCCAGGCACCGATGACCATCCTGTCGTCGTCAATGTCAATGGAGGTTCCAAAGTGTTCGAAGGTGACCGCCTCTGCGGGCGTCAGCCGCTCGAAGAATTGCCATTCGCCATCGATGAACTGGTAGACGAACACGGCGCCGCTATCGGTCTGCTCGCCGTTATCCGCGTTGGGCGCGCCTACCGCCAGGACATCATCATCAACCGCAAGCGCATCGCCGAAACGTGTAAACGGTTCGGGAGGAGGAGCGATGATCTGCTCGGCGGCGGCAAGCCACGAAGCCGGAAGGGAAAGCAGGAGAAAGAAGAAAACGCGTCGGATGGCCATGACACCCTCCTGTATCAAGACAGTGGGCCGGCCGGAGGCCCTGCATGGGCAAGGCGCGGTCGTGCTAAAGCGGGAAGTTTGATCAACCCGCAACGCAACCTGCCATCGGCGCGTTGCAGGAGTGTCTCTGCCTCAGGGAGCCGTGACAGCGCCGGCGAACCAGCGCCGCATCGCGCGGCGGCCCTTCTCGGTCAGCAGCAATTGTCGGTGCTCCCCGCGCAGCAGCCAGCGTTGCTCCAGCATGGCGTGAAGCAGTTCGCTTGCGAGCGGCCCCGCAAGGTGAAAACGCCGTTCCGACCAGTCGAGGCAGTAACGCCCCTGGGAGGAGGGTTTCTCGATGCAAAGCTCGCGCAGCAGGGGTGCAGCGTTTTCACCGCAGCGCAGTGCGCCGGCATTCTCGACGAAGATCCCCGCGGCAAGACCCGCAGCAAGCATGTGCACGCCCGCCGCGCCGGCGAGATGGTTGTAGCAGAGCCGCGCTTCGCGCAGATGCCTGGGACAGGGCGTGGCGATGGGCCGGACAGAAAGCCCTGCATGCATAGCAAGCGCCTGTTCCAGGAACGAGGCGATCTCCTCGTTCGCGATGCGCAGGTAACGGTTGCGGCCCTGCCGGTGCGCCGCGAGCAAACCGGCTGCTTCCAGGCGCTCCAGGTGATGCGTGGCCGTGGACGCGGCAATGCCTGCGGCGCGCGCCAGTTCGCCGGCGGTGTAGGCGCGCCCGTCCATCAGGCGCAGCAGCATGGCGCTACGCGATGCATCCGCCAGCAGCGCCCCTACCCGCGCAAGTCCTGCACCCTGATCGTTCATTCGATCCTCATCGAAACATCAATGGCGGTTGCCGCGGTAATGTTCGCGCGAACCTTCACGAGGAGTTGCCATGCTGGCGAAAACCCCGCGACCGCCATATTACGCCGTCGTCTTCACCTCGCAACTGCGCACGGCCGATCCTGCCTACCAGGCCATGGGTGAGCGCATGCTGGCGCTCGCGCAGCGGCAGCCGGGATTTCTCGGCGTGGAATCGGCGCGCGGCGAGACAGGCATAACGGTTTCCTACTGGGAAAGCCTCGAAGCCATCCGTTCCTGGAAGGCGAACGTCGAGCACCTGGAAGCGCAACGACTGGGGCGCGAACGCTGGTACGCGCAGTACCGGGTGCGCATCGCGCGCGTCGAGCGCGATTACGGCAGCACGCAGGAGGAAAACGACGATGCACGATCTGTGCATTCTTCTTGACGATACGCCCGGATCGCTGGCGCGCATGGGCGAGGTGCTCGGCCAGGCCGGCATCAGCGTGGAAGGCGGCGGCGCCTGGGTGGCGGATGGCAAGGGACACGCGCATTTCCTTTTCGCCGACGGCGAGCATGCGCGCCGCGTCCTGGAACAGGCCGGCATCCGCGTGACCGCCGTGCACGAGGTGTTGATCCGCAGGCTGAAGCAGGACCAGCCCGGCCAGCTCGGCGCCATCAGCCGTGCGATCGCGATGGCCGGCGCCAGCATCGAGGTGATGTACAGCGATCACGCCAACCGGCTGATCCTGGTCGTCGATGACATGGCCGCGGCGAGTGCCGCCACCCTGGCCTGGACGGACTGATCGCTCAGTGCAGGCCGCCCGGCGTGCGCTCGATGCGCGGCAGGACGCTTTCGACGCGCTCGCTGTCCATGCCCTCGAAATCGCCGCGCAGGATCATCAACGCGTAACGCTCGGTTTCGATCTCGGGCGCGGTGCGAAAGCCCAGCCGCCGCAGGATGGGCAGCGGCGGGCACCAGCCCTGCAGGGCATGCTGCAGCAGGAAGCCGCCCACTGCCGCGGTGAGCAGCAGTGAACCGCGCCGGCGCAGCAGGCCGGCGAAGGCACTGCCCAGCACCATGCCCGATGCACATCCTTCGAGGATACGTTCAATGTCCCACTCGCGATCGAGTTCCTGCAGCCGCGCCTCGATTTCCATGGGATGGTGCTGGTAGTAATACAGCCGCTGCAGCATCTCGCGCCGCAGGCGCTCGTTGACCTGCTGGTCGGTGTTGCTGGAAACGCGCCGGGTCGTCTCGACGGTCATTGTTGCTGGCCCTCCTGCAGGTCCTGTTCGACATCGGAAATCTCGAAATCCGCCGCTTCCAGGTCGTACTCGATCATCTCCGGCGGCACGAAGTCGAGCGATGCGATTTCCGCATTCACCTCGGCAATCAGCGCGGCGGCATCGCCCGCGATCTCGACGTTCTCGAGCAGGGTTTCATGCATGTTCTCCAGCTTGCGCAGCGTCTCGATGTTGCCCGCCGCCCAGCGCTTGTGCTGGTCCAGCTTCGGATAACCCGCCTGCAATGCCGAACGGATCTGCTCCAGCTTGCGTGCTTCGCGCGCCTTCTGTTCCGCCGACAATTGCGACGCCTGCGTGTTGGCGAGCGCGGTGCCGATGCGCCGCTCGAGATCGCGCATCCCGGGGCGATAAACCTGGTCGATTCGCTCGCGGAACTCCTGGTTCATGGCGATGACGTGCCGGTACAACGCGATCTGCGTGCGGTAGGTGGTCGCCGCCAGGCGGTAATTGCTGCTCTCCGCGCGCAGTTTCTCGTTCAATGCGAGTACGGACTCGCGCAGATTGATCATCGCGTTGTAGACCTCGTGCGCCTCGCGCGTGGCGGTGCCGCGACGGATCAGCGCCATGCGCTCGCGCGCGTCGCCCGGCGGCGGCGTTGCCAGCGCGGCCTTGATCTCGCGCTCCAGCGCGGTCTCCCGTTCGCCATGCCTGTCGCGCACTTCGCGTTTCTCCGCCTCGCGCTCTGTGCGCACCCGGGCGATTTCCTCGGCGTAATCGCGCTTCGAATCGCGCACCAGCGGCAGGCCGAGGTTCGGCGCGTCACGGCGCTTTTCCTCGAGCGCATCGAGGCGGCGCTGGTATTCCTCGTCCGTATCGGCGAGCGCGCTCGCCATGTCACGCTGCGTGTCCGCGATCTTTTCCTGGATGTCGAGAATGCGGCTGGTCATGGAGCCGAGGCCGAACCACGCGCCGGAAGCCTCGCGGCTGCCGGGCTCCGTGGACAGGGAGGACGCCGTGCAACCGGCGACGAGACAGGCAATGAAAGGAATCAGACCGGCTTTGTTCACGGCGCTCGCTCGAAGGGATCCAGGCTGGAGCGTAGCGAGCGGCATGCAGGAACAATATCAATGAGGCGACCGAAATACGGGGTTTTTGCGGGGCGACAATGCGGGACCTTGCTGTTATCTTCCCCTCGGTAGAACGTTCCAGAGGGAGGGGAATGGTGAGCCGTCTGCTGCTGGCCCGCGTGCTTGCCCTGGCTGCCTTGCTCGCCGCCGTCACCGTCGTGGCGCTGGGCAGCGTCTACAAGCCGGGCTTTTCCCAGTTCTCCAGCTACATCAGCGAGCTCGCCGCCGAGGGCAGCCTCCACGCGGATGCCTTCGCGGTCTACGGCTTTTTGCCGATGGCGCTGCTGCTTGCCGCCTTCCTGGTCGTCGCCGCGCCGCTGGTCAGGCTCGACGGCGCAAGCCGCATCGGTTTCTGGCTGCTCCTGTCGCAGGCGCTCTCCTACATGACTGCGGGCTTCGTGCCCTGCGACCCTGGCTGTCCCATGCAGGGCTCGCTCATGCAGCAGATGCACAACCTGCTGGGACTGGTGACTTCCCTGGCCACTGGCGCCGGCATCTTCCTGATGGCGAGCGCAAGCACCATTTCCACGCTCGCAAGAACCGGCCTGATACTTGGCGGAATCATCTGGTCGCTGACATTCGTGCTCATGCCCGAGCCCGCACTGGTCGAGTGGCGCGGTTTTCTGCAGCGCATCGCGGAAACGGTGCTGTGGCTCGTGGTGCTGTACATCGCCTTCGCTCTCACCAGCGAAACCGTCGAGGAAGACGCCGAACGCGCCTCCCGCTCGCCGATGGAACAGCGCTAGCTCCGCCCACCGCTGGCCGAAAATTCAACAGCGGCCTATACTTGGGAGCCTTTCTCGTCATGGGTAGCGACGATG
>JAJUFS010000120.1 GCA_029263725.1 Gammaproteobacteria bacterium | reverse complement strand
GGCGGCAGGCGCGGCAGCGCGTCGTCGATGACGAGGTCGAGCTCGAGATCGGCGACGGCAACTGCGCGCTGCACGTACCAGCGCAGCGTCGGCACGAGACCGAGGTCGTCGAGCATGGAGGGCCTGAGGTCCAGCGACATGGAGCGCACCTGCTGGGTCAGCAGCGTGACCGACTGGACGGCGCCTTCGAGGTTGTCGTCGCGCACGCCTCCGGCGCGCAGCTTCTCCAGCTGCAGGCGCAGGATGGTGAGCAGCTGGCCGATCTCGTCGTGCAGTTCACGGGCAAGGCGACGGCGTTCCTCCTCCTGCACGGCGATGATCTGCCGCGACAGCTCCCGCAGGCGCCAGGCGTAATCGCGCAGGGCGGCCTCGCCGCGCCGGGAGTCGGTGACATCGCGCACCGCGCCGAGCACATGCCAGGCGCCGCGATGCCACATCCGCCCGAGACGCACCGAAACCTCGCGGTAGCCGACGCGGTCGCGCATCCGGAAGCAGACGGTGCGCTCGGTGCGGGTGCCGGCGCGCAGGGTTGCGCGGATGCTTTCGCCGAGCGCCACGTCGTCCTCCTGGAAAACCACCTGGGCCCAGGTGCGCCCGGCGAGGTCCTCCTGCGGCCAGGCGAGCATCTCGGAAAGCGCGGGATTGGCGACGAGGATGCGATGCTCGTCGGCGATGAACATGCCGTCATGCCCGAGCTCAAAGGGATCGGCGCAGCCCGGCATGTTTCTCACCGCATCCTCGAAGGCATGCCGCAGCGCGATGAAGACGAAATAGTCGCCCGCACCGGTGGGCAGGGTGCTGATCTGCGCATGCAGCAACCTGCCCTCGGGCGGCCACAGCAGCACGTTCTCGTGGTTCAGCATTCCGCTGCCGGCCATCCGGGCGCGCAGGTGGCGCCATTCCGGTTCGAAGATGAGGTGCTGGAGATGGGCGTCCGGGCAGCTGACCGGCACATCCAGCATCTCGGCGGCGGGCGGACTGACGGTGATGACTTCGCCATCGGCGGTGATGCGCAGCCAGGCGGCCTGCCGCGACGACAGGGCATCGAGCGCATTGAAGACGGCTTGCTCGGGCATCGGGTTCCTCCTGACCGCGATGTGCGCGATGGAGGAACCGGCGGGATCATGCAGGAATCGCCCGAAGGAGGGAATCTGGAGCGGGTGATGGGAATCGAACCCACGTTCGCAGCTTGGGAAGCTGCTGTTCTACCATTGAACTACACCCGCCTTGCCGGCCTATTTTAGCCACAAACGAAGCTGCCCTGGCCAGAGGCCCCTGCCCCGCGGTGCTACAATGGCGCTCCCATTCACGACAACGAAATCGCAATGCAGGCAATCGTCAACGGGCAGCCCATGGAAATTCGCGAAGGCATGACGGTAAGCGAGCTGGTGGAAACCCTTGGTCTTGCCGGCCGCCGCATCGCCGTCGAACTGAATGGTGAGATCGTGCCGCGCAGCCGCCACGAACAGCAGCGCGTGACCGCGGGCGACCAACTCGAAATCGTGCACGCCATCGGTGGCGGCAGCATCTGAAGAGGATTCCCATGCAAAGCGTGACCGCGCAGCAAACCGCCCCGGCCGAAGACAGGCTCGTCATCGCAGGCCGCGAATACCAGTCGCGCCTGCTGGTCGGCACCGGCAAGTACAAGGACCTGGATGAGACCCGCCGCGCCGTGGAAGCCAGCGGCGCCGAGATCATCACCGTGGCCGTGCGCCGCACCAACATCGGCCAGAACGCGAACGAGCCCAGCCTGCTCGACGTGCTGCCTCCCGACCGTTACACGCTGCTGCCGAACACGGCCGGCTGCTACACGGTCAAGGATGCGGTGCGCACCTGCCAGCTGGCGCGCGAGCTGCTGGACGGGCACACGCTGGTGAAGCTGGAAGTGCTCGGCGACGAGAAGACCCTGTTCCCGGACGTCACCGCCACCCTGGAAGCGGCCGAGATCCTGGTCAAGGACGGCTTCGAGGTGATGGTCTACACCTCCGATGACCCGATCATCGCGAAGCGCCTGGAGGAGATAGGCTGCGTGGCGGTGATGCCGCTGGCGGCGCCCATCGGTTCCGGGCTCGGCATCCGCAACCCCTACAACATCCGCGAGATCATCGAGAACGCCAAGGTACCGGTGCTGGTGGATGCGGGAGTTGGAACGGCCTCGGACGCGGCCATTGCCATGGAACTCGGTTGCGATGGCGTGCTCATGAATACCGCGATTGCCGCGGCGAAGAACCCGGTGCTGATGGCCTCGGCCATGAAGAAGGCCGTGGAAGCCGGACGCGAAGCGTATCGCGCCGGCCGCATGCCGCGGCGCCGTTACGCCAACGCTTCCTCGCCGCTCGACGGCCTGTTCTTCTGAGGGGCCGTGGCAAGGGCTCGCCGCTTTCCTCGCCACCTCCTGCATTTCTGCTTCGCGCTCGCGGCCGGATTATGGCAAGCCGCGAGCGCGGACGCGTTCATCACCTATGACGCGCGCGACATCGCGCTCGGCTCCTCGGGCGTCGCCAGCAGCCGCCCGCACAACGCCGCTTTCTTCAATCCCGCGCTGCTGTTCAACAACGGACCGACGACCTTCGCGCACGGCTCGCTGGCGCTGCGCCTCAACGACCGCGAGAACTTCCGCGGCGGGCTGGATGACTATCACGTCACTGAAGACACCTTCTCCGACGCGCTGGACGAGTTCAACGAGGCGGTCGCCCGTCTCGACGTGCGGCTCAGCCAGTACACCGCGCTGCTCGATGCCGCGGAGCTGCTGATCGTCGACATCGAGGGACTGTCGGACCGGCCGCTGATGGCAGGCGTCGGCGTGAACATCGGCGTGGGACACGCGGGCGAGCGTTACGCGGCCTCGATCTTCATGCGCCAGGTGGTGACCGGCGGCGCGGTGATCCGCATCGCGGAAGAAGACATCGCGGCGCTGGAAGAAATGCTGACCGCGTTGCGCGGCATCGAGGACGCGGTGCGCACCAATACCGTGCCGCCGGATTTCACCGTTCCCGATCCGGTGGACGAGTTCCTCTCCGACGTCGCCGTCGAAGCGGCGGCGATCACCGAATCCGGCGTCGCATTCGGCTTGCGGGCGAGCGACGCGTGGCGCTTCGGCGCGGTCATCAAGCACGTCGAGTTCCTGACCTACGATTACTTCTCGCGCGCCGGCGACGCGGACGTCGATCATTTCCGCCTGCGCCAGCACGAGCGCCAGAGCAATTTCTTCAACCTCGATCTCGGCGTTGCGCTGGAACTCGGCCAGTGGCGCTTCGGCGTGGTCGGCCGCGACCTGATCGAGAAGGACGTGCCCACCATCCGCGGCCGCTTCATCAAGGTCCGGCCCAAGGCGCGCGCCGGTGCGAGCTGGCACAACGACAGTTGGCTCGTGACCGCGGACCTCGATCTCACCCGCAACCGGCCGATCGGCTTTGATCCGGAGACGCGCTTCGTTTCGCTCGGCAGCGAGTACCGCGTGCGCCACAACGCGGCGCTGCGCCTGGGTTTCCGGCATAATCTCGTCTCTCACGAAAACACGCCTTCGCTCGGTTTCGGCTTCGGCATCGCGGAAGCGCAGGCGGACATCGCGGTCATCAGTCTTCGCGGCCAGCAGGCGCTTGCCCTGCAGGTCGTGTCGCAGTTCTGACGGAGTCATCATTGGAACAGCAACCCGGATACCTGCGCCGCGTGCGCAGCTTCGTGCTGAGAGAAGGCCGGCTCACGCCCGGCCAGGCGAAGGCGCTGGAACAGTGGCTGCCGGTCTACGGCCTGCCCGGGAGCGGCGCAATCGATCTCGCCAAAAGCTTTGGCCGCGACGCGCCGGTGGTGCTGGAGATCGGTTTCGGCAATGGCGAGAGCCTGCTGGAGATGGCGCGCCGCCACCCGGAATGGAATTTCATCGGCATCGAGGTGCATCGGCCGGGCGTCGGTCACCTGCTGAAGCTGGCCGCGGAACACGAGGTCGAAAACCTGCGGGTGTCGACGCGCGACGCCGTGGAAGTGCTGGAACAGCAGCTTCCCGATGCATCGCTCGATCGCGTGCAGCTCTATTTCCCCGATCCATGGCCGAAGAAACGGCACCACAAGCGGCGCATCGTGCAGCCCGGGTTCGCCCGCCTGGTGGCGCGCAAGCTGGTCGCCGGCGGCGAATTTCATCTTGCCACCGACTGGCAGCCATACGCCGAGCACATGCGGGAAGTCCTCGATGCCGAAGCGGCGTTCGAGAATCTCGCCGGCGAGGCGGGCTACGTGCCGCGTCCCGAGGATCGTCCGCTGACGCGTTTCGAGCGCCGCGGCCACCGGCTCGGGCATGGCGTCTGGGACCTGGTCTATCGCCGCCGCTGAACGATTGACCCGATAACCCGCCTCCGCCGCCTGCATTAAGTTCGCTTGCAGGCAGGTTCAGGCAAGGCGTGGATGCGGTCGCGCACCTTTGACATTTCGACGGCAATGGGATGGACGGGCCGGCGCACGCTGCGCCTCGGCACCTATCCGCTCGATCTCGTGGTCTTCATCGGCGATGCCTTCGGCGCGTGGATTCGCCGCGGGCATGTTCGCAACCGCGCGACACGGCGCGCCACGGTTTCGCACATCCTGCTCACCGGGCTGAACGCCCTGCCCGCCACCCTGCTCACCGGGCTCGCGGTAGGGCTCACGCTGGGGCTGCCGCTGGTTCCATTCAGCTCCTCGCTGGGCAACCGCCAGCTCGGCGAGTTCCTGATGCGGCTGCTCGGTCTCGAGATCGGCCCGCTGCTGACCGCGGTGATCATGATCGGGCGCGCGGGCGCAGCCATGTCCATAGAACTTGCCAACATGAAGCTGCATGGCGAGACCGCCGCGCTCGAGCAGCTCGGCATCGACATCCGCGACTTCTTCATCGCGCCGCGACTGATCGCGGGCGCCGTGGCACAACTGGTGCTCGCCACCTACTTCACGGCGATCGCGCTGTTCGGCGGCACGCTGCTCGCGGGAAGAATCGTTTCCGGCAGCGGACCGGAACTTGTGTTCGCGACCATCGACGCCATTGAGCCGGTACACCTGCTTGCCTTCGTGGCCAAGAACCTCGCCTTCGGCGTGATCATCGCCGCGGCCGCCTGTCACGGCGCGGTGCAGGTAACGCGTCCGCCCTTCGAGGTTCCGCAACGCGTGCAGCGCGCGCTCACCGCCGCGCTGGTGCTGGTCTTCCTCGTGAACGCGATGACGGCGCTGTTATGGCTGTAGACGAACCGGTACTGGATGCCCGCGGGCTGCGCCGCGGAGAAGCCACGCTCGACATCGCCATGCGGCGCGGCGAGGTCGTCGCGCTGGTGGGCGCGGATGAACAGGAGAAGACGCGCTGGCTGCGCGTGCTTGCGGGATTGCGCCGTTCCGATGGCGGCAGCTTGCACATCTGCGGCGAGGACGTGCTTGCCGGGCGGTTCATGCCGCACAGGAAGAGCGGTTATCTCAGCGCGGGCGCACCGCTGCTTTCCACCTTCGACGTGATCGCCAACGTGATGCTGCCGCGGCTTTATCACTTTCACGAAGCGCCGCTGGAAGCGCGGCGGCATGCGGTGCAGCTCCTGCAGCAGACCGGCTTTGCCGCCGGCAACGT
>JAJUFS010000015.1 GCA_029263725.1 Gammaproteobacteria bacterium | reverse complement strand
GCTCGCCGCCACGCAATGCGCGGGGAAGAAGATGTCGCCGTTGGCATGCAGGCGGATGGATCCCGGTTGCTCCTGCAGCGACCAGGTCTCGTCCGCATACACCGCCTGCAGCTGGCGGAAGCGTCCCTGCCACATCTTCCCATCCCAGCCGCCGCCGACCGCGGCCGTCAGCGTCCCGGCCGTACCCTCGATGGCGAGCCGCGCGGCGTGATCTCCCCGGCTGCCTTCAAGGTCGAAGTTCACGTGACTCGCCGCGAATGCCCCGCTGTCGATCTCGCGCGCGCGCACCGCGAACGTGGAATTGGCCAGCCCGAGGCGCTGCACGTCGGCCTCGATGGCCAGCTCGCCGATCCGCGTTCCGGCGAAGTAGAGCTGGTCGCCGCGCAGGGTGGCGTTCACGTCCGGTTCTGCGAGCGGGCCGCGCAGCTCGCCCTGCAGGCTGAGACGGCCTTCGGCCTCGGGATGCAGTTCCGCTAGCAGGGCATCGAGATCGACCGCAAGGCGTTCGGCCTCGCCGCGCACCGAGAGGCGCGAACTGCCGGCCTGCAGGGCCAGTGCCGAGGGCGCGAGCTCGCGGTTCACCAGGCGCAGCTCGCCATGGCCGGAGAGCGGCGCACCCTGCCAGTGCCCGGAGATCGAGTCGATCTCGATGCGTACGTCCGGCGCCTCGTCCAACCGCGCGGCCAGCTTGAAGTTCGCGCCGAGCTCGGCGTCCAGCCGCGGGTCGAGGCGGGCAAGCTCGAAGCCTTCGGAACCCAGCGCCGCCTGCAGTTCGAGCGCCTGGTGCCAGTCCAGGGCGAGCGAGCCCTTTGCTTCGCCGCCCAGCCATTCGAGGCGCTGGATGCCGGCCTTGATGCCGCGACGATTGCCTTGCGCGCCGGCATGCAGGACGGCGGGCGTGCGACCGCCGTACTCGCCCTCGAGACTGATCTCCAGTTCGTAATCGTCGGGGATGCCGCGCGCGGTGATGTCGGCGAACGCCAGTTGCAGGGGCTGGCCGCCGGCATCGAGCGCCAGGCCGGCGGCGCGCAGCTGCGCGTCGAAGAGGTCGGGGAAGGTGAGCACCGCGTCCAGCGACAGGCTTCCCTTGTCGTTGTCACCCGCCGCAGCGGTGAGGCGTGCCTGCAGGAGCTCGGCATTGCCGCGCAGCCGGAACTCGCCGTCGCGCAGCGCGTACGCGGAAAGCTCCGGCCAGGCGAAATGATCGAAGCCGCCGCTGGCCTGGTATTCCAGGCCCTCGAAAACGATGTTGCCGTTCGCATTGAGCGTGGCGCCGAACGCGGAACTGGTGACGCCGAGTCTCTCGATGCGCGCGCGTTCACGATTGACGAGCGCCTCGAGATTGACGCGCGCATCGCCTGCCGGCGGCCAGGCGCCTTCGGCATCGAGCTCGATGCGGGTGTCATCGAGGCCGCCGGCGAAGGCGGCATCGATGCGCCAGGGAGAATCGGCGAGCCCTTCGCCGAAGGTCGCCGGCACGAGTTCGGGGATCGCGAGTTGTCCCTGCCAGCGAATTCCTTCCAGTACGTCCGCGAGCCGCCCGCTGAGCTGCGCGCCGAAAGGCTCCTGCAGGCGGCCGTTTACATCGAGCGCGGCGAGATTGCCTTCCGCCGCAAGACTTGCAGCCAGCGGCCACGGCAGCAGCGAGGTGCTGCCCTCGATTGCCAGGCGGGTGTGCTCGTTCCCGGCGAGCGCGAGATGCGCATCACCGCGGAGCGAGATTTCCTTGCCGTTGATCTCCAGCGCGCGGATGTCCATGAACGCATCGGTCCACTCCAGTGAAAGCCGCAGCGCATCCAGCGCCAGCACGGTTTCATCGGCGCGTGCGATGGCAAGGCCGTCGATCGCCACGCTGTCCGCCTGGATCGCCACCGGCAGGCGCAGCGATTCGATGATGCGGCGGGGATCGGGCGGCGCGGCATCCTCATCCGCCTCGGGATCGGGCGCGGGCAGGGTGACGACCAGCCTGCGTGCTTCCACCGCGCCGAGTTCGATGCGCCTGCCGATGAGCGGCAGCAGGGAAGGCGAGAACGTCAGGCGCTCGGCAACGACCTCGGTGCCGGCGACGCGATAGCGCACATCGACAAGCTCGATGCGTCCCGCAAGCGTGCCGTTGACCTCGCGGTACTCCAGGCTGTCGGGAATCAGCGGCGCGGCGAACGCGAGTCCGCGGCGCAGCGCGTACTCGCTGTTCAGCGCGAAGGTCACCAGCAGCGCGACCAGCAGAAGCAGCGCGCCCAGCGAAAGCAGCAGCCATTTCAGCCAGCGCTTCACAGGTCCGGACCTATGCTGATGTGCAGGCGGAAGCTGTCGCCGCCGCCGGTGATGGGCGCGGCCACGTCGAAGCGCAGCACGCCGACCGGCGACAGCCAGCGCAGGCCGAGGCCGTATGAGGTTTCGAGCTTGTCGTCGGGGTCGTCCATGGCGTTGCCGGTGTCGGAGAAGGCCGCCATCGCCCAGCTTTCCGCGAAGCGGTATTCGATCTCGGCGCTGCCGGTGGCGAGGTAGCGGCCGCCGACCACGTTGCCGTCGGCGTCGCGCGTCGCCAGGCGGTTGTAGTCGAAGCCGCGCACGCTCTGGTCGCCGCCGGCGAAGAAGCGCTGCGAGACCGGCATCTCGGTCTCGTCGGCGAGCAGGATGGCGCCGGCCTCGGCACGCAGCAGCAGGCGGAGGCGCTCGCCCAGCGGAAAAATGCGCTTGCCGATGATGTGCAGTCTCACGAATTCCGATTCCGCGCCCAGCGCGTCATGCGAGAAGCGCAGGTCGCCGAACAGCCGGTAGCCGCTGCGCGTGTAGAAGAGATCGTCGGCGCGCGTCTTCGACCAGGTGCCGCCCGGCACCAGCATCAGCGTTTCGAACTCGCGGCCGGGCAGGATGCTGGTCTCGTCCTCGAGGCGCAGGTAGAAGGTCTGCTCCCAGTCGCCGAGGATGCGCACCCGGCTGGGCGCAAGCACCAGGCGGCGCGACTCGGCATCGCCGAGGTCCTGGCGCACGGTGCCGAAGAACAGCTGGAAGTTCTCGCGCACCGGGTCCTTCAGGGGAATGATGTAGCGGGTGGCGAAGCTGCTCTCGACATCCGAGATCATGGTCTCCATGCCGAGCCTGTGGCCGCGGCGGTTCACGTAGCGGCGCTGGAAGCCGATGGTGATGCGCGGCCCGGTGTCGGTGCCGTAGCCGAGCCCCGCCGTGTAGCGGCTGCGCTTCTTCTCTCGCGCGGTGATCGCCACCGGCACGTGCTGGTCCTCGGCCTGGGCGCGCAGCGGTTCGACGTTCACCGTGGCGAAGTAGTCGCTGTCGGTGAGCGCGTACTGGAAGTCGAGCAGCTTGTCGAAATCGAAGGGATCACCGGCCTCGAAGGGCAGGAAGCGGCGCACGAAGTCGTCGTCGAGGATCTGCTGCGTGATGTCGATGTCGCCGAAGAAATACTGCTCGCCGGTGGCCAGCACGAGCTCGATGTCCGCCGTGCGCGTCGCCGGGTTCACCGCCAGCCGCTGCGTGGTGAAGTGCGCGTCCAGGTAGCCGGTGGCATTGGCGCGCGCGAGCAGCCGGCTCTTCAGGCTCTCGTACTGGGAATGCAGCAGCCGGTCGCCGCGCCGGAACGGCGGAGTGATGTCGGCGAACGCCGCTCGCGCCTGTTCATCGCCATCGATGACGACGTTCACGTTGTCGATCTGCACCGGCCGCCCGGGGCGGATGCGGTAGCTCGCCCGCCAGTGATTGCCTTCGCGCAGCAGCGACGACTCGATCTCCACGTCGTAGTAACCGAACGGCATCAGCGCGCGGCGGATTTCCTCGGGCGCGCGCGCGTGCAGCCGCTGCACCATGGCCTCGGTGAGGTCCTTGCGGGCGCGGTATTCCTGCACGCTCAGCATGGCGAGCACGTTCTCGCGCAGCGCCTCGTCCACGCCGCTCACGGCAACGCGGATGTCCGCCTGCGCGGCCGTGGCCATGACCAGCAGGACCAGCGGCAGCAGCCGTTTCATCCCAGGCTCTCGAGATCGGGCAGCGGCTCGGCGGCGGCGATGCCGAGCACCGAGCAGTAGAACGCGTACTCGGCGGCGAGCGCCGTGGCGATGGTGGCGGCGCCGCGGAAGCCGTGGCCCTCGTTGGCGAAGGGAATGTAATAAGTGCGTACGCCGTTGGCGCGGGCCGCGGCGTACATGCGCTCGGACTGGCTGGGCGGCACGATGCGGTCTTCCAGGCCCTGGAAGAAGATCACCGGCTTGCGCAGCCGCCCGGCGTGGAACAGCGGCGAGCGCTCCCGCCACAGCTGCTCGCACTCCGGCAGCGGCCCGATCAGCCGGTCGCCGTAGCGCGACTCGAACTTCTCGGTGTCGCGCATCGCCGCGGCGAGATCGCCGATGCCGTAGTAGCTCGCCCCGGCGGCGAACACGTCGTGGAAGGTGAGCGCGGCGAGCGTGGTGAAGCCACCGGCGCTGGAGCCCGAGATCAGCAGTCGCGCCGGATCGGCAAGCCCGCGCTCGGCGAGCGCCTTCGCGCCGTTGACGCAGTCTTCCACGTCGGCGAGTCCCCAGCGGCCGTACAGGCTTTCGCGGTAGGCGCGGCCGTAGCCCGTGCTGCCGCGATAGTTCACGTCCAGCACCGCGAAGCCGCGCGAGGTCCAGTAGCGGATCTTCAGGTCCAGCGCCGAGGAGGTCGCGGCGGTCGGCCCGCCGTGCACCTTCACCAGCAGCGGCGGCGCGCCGTTCGCGGGGCCTTCGCAGGCGGGATTGGCGGGCGCGTAGTACAGCCCGTGCGCGGTCTCGCCGTCGCCGGTCGGGAAGGACACCGGTTCGGGCGGCAGCAGCAGCACCGGATCGAGATCGATCTCCGCGGCGCGGCGCAGCTCGTGGCGCGAGCGGTCGCGCTCGATGCGCACCACCGTCGTGGTCTGCGCGGCGTTCGCGGCCAGCAGCACCGTGACATCGCCGGCGGCATGCACGTGCTCCACCTGCGTGTAAGGCAGTTCCAGTTCGCGCAACGTGCCGGCATCGGCATCGATTTCCGCCACCCGCCAGGTGCCGTCGCGGGTGAAGGCGGCAACGATGCTGCCGTCGCCGCGCACGCCGAAGGCGCGCATGCCGAACACCCAGTGCGGCAGGGCGAAGTCGGCATCGCGTTCCGCGAGGCAGCGGCACTCGCCGTCGCGCCACAGGTAGAGGTTCCACCAGCCGCGCCAGTCGGCGGCGAACACCAGCTCGCCGTTGCCGCGCCATTCCGGCTGCACGATGGCGGCCTCGCGCGCGATGCAGCGCGGCTCGCGCAGCCTGCCGTTGTCGTCGAACTCCGCGAGCCACAGCTCGGTGCGGTCCCAGGGCATGTCGGGATGGCGCCACTCCAGCCAGGCGAGCCGGCGTCCGTCCGGGGAGATGCGCGGCGAGGAATAGAAATCGCTGCCTTCGCGCAGCGTGGCGAGCCTGCCGTCGGCGATGTCGATCGCGACCAGCGTGGTCACCGCATCCGGGCCGTCACCCTGCTCGCGCACCGCGAGCAGCCGCTCGCGGTGGCGGTCGAAGACGAGATCGGCAAAGGCGCTTTCATCGCACACCCGGCGCGTGACGCCGCTGCGAGTCTCGTGGATGCACTGGTCGTTCTTGTCCACGAACCACAGCCGCTCGCCATCGGTGGCGAACACGCCGCCGCCGTAGCCGTTCACGCGGCTCGCCGCGCTGTACGACGCCGGCAGCAGGTCGCGGAAACCTTCATCCGCGCGCCAGCGCACCACGGTGTTGCGGCCGCCTTCCTGCGGGCGGGTTTCCGTCCAGTAGATGGCCTCGCCATAAACCTGCGGCTGGCCGAGACGCAGCGACTTGCCCGCAACGAGCTCCGCGGAGACGGGCGAGGGCCAGCCGCCGAAGGGCAGGGTTCGGGTCAGGGATTCATTCATCAACGGGACCACCGAAACGTTGTGTGACTTCGCCGGACACGCTTCCGTCCGGCGCGAAGCTGCGTTCATGGAACAGGATCTGCCCGGAAGCATCGATCATGACCACGGTGCTGGCGCGCGTGCCATAAACGGAACTCACGATCCTTGCAGGCGACAGCAGCCGCTCCCAGTCGCGGCTGACGCCGCTGTTTGGCAATTCATGTTCTGCCGCGGGCGTGGTGTCGGCGAGCATCTCCAGCAGCCGTTCCGCCGACGGCGCCCCACGCGCCACTTCCAGGTCGAAGCGCTCGCGCAGGCGGCGCACCTTCGGCCAGGGCGTGTCCAGCAGGTGATTGGAAAGCGCGTGCACGCCGGGCGCGAGCGAGACGGCCTGTTTCGCGCGGTTGGAAAAGTAGTACATGGCATCCCGGAGCGGATCGCCGAACAGCAGGTTGAAGCCGGCGTACTGGTCGCGTTCGCGCTGGAGGAGATCGCGGTATTCACTCGCGCTGATCGGCTCGGCCAGGAACCTGAGCGGCAGCTCGCCGCGGGAGCGCAGGTCCTCGGGGCGGCGGTCCGGTTCGCGGAAATTGGTCACCACCGCGAAGCGGCCGTCCCGGCGCACGCCCAGCCAGGCGCCGCCCGCTTCCAGGTCGCGCCCGCCGAACACCTGCGGCGCATCCGCCCACCAGTGCGCGGCGCGGGCAGGGCGCTCATGGAACTCGTCGCGGTTACCGGCAAAGATCAGCGGATAGCGCGGATGAACCTTCCAGGCGATGGCGAGCAGGCACATGCGTCCATTATGGCCTGCCTGTCAGGAAATCGCAGGTGCAGCGGAGAGGGAGGGAAGACCTTCACGCCACACTCTTCTACCTCCTCTCACCCTCACGACCGCCGCCCCCGCAACGCCCGCAGCGTCAGAAGACCAATGGCGCCGAGAATGAGCAGCATGCCGATGGCGTCGGGCACGCTGGGCACCTCGCCGAGTTGCAGCCAGGCGGTGAGTACGCTCACCGCGGGCGCGCCCAGCGAGGCGAGACCGGCAACGCCCGCGGGCAGTTTCTGCACGGCGTACAGCCACAGCAGCCAGGCCACGGCGCTGCCGAGCACGGCGTTGTAGGCGAGCGCCACCACGAAGCCCGGCGTCCAGTTCACCGGCATTTCCGGCACCAGCAGGGCGAGGATCGCCAGCGGCAGGGAGCCGATCAGCATCTGCCAGGAGGTGATGGAGAGCAGTGCCGCGGGCCGGTCCTGCGGGATCAGCTTGGCGATGATGATGCTGATGCCCCACACCAGCCCGGCGAGCAGTGAGTACACGCTGCTCTCGAAGGGGTAATCGGTGTGCCAGGGCGAGACCAGCAGCAGCACGCCAAGGCCGGCGAGCGCCACCGCGATCCACTGCGTGCCGCGGATTTTCTCGTGCAGGTGCCACCAGCCGAACAGCAGCGCCCAGAACGGCATGGTGTAGGCGAGGATGGCGCTCTTGCCGGCGCCGCCTTCCACCAGCGCGAGCGCGATCAGGCCGACGAAGCCGGTGGTCTGCAGCAGGCCGAGCATTGCCACCTTGCCGCGCGCCGCGGGCAGGTCCAGCGAATCGCCGCGGATCGCCATCAGGATGAACAGCGTCACCGCACCGAACAGGTTGCGCAGCAGGGAGAAGTCGATCGGGCCGCTGTTCGCCAGCGCGATCTTCATCACCACCCAGTTGTAGCCCCAGATCAGCGCCACCAGCAGCAGCGCGATGAAGGCGTTGCGCGCGCCCTTGTTCACCGTCATCGTGAAAGCTCCGTTTCACGCTGCAATTCCCGCGGATCGCCGAAGCCGGCATACCAGTCGCGGATCAGGTTCCAGGCCACGGAAATCGGCGAGGGCATCAGCACGCGTCCGGCGGCGACCTCGTCGCGCAGCTCTGTCGCCGAGAACCAGCGTGCATCTTCCAGCTCGTCGTCCAGCAGGCGAATGGCGTCGTGCTCGGCGCGCGCATGGAAGCCGATCATCAGCGATTGCGGGAAGGGCCAGGGTTGCGAGGAGTGGTAGACGATCCCGGTGACCGGAATGCCCGCTTCCTCGTACACCTCGCGGCGCACGGTTTCCTCCAGCGTCTCGCCCGCCTCGGCGAAACCGGCAAGACAGGAATACCGGCCCTTCGGCCAGGCATGCTGGCGGCCGAGCAGGCAGCGCTCGCCATGCGTCACCAGCACGATGATGGCGGGATCGATGCGCGGATAGGTCTCGCCCATCGCGCAAGCCTCGTTCAGGCAGCGGCGCGCGTGCCCGCCCGCGGCCGTCTGCATGGGCTCGCCGCAGCCGCCGCAGAAGCGGTTCAGGCGATGCCAGTGCAGCACCGCGCGGCCGTGCGCGAACAGCGCGAGCTCCGCATCCTCCAGCAGGAAGGCGGCCGGCCTGAGCTCGGTGAACTCGCCGTGCCGTGCGAAATGGCTTTTCTCGTCCCCGGGCACTTCCAGCGCGAAACGCGGAATATCCTCGTGGATGCCGAGGAACACGCCCTGCCATTGCGGCCAGCCGGGCGGCAGCGCCTCGTGCGGCAGCCAGGCCAGCGTCTTCTGTTCGAGCAGCGCCGTGCCCTGGTGCATGGGCAGGAAGCGCGCGTCGGGCGCATCGCGCTGCATGGCGATCCATTCGTCGCTGGCGCGCTCGATGGTGCGCCGGTCGGCGAAGGGGCGGCCGAAGATGTTCAGGCGGGATTTTTCCATGGCTCCTCGAACTTCCAGTCAAAGGCGACGGGCACGGCGAGCGCGCGCCGCACCGGGCAGCGCTCGGCGGCACGCTCGCAGCGTGACAGCAGCGGCCGGGCCGCGGACGGCAGGATGATGGTGACGCGGATGGTTTCATCCGCGCTGATGGCAATGTGCAGGCGCTCGCGCAGGCCGTGCCGCGCGAGCAGGGGCTCGAGGCTTGCACCGATGCAGGCGGCCAGTGCGGCCAGCAGCAGCGCGCTGGCGCCGGCTTCACCGGGCGCGCAGCCGGCATGCAACACGGTGTTGCCGTGGCGGATCTCGGTGCGGCCGTCGAAATGCGTCGCGTTGAGGGTCTGGTCGAGCATCATCACTCCGCGCGGAGGCGCATCATCGCCCAGCGCGCATGCAGCGTCCACCGAGGCAATAAAAAACGGCGCCATTGCGGCGCCGTTTCGGGAGTGTTGCGATTCAGGCGTTGCGGAAGCGCGGACGCGGGGAATTTTCCCGCGGCTTGGCTTCGTTGACGCGCAGCGGGCGACCGCCGACGTCCTTGCCATTGATTTCGCGGATCGCGTTCTCGGCGGCGGCATTGTCCGGCATTTCGACAAAACCGAAGCCCTTGGAGCGATCCGTCATCTTGTCGATGATGATCTTCGCCGAAGTGACCTCGCCGAACGGCGTGAACAGGTCGCGCAGCTCGTCGTCGCTCATGCGATACGGCAGATTGCCCACATAGATATTCATAGAAAGAACCATCCATCACGCGTGCCATTGAGAACAAGACGGCAATCTTCATCAATGGCACCTGACGGAAAGATCGCGCGGCGTCGAACTCGCGACGCTCTTGAATAATAGCAGTTTTCCCGGAATCCACACTGCAGTGCGCGATATACAGGAAATCGTGCACGCAGTGGCGCGGGAGCAGGGAGCGGCAGGGCTGCTCTGATAGAATGCCCCGATGGATGTTACGCCGATTCTCGAACCTCTCAACGACGCGCAGCGCGAAGCGGTCACCGCCACTGCACCTTCGGTGCTGGTGCTGGCCGGCGCCGGCTCCGGCAAGACGCGCGTGCTCACCCACCGGGTAGCCTGGCTCGCCGCCGTCGAGGACGTCTCGCCGTTCTCGATTCTTGCCGTCACCTTCACCAACAAGGCCGCCGCGGAAATGCGCCAGCGCATCGAGCAGTTGCTGGGCTCGCCCGGCGGCGCGATGTGGATCGGCACCTTCCACTCCATCGCGCACCGGCTGCTGCGCATGCACTGGCGCGAGGCCGGCCTGCCGCAGTCCTTCAGCATCCTCGATTCCGAGGACCAGCAGCGGCAGATCCGCCGCGTCATCAAGTCGCTGGACCTCGACGAATCGCGCTGGCCGGCGAAGCAGGTGCAGTGGTTCATCAACGCCAAGAAGGACGAGGGCCTGCGGCCGCATCATCTTGCCGGCGGACACGACCCGGTGCACAACCAGATGGTGCAGCTCTATGCCGCCTACCAGGAAGCCTGCGATCGCGCCGGTCTCGTGGATTTCGCCGAGCTGCTGCTGCGCGCGCATGAGCTGTGGCGCGACAACCCGTCGCTGCTCGCGCATTACCGCAACCGCTTCCGCCACGTGCTGGTGGACGAGTTCCAGGACACCAACGTCATCCAGTACGCCTGGATACGGCTGCTGATCGGCGACAGCGGCCGGCCGTTCGTGGTCGGCGACGACGACCAGTCCATCTACGGCTGGCGCGGCGCGCGCGTCGAGAACATCCACCGCTTCCAGAGCGATCATCCCGGCACGCAGGTGGTGCGCCTGGAACAGAACTACCGCTCCACCGGCAACATCCTGAAAGCGGCGAACGCGGTCATCGCCCACAACCGCGAGCGGCTCGGCAAGAACCTCTGGACCAGCGACGAGGAAGGCGATCCCATCCGCCTCTACGCCGCCTTCAACGAGCAGGACGAGGCGCAGTTCGTGGTCGAGCGCATCCGCGAATGGGTGCGCGAGGGCGGCAACCGCGCCGAATGCGCGGTGCTGTATCGCTCCAACGCGCAATCACGCGTGTTTGAAGAGGCGCTCATCCACGCCGGCGTGCCGTACCGCGTCTACGGCGGCCTGCGCTTCTTCGAGCGCCAGGAAATCAAGGACGCGCTCGCCTACCTGCGCCTGCTCGAGAACCGCAACGATGACGCCTCCTTCGAGCGCGTCGTCAACCTGCCGACGCGCGGCATTGGCGCCAAGACCATGGACACGGTGCGCGAACGCGCCCGCGAGCGCGGCGAATCGCTGTGGAACGCGGCGCGCGGCCTGATCGACGACAAGGCGCTGCCGGCGCGCGCGGCCGCCGCATTGCAGGCCTTCCTCGATCTCATCGACGAAATCGACGCCGCCGTGCGCGGCCTGGAGCTGCACGAGCAGATCGACCACGTCGTGCAGGGCTCGGGGCTGATCGACCATTACTCGAAGGAGAGGGGCGAGCGCGGCGAGGCGCGCATCGAGAACCTCGAGGAACTGGTCAGCGCCGGCCGCAGCTTCAACCCGCAGGACCTTTCCGAGGAAGAAGCCGCGCTGCCGCCGCTTGCCGCCTTCCTCAGCCACGCCGCGCTGGAAGCGGGCGAAGGCCAGGCGGCCGAATGGGAAGACTGCGTGCAGCTGATGACGCTGCACTCGGTGAAGGGCCTGGAGTTTCCGCTGGTGTTCATGTGCGGCATGGAAGACGGCCTGTTCCCGCACCAGCGCTCGCTGATGGATGGCGAAGGCATCGAGGAAGAACGCCGGCTCTGCTACGTGGGCATGACCCGCGCCATGAAGCATCTCTACATGACATACGCCGAGCAGCGCCGCCTGTGGGGCGTGGAACAGATGGGCGTGCCGTCGCGCTTCCTGCGCGAGATTCCCGACGAACTTCTCTACGAGATCCGCCCGCGCGTGAAGGTCGCGCGCCCGGCCTACGTCTCCCGCCACCCGCGGGCGCGCATTGAAGTCGCCGACACCCTGCCCAAGGGCATCGGCCTTGGTGCGCGCGTGCGTCATCCGAAGTTTGGTGAAGGCATCGTGCTCAACTGCGAAGGCGCAGGCCAGCAGGCGCGCGTGCAGGTGAACTTCGACGCCGCCGGCACCAAGTGGCTGGTGCTTGGCTTCGCCAACCTCGAAGTCGTCTGAGAGAAAGCGTCAAAAAAACTGCGCTCACCCGAAGGTGAGCGCAGTGATGTGATCACGGGCAGGATCAGTAGACGTATATGGCGCCGCTGTATTGGAGGGCGTCATTCTCGCCGTCCTCGCCCCAGGCGCCTACCGCCAGCGTCTCGCCGTCCATGGCGAGCGCCGTATCGCCGAAATAGTCTCCGGCGCCCGTGTTGCCGGCCTTCACGTAGCTGACGTGCCGCCATTCGTTGTCGCGCAGCTCGAAGACATGCACCGCGCCTGCGTCCGTGGCGTCTTCATTGTCCATGTCGCCGCCCACGCCGGTGGCGTTGCTCGCTTCATAAGGCGCGCTGACCGCGAGGCGGTGGCCGGAAAGGGCGACCTGCATTCCGAAGTCATAGTTCGACTTCGGTAGCGGTGGGGCGAGACGCAACCCAGGTTCGAAGCCGTCTTCGCCCAAGGCATACACGTATACCGCACCTTCGTAGGCATCGGTGCCCACGTCGCGGGGGGCGCCGACGGCGAGCAGACCGCCATCCAGGGCCAGGCTGGTGCCGAAATAGGCATTTGCCTGCGGCGTCTCCGCTGCCAGTAGCTGTGCTTCGCGCCACTCGCCGTCCTCGTACCGGAAGACGAACACCGCGCCGCTGTTCTGCACGGCGCCCGAGCCGGTAGCAGCGTCGACAAGCGGCGCGCCGATCACGACCAGGCCCTCGCTGGCGGCCAGCGCATAACCAAAAAGCTCGTCCTGGGCGGGTTGAGACCGCTCGATGAACGCCTCGGGTTGCCAGGTCTCGGTCTCGCTCGCGTACCGGTAGACGTACACGGCGCCGCTGTCCTGAAGATTGTTGTTCCCGGGTTGACTGGCTTCGTCGCCGTCTTCGTATGGCGCGCCGATGGCGATGATGTCGCCATGGATTGCAATAGCGCTTCCGAACTGGGCGCCGGCTTCGTTACCTGTCAGGTGGTCGATCTTCTGCCACTCCTGCTGATATCGGTAGATGTGTACCGCGCCGGCACGCTCTGCGGTCTGGTTGCCAGCCATGGTCACGTTTTCCAGTGGCGCGCCTATCGCGAGCAGGTCCCCTTTCAATGCCAGCTTGCCGCCGAAAGAGGTCCCGACCTGGGAGGAGTCCGACTCCAGAAAAGCCTCCTGTTTCCACTCGCCATTCCCGCGCCGGAAGATGTAGACCGCGCCGCGGCCTTCCCTGGCGCCGGGGGCGCCTACCGCCAAGCGGTCGCCATCCAGCGCCACGCTGTAGCCGAAGTAACCACTCGTCGCGGCGTCAGAGGCCTTGAGGTAGTGAAGGGCACTGGTCGAGAGCGGCTGTTCCAGCGCGGCTTCGTGCTCCGGCACGGTGTTGCACCCGGGGGCATTGCAGGCCACCAGACGGAAGCGGTCGTTGTGCCAGTCGGTGAGATGCACGGGAATGCCGAGCTTGTAGCTGTTCACGTTGCCGAGGATGTTGGCGACCATCTCGGTCTCGCCGCTGGCGTTGTTGACGCGCAGGAGCTGATAGTTGCCCACGCCATTGAATCCGGCCCAGGTGAAGACGAGGTGGCCGGGAATGACGTTCATCGCGAACGCGTTCGTGCCGGTGGTGAGTGTGAAGCTGCCGGTGATACCGCCGATGTCCACGGTGCAGGCGGCCTCGGTCTCGGGAGCGGCAGGCGCCTTCAGGAGTACGCGAACGATGTCGCCGTTGCGGACGTTGCCGGTTTCCGTCGAGAAGCCGTCGCCGGTGGAGTAGGCGCAGCCTTCGCCCTCGATGGTGATCGGAATGTCCACGCCTGCGCTCACGCCGCTGACGGTGATTGCCTGGGAAAGATGGAAGATGCCTGGCGCGGCATTGTCCAGCACGCCGAAGTCGAAGGCGTCCGGGGTGGTGTCCTTGCCGCCACCGCCACCGCAGGCGGCGAGCAGCACAGCGGCCATGGCGGTGGCCAGCAGGCCGGTGATTGGTCCGAATCGCATGTAAACCTCCTTTTCTCGTCGGGACGGTTCTCATGCGGAAGGGCCGGGGGTGGCAGGTCACGGCTGTTGCCGGAGCGCTTTCTATAATAAGGTGTCGGCGGTCGACGCTTGAGACGAGGCGAGGCTTGCAAGCGACAGCTCGAGTCCGTAAGGTGCGCGCCCCATGAAGATTCTCATCCTCGGTGCGGGGCAGGTCGGGTCTACCGTGGCGTACAGCCTCGCCCGCGAGGAGGCCAACGACATCACGGTGGTGGACCGCAACGCCGAGCTCCTGCAGGACCTGCAGGAGCGGCTGGACATCCGCACCGTGCACGGCCACGCCGCCCACCCCGCCGTGCTCCACGAGGCAGGCGCGCAGAACGCCGACATGGTGGTTGCCGTCACCGACAGTGACGAGACCAACATGATCGCCTGCCAGGTCTGCTACACGCTCTACCGCACGCCCACCAAGATCGCCCGCGTCCGCGCCGCAGAGTACCTCAACACGCCGCAGCTGTTCTCCCAGGACGCGCTGCCCATCGACATGCTGATCTCGCCCGAGCAGCTGGTGGTGGATTACATCCGCCGCCTGATCCAGTACCCGGGCGCGCTGCAGGTGCTGGATTTCGCCGGCGGACGGGTGCGGCTGGTGGCGGTGCAGGCGTTCTACGGCGGCGCGCTGGTCGGCCAGGAGCTGCGCACGCTGCGCTCGCATATTCCGGACGTGCACACCCGTGTGGCGGCAATCTACCGCCGTGGCCAGCCGATCATGCCGCGCGGCGACACCATCATCGAGGCGGACGACGAGGTGTTCTTCATCGCGCCGCGCGCCGATATCCGCGCGGTGATCAACGAGCTGCGCAAGCTGGATCGCCCGGTGCGGCGGATCATCATCGCCGGCGGCGGCAACATCGGCGTGCGGCTCGCGAGCGCGCTGGAGTCCACCCACCAGGTGAAGCTGATCGAGCGCAACCGCGAGCGCGCCCGCGCGATCTCCGAGCAGCTCGACAAGACCGTGGTGCTGTCGGGCGATGCCGCCGACGAGGAATTGCTGGTCGAGGAGAACATCGAGGCCACCGACGTGTTCTGCGCCGTGACCAACGACGAGGAGGCGAACATTCTTTCCTCGATGCTCGCCAAGCGCCTGGGGGCGCGCAAGGTGCTGGCGCTGATCAACCGGCCGTCCTACGTGGACCTCGTGCAGAGCGGCGACATCGACATCGCCATCTCGCCGCAGCAGATCACCATCGGCGCGCTGCTCACCCACATCCGCCGCGGCGACGTGGTGGTGGTGCATTCGCTGCGCCGTGGCGCGGCCGAGGCCATCGAGGCGATCGCGCACGGCACGCCCGAAAGCTCGCGCGTCGTCGGTCGCACGGTGGAGGAGATTCCGCTGCCGCCGGGCGCGACCATCGGTGCCATCGTGCGCGGCGACGAAGTGATGATCGCGCATCACGACACGCGCATCGAGGCGGACGATCACGTCATCCTGTTCCTGGTGGACCGCAAGCATGTCAGGGATGTCGAGCGCCTGTTCCAGGTGGATGCGGCGCTCGATTAGCGGAGCCGCATCGTGAACTTCGCCATCGTCCTGCGGCGCCTCGGGCTTTCACTGCTCGGGTTCGCGCCGTTCATGCTGACGCCGCTGGTCGTGGCCGCGCTGCATGGCGAAGTCCGGCTGTTCCGGCCGTTCATAGACGCCGGCGCCATCGTTGCACTTGCCGGCCTGCTGGCGTGGTTTGCGGCGCGGAAGGCCGCGGGCGCGATGCGCCTGCGCGAAGGCTTTCTGTTCATCACCCTGTTCTGGTGCGTGCTTTCCCTGGCGGCAACCCTGCCGCTGCTGTTCACCGGCGCGCTGCATCTGCCGTTCGTGTCGGCGTTCTTCGAGGCGGTCTCGGGATTGACCGGCACCGGCGCGACGGTGATCACCGGGCTGGATGCGCTGCCGCGCGCGATTCTCTGGTATCGCGCGCAGCTTCAATGGCTGGGCGGCTTCGCGGTGGCGGTGATCGCGCTCGCCGCGTTGCCGGTGCTGAATGTCGGCGGCATGCAGCTCTATCGCGGCGACCCGCTCAATCCCACGCGCCAGGACCGCATCCTGCCGCGGGCGCGCGACATCGCCCGCGCCTTCATCATCGTCTACCTGCTGCTCACGATGGCCTGCGCGAGCGCGTACTGGTTCGCGGGCATGCAGCCGTTCGACGCCATCGCGCATGCGCTCACCACGGTGTCCACCGGCGGCTTCTCCACCCATGACAGCAACCTCGCCTGGTTCCAGAACGATGCGGTGGAGATGGTGGCGATCTTCTTCATGCTCGCCGGCGGCATCAGCTTTGCGGTGCATCTGTTCGCGCTGCGCAGGCTCGATCCAGGCATTTACTGGAAGCATGCCGAGACGCGGCTGTTCATCGTGCTGGTACTATGGATGTCGCTGCTCGCCGCGGCGTATCTCCTCTCGCACCATCACACCGCGTCCGTCTTCGACGTGACGCTCAATGCGGTGTTCCAGGTCGTGTCCATCATGACCACCTCGGGCTTTCGCACCGAGCATTACGCCGACTGGCCGGGCTTCCTGCCGGTGCTGCTGATCTTCATCGGCATCATGGGCGCCTGTGCAGGTTCGGCGGGCGGCGGCATGAAGGTGTTTCGCGTGGCGCTAGTATGGCTGCAGGGCTTGCGCGAACTCAGGCTGCTGGTGCATCCGGCCTCGGAAGCGCCGGTGAAGTTCGCGGGGCGCCTCGCGAATGCCTCGGTGGTGGAGGCGGTGTGGGGCTTCTTCGCCGCCTACACCTTGCTCTACACCCTGCTGATGCTGCTGTTCATGTCCTCGGGGCTGGACCAGGTCTCGGCGTTCTCGGCGGTGGCGGCAACGCTCAACAACCTTGGCCCTGGTCTTGGCGAGGTCGCGAGCAATTTCGCCGCGGTACCTGTCGCCGCCAAGTGGGTGGGCATCATCGCGATGATTCTCGGGCGCGTGGAGATCTTCGTGGTGGCGGTGCTGTTCACGGCAGAGTTCTGGAGGCACTAGTCGATGAACTTCGCGGCCGTGCAACGCGTCTTCGGTGTGCTGCTGATGGCCTTCAGCCTCACCATGCTGCCGCCGGCCGCGGTGTCGCTGCTGTACCGCGACGGCGAGGCGACCTCCTTTCTCGCCAGTTTCCTGTTGCTCGCCATCGGCGGCGTCGCGCTGTGGTGGCCCGTGCACCGCGAGCATCGCGATCTGCGGCGGCGCGATGGCGCGCTCATCGTCGCGCTGTTCTGGATCGTGCTCGGCCTTGCCGGCGCGCTGCCGCTGCTGCTGAACGAAGGCATAGAGATGAGCTTCACGGACGCGGCCTTCGAGGCGATGTCCGGGCTCACCACCACCGGTGCGACCGTGATCATCGGTCTCGATACGCTGCCGCGTTCCATTCTCTATTACCGTCACCAGCTGCAGTGGCTGGGCGGCATGGGCATCGTCGTGCTCGCGGTGGCGGTGCTGCCCTTGCTGGGCGTCGGCGGCATGCAGCTGTATCGCGCCGAGACGCCCGGGCCTTCCAAGGACACCAAGCTCACGCCGCGGCTCGCGGAAACCGCCAAGACGCTATGGGTGATCTATGCGGCGCTGACCGTGGCATGCATCGTCGCCTATCGCCTCGCCGGCATGCACTGGTTCGATGCCATCGGTCACGGCTTTTCCACCATCAGCATCGGCGGCTTCTCCACGCACGATCTCAACATCGGCTACTTCGATGACGTGCTTATCGAGATGGTCGCGGTGGCCTTCATGTTCATCGGCGGCATCAACTTCGCGCTGCACTTCCAGGCCATGCGCCACGGGCGTGTGATGGCCTACTGGCAGGACCCGGAGTTCCGCGCCTACCTGTTCGGGCTGATCGCGCTGGCGAGCTTCGTCTCGCTCTACCTGCTCGCGCGCGATTACTACGCCGACGTCGGCACCAGCGTGCGCCAGGCGGTGTTTCATGCCGTGGCCATCATGACGACCAGCGGGTTTGCATCGGACGATTACGCCGCCTGGCCGGGCATGCTGCCGGTGTTGCTGATGCTGTCCAGCTTCATCGGCGCCTGCGCGTACTCCACGGGCGGCGGCATGAAGGTGATCCGCTGGCTGCTGCTTGCGCGGCAGGGCGCGCGCGAACTCAAGCGCCTGCTGCACCCGCACGCGCAGTTCGCGACGCGCATGGGCGGACGCGCGGTGCCGGAGAAGATTGTGCGCGCGGTCTGGGGTTTCTTCTCCGTCTATGTCATGGTGTTCGCCTTGCTGATGATTCTCACCATGGCGCTCGGTCTCGACCAGGTGACCGCGTTCTCCGCCGTGGCGGCCTGTCTCAACAATCTCGGTCCCGGGCTTGGCGAAGTCACGTCCAACTACGCCACCGTGCCCGCGGCGGCCAAGTGGGTGCTGATGACCGCGATGCTGCTGGGACGGCTGGAGATCTTCACGCTGCTCATACTCTTCACGCCCGCTTTCTGGCGAAAGTAGGACTCAACCGGGAGAGATCATGGACATCGAGGCACTGGAGAAGATGCTTGCCGGCGGCGCCGACAACGCCATGCTGCGCTTCACCCTCGGCAAGGCCTGCTTCGATCTTGAACAATACGCCAAGGCCGTGATGCATCTTGAAGAAGCGGTGCGGCAGGATGCGCAGTATTCCGCCGCATGGAAATGGCTGGGTCGCGCGCTGGAGCGCGCAGGCGAGCTCGAACGCGCCGCGGAAACCTTCCGCAAGGGCATCGAGGCCGCCAGGCAGAAGGGCGACAGGCAGGCGGAAAAGGAAATGGCCGTCTTCCTGCGCCGTGTCGAAAAACAGCAGGGAAAAACGCAATGATTCGTGATGACGACAACTTCCAGGAACGCCTGCGCCGCACGCAGGAGCACGAGAGATCACTGACCCGCGAATCCTGGAAAATCTTCCAGATCATGGCGGAGTTCGTCGAAGGCTTCGAGAAGCTCGTCACCATCAAGCCTTCGGTGAGCGTGTTCGGTTCCGCGCGCATCGCGCCTGACCATCCCGACTACGAGCTCACCGTGCGCATCGGCAAGGCGCTCTCGGACGCCGGCTTCTCGGTGGTCACCGGCGGCGGACCTGGCCTGATGGAAGCCGCCAACAAGGGCGCACGCCAGGGGCGTTCGCCGTCCATCGGCCTCAACATCCAGCTGCCGCGCGAGCAGGCGGCGAACGCCTACCAGGACATCGAGCTGTACTTCCGGCACTTCTTCTCGCGCAAGGTGATGTTCGTGAAGTACGCCTCGGCGTACGTCGTCATGCCCGGCGGCTTCGGCACGCTGGATGAGCTCTGCGAAATCCTCACCCTGGTGCAGACCGGCAAGAGCCGCCACATTCCGATCATCCTGGTGCGCGGCGAGTTCTGGAAGGGCATGCTGGACTGGTTCCAGGACAAGCTGGTCGGTACCGGCATGATCAACGCCGAGGACATGGACCTGATCACGGTCGTCGAGGAACCCGACGAAGTCGTGCGGGTGATCTTCGATCACTACGGTTCGCGCGGCTTCGAACCCTCGCAGGAAGAGCGCGAGATCATGCTGGAGCTGTAGGCGCTCACTGTTCCAGCATTGCCGAGAAACTCACTTTCACTTCCGCGCCCAGCCAGCGCGTGTCCGCCCACTCGCCGCTGCCTATGCCGAGCGCCAGGCGGTCGAGCGTGAGGCTGCCGCTGATGCGTGTCGTGGCGGGCGCCGGTTCCAGGGCGAACGGCACGCTGGTCGGTACGGTCCTCTCCTTCACCTGCAGTTCGCCGTGCGCGATGTAAGCTTGCGCGGCCGTTTCGATGTCCTTGCTCGTGAACGCCACGCGCGGAAATTTCCTCGTGTCGAAGAACTCCGCTTCCTGCAGGGCGGCGTCGAGTTCCGGCAGCCCGGTGTTGACGGAGGCCGGCGCAAGCCAGGCCTCGATGCTGATGATGCGCTCGCCATCCATGCAGACCCTCCCGCCGCCTTCGGCGAATTCGCCGCTGAAGGGCGCGCCATCCTGGATGATCTCGAAGGCGATTCTTGCACCGCTCACGTGCATGCACTGCTGTGCCATTGCTGGATTTGCCAGGAGGAGCATGGCAAGGGTCATGAAGCTTCCGGTCATGTTCGCCTCCAGGGCAGCATGCGCGACATGATGCCGTCATGGCGTAGCGCATGACGCAAGGCGCCTGCGACATGCAGGACGATGAGTGATGCGAGCACCACGACGAAGATGACATGCGTGTCGTGAAACGCCGCGGCGAGCCCGGGATTCCTTTCGACAAGATTCCGAATGCGCAGCCCGCGCACGGTGACGGACAGGCCCGCAGCGGATGCGTACAGCCAGCCGCTCAACGGCGCGAGCACAAGCATCGCATACAGCAGGGCGTGCACCACCAGGGCGAGCAATCGTTCATGCCGCGGCAGGAAGGCGGGCAGGGCGGGCGGCGAATGGAAAGCACGCCAGGCGAGCCGCAGCAGCACGAGCGCGAGCAGGATGATGCCGAGCGCCTTGTGCCAGGAAAGCCACTTCAGCCGCGCCAGCGACACCGGCAGGTTGCCGGCGTATATTCCAAGACCGAGCTGCACGAACACCATGGCAGCGACCAGCCAGTGCAACAGCTGCGC
This sequence comes from Gammaproteobacteria bacterium, assembly GCA_029263725.1. Classification (GTDB taxonomy): domain Bacteria; phylum Pseudomonadota; class Gammaproteobacteria; order Natronospirales; family JAJUFS01; genus JAJUFS01. Next base: position 4,844 of record JAJUFS010000015.1, on the reverse strand, counting down.
GACGATGCCGTAACGAGCGGCGGAGTTTTCGGAATGCGTGTGCATGCCAACCTGCCCCTGATGCGAGCAGCCTACCAGATGCGCGGCACCCTGCTGCTGGCATTCATGCTGCTCGCCGTCTCCTGCGTGGTGCGTGAAGCGCCGGTGCAGCAAGGCGCGGTGCTGCCGGAGCTGCTTCCCGGCGCGCCTCTGATGTCGGACGCTGTCGCGCTTGCCGTTGATCCCGAGGAATCCCGGCTCATCCTGCGCGTTTACCGCGCCGGGCCGCTGGCGCGCTTCGGTCACAATCACGTCATCACCGGACCCGTGCACGGTGAAATCCGCGCAGGCAGCGGCGTGCAGGATTCCGCCTTTCATCTCGAGATCCCCGTGGAAACGCTCACGGTGGATGATCCTGCTGCACGCGCAGCGGAAGGCGAGCCCTTCGCCGGCGTGCTTTCCGCCGAGGCGCGCGCCGGTACGCGCCGCAACCTGCTCGGCGCGGAGGTGCTGGATGCCGCTTCACACCCCCGCATCATCATCGATGCGATGCGCATCGAAGGCTCGCGGCAGAGTCCGGAAGTGACCGCCCGCGTCGTACTTCGCGGCGAGCGGCGCGATGTGCGTTTTCCTGCCGAGGTCGTGGAGGCGGATGGGCGGTTCATCGTGAATGCCGCGTTCCGCATCCTGCAATCGGATTTCGGCATGCGCCGGTTCAGCGTGCTCGGCGGCGGACTGAGCGTGGCGGACGAGATCGACGTGCGCCTGCGCCTTGTCGCCGCGGCGGAGTGAAAGTCCGCGTTTTCCCCTTTATCCCTTAGAATGCCGCTGCCGTCGCAGCCGGCGCTTTCAGTACCAGGGGGAAGGGCATGCTCATCGTTCCGGCCGAACAGAAACCGGATTTCCGGCGTCCGCCGTGGGTCACGCTGGCGCTCGCGCTCGCGTGCATTCTCGTCTTCGTCGGCTACCAGGCGGGCGACGGCGAACGCACCGAGGCCGTTTACTCGCATTACATCGAATCCGGGCTGCTCGAATGGGAAGAGCCGCTGCTCGAGGCCTTCGTGCAGGCGCAGGGAGGCGAATACGACAGCGAATCGTGGTTCTGGCATTTCGGCGAACTGCTGAGCCCCGGGTTCGACGTCGCGGTGCGCGAGCACTGGACGATTTCGCCGCCGGACGCGGAATGGCGCGCCGCGCGCGAGGAGTTCGAGGCGCTGCGCGATGAACTCAGCTGGGTGCGCTTCGGGCTCGCGCCCGCGGATTTCGATGCCCGCCAGCTGCTTGCGCACATGTTCATGCACGGCGGCCTCGATCACCTCATCGGCAACATGATCTTCCTGCTGCTGTTCGGCTTCGCGCTGGAGCGCGTGCTGGGGCCGGCGCTGTTGCTGGGAATCTATCTGCTTGCCGGTCTCGTCGCCGCGGGGCTTTTCATCGTCACGCATGCGGGCAGCCACGTGCCGCTGGTCGGTGCCTCCGGCGCGATCTCCGGCCTCATGGGCGCGTATCTCGGTGCCTACGGTTTTCGCAGGATCCAGTTCTTCTACATCATCGGCTTCTGGTTCGGCCGCTTCACCGCGCCCGCGCTGCTGCTGTTTCCGCTCTGGCTGCTCAACGAGCTGTACGGACATTTCTTCGTCGATGGCCCGGTGGCGTACATGGCGCATGCCGGCGGCCTGCTCGGCGGCCTGGTGATCGCGCTGCTTCTGAGGAAGCAGTCCGAGCAGGTGATCGGCAAGGACGAAGCGACGCGTGCCAGGGAGCGCGAGCGCGAGGAGAAGACCGCGCGCATCCGCCAGCTGCTCACCGACCTGAGGGTGGATGAGGCGCTGCGCAGCGCCGAGCACGCCATCATGAACCACGCCGACGAGGCGGCGTACTGGCAGATCTACGTGGAATGCGCCGCGCACCTGCCGCGCGCGCGCCAGCACCGCGTCTACGGCACCGTGTTCGCGAACGCGCTCAACAAGGCGATCAGCATGGAGTTCCTGCGCGAGCTGCTCACGGAATACATCGAGCGGCACGCCGATGTCCCCGCGCTCGCCGGCCGCGCCGGCGCGACGCTCGCCAGGCGCTTCTTCCGTGAAGGCAGCCAGCGCGACGTGGATCATCTGCTCGAGACCGCCTCGCGCCGGCAGCGCATCGATGGCGAGTACCGCGAGCTGCTGGACCGGCTGATCTCCTTCGCGGAACGCAACAACGATCGCCGCCGCGCCGAGCGCTATCGAGGCTACCTGGCGGGAATGGCCGCAGCGGCCCAGTCATGAAATGAAAAGGCCCGCGATTCGCGGGCCTTTTGTCATGCGGTTGCCGGCCTGTAGCTGATCACTTCCAGCAGCCGTTCCACCTTCGGCAGCTCGGGATGGTCCGGGTAGCGCGTGCGGATCTGCTTCAGCAGCGCGCTGGCCTTCTCCGGCGCGTTCATGCCCTCGAAGAAGATGCGCGCCATCAGCAGCAGCACCGCGAACATGTCGGGATACTTCGGCGCCATCCTGTGCAGGCTCATCAGCAATTGCGCGGCGTCCTTGTAGCGGCCTTCCTCGAAGAAGCGTTCCGCCACCAGGTGGCAGGTGCGCGCCTCGGCGGGGACGAAATCCGGGAAGCGCTTGCGGGTTTCCTGGCAGTACTGCGCCGCCTTGTACGGCAATTGCCTGCCGACGAAGAAATCGCAGATGCTGTTGGTGTTGCGGCGCAGGGCTTCCTCGTCATCCATGGCCGAGACCACGCGGTAGTAGAACTCGCGCAGCTCGGCATTGCTCTGGTCGATATTGATCGCCTTCACCAGCGTTTCCAGCGCGGCTTCGTGGCGGCCGACCGCGGCAAGCTGGCGCGCATCCGCGATTCCCTTGCGGACCAGGAAGGTGCGGCCTTCCAGGGTCTCGCCGAACTCGTCGTTGCTGGCAAAGCCCAGCGCCGCCTGCTTCTCGTACAGGATGTAGCCCATCATCGCGTAGGTGACGAAGGTGAAGTACGACGACACCACCATGCCCGCCGGGAACAGCACCTGCTCCGGCAGCATTTCCTGCAGCAGCGGACCGACCAGCATGGGCGCGGCGCCGACGGTGGCAAGGCAGATCCACAGCAGCAGGTAGGAAGGGCCGATGCCGATCATCAGCGCCGCGAGCTTGACGGGATGCACGGACTCGGTCACCGAGCGTGTCATGGCGAGCATCATGGTGGCGGCAGGCGCGGCCAGCAGCACCAGCAGCAGCACGAGCACGCCGAGGCCGGGGCTGACCCGCATGCCGGCGTAGACGAAGGCGCCGAGCACCGCGAACACGCCGATCTGCTTGAAGAACAGCCACTCGCCCTGCTGCTTCAGGATTTCGCTCAGCGAGGGCGGGGTCATGTCACCGTTGCGCACCTGCTCGATGACGTTGAGCCCGTAGTGCACGGAGAAGGCGAACAGCATGATGAGGCCGATCAGGCCGATGAAGCTTGCCGGCAGCAGCGCAGCGACCACCCCCATCATCACAAGCACGATGAGCCCGTTGGCCTGCAGGGGGTAGCCGAACAGGCGATGCGCCTGCGTCCAGAAGGGTTCGGCGAGGTTGGCGGCGCCCAGGTAGCGCAGCTCGGTATTGCAGATGGCGCAGCGCGGCAGGTTGCCGTCGTGGTTCTCGCGCGAACCGGGCACGCATTCCGTGCACAGTCCATGGCGGCAATGATCGCAATGCCACACCGACGGCCTTGCCGGGTGCAGCTTGCAGGTTTCCTTGGTCATCCCTCGCCCCCTCGTCGTGGAAGCGGGAATTATTGCCTTCCGCCGGCATGAAATCCATTGCCGGACGGCGGCGAACTCCTTAGATTGCGCGCGGATCATCCATGGAGCCGCCGATGAAACCCGCCGTGCTGACCATTGCCCTGCTGACCGCGTCGAACGTCTTCATGACCTTCGCCTGGTACGCGCATCTCAGGAACCTCGCGCACAAGCCGTGGATCATCGCGGCGCTGCTGAGCTGGGGCATCGCGCTGTTCGAGTACCTCCTGCAGGTGCCCGCGAACCGCATCGGCTACACGGTCATGAGCCTGCCGCAGCTCAAGGTCCTGCAGGAGGTGATCACGCTGGCAGTGTTCGTGCCCTTCGCGATCTTCTACATGCGTCAGCCGCTGAAGCTGGACTATCTCTGGGCGGGGCTGTGCCTGATGGGCGCGGTGTACTTCATCTTCCGCCGCTGAGCGTCACGCCAGCATCTGCGATTCGAACAGCGCGGCGCGGGTGAGCTCGGGCGGGAAGGCGCCGGTGGCCTCCATCTGCGCCAGGAACTCATGCATGCGCGTGCGCACCTTGTCCGCCTTCTCCAGCTCGTCCGGCCGGCGGATCTTCCAGCCGGGTTTCGCCAGCACGCTCCGGCATTGCTCGGCGGCGTCGCGGAAGTAATCGATCAGGCGTTCCTGGCTGGCGAGCTTCGTGTGGATGAAGCGCGCGCCGAAGGAAGCGCCGGCGGGCAGCGGATTGCGCGCGCACCACGCCATGAGGGCGGGCACGTCGAGGCCGAGGAATTCCCGGAAGCGGTCATCGTCGAGCTCGTCCATGAGCGCGTAGACTTCGTTGTTGCCGAGCTTCGCGACCTGGTCGCGATAATCCGAGTGCAGGGTCTCGAGGGCGGCGAGCAGCCGTTCCTGCGTCATCTCTGCCATGAGAATCTCCTTCCGTGATGAAACACGGCAGCTCATGCGCATGGTCGGCGGGAAAGGGATGACGAGAGATGCGGGCAAAAAAATGGTTCTTCACGGATTAGCGGGGCCCGTGAGATATAGAAAGCGGCGCTCCTTCGGATAGATTTGGAAGGGACACGACTCCAATCCACTTCTGCGAAGGACCGCCGCCATGGCAGAGCCTAAAGTGCTTTCCCTGTTCTGGG
>JAJUFS010000149.1 GCA_029263725.1 Gammaproteobacteria bacterium | reverse complement strand
GCGTATGTAGGTCGGCGCGGGTTTCTGGTTTTCGTTCGACATCGCCTTTTCCCCGGTTACCGGATTCGTTCTTTCCGTGAATCCTGCTGAATCCTGTCAATCCTGTCCATTGCTCTTGCCGGGCAGGCGACTCGCTCCCCGGATTGCGCTGCGCTCTATCCGGGCTGTGAGCTGCTTTTTTTGGGGCGCTTCGTGGCGTCCAGCGCGTTGTCGATGTCGAGGCGCGCGAGCTTGGAAGTCGGGGTGCGGCCGAGTTCGGCATTGATCCACTTGGCGGTTTCCAGCAGCTTGCGCAGGTCCACGCCGGTATCGATGTCCATGCCGTGCAGCATGTAGACGACGTCTTCGGTGGCGACGTTGCCGGCGGCGCCGTCGGCATACGGGCAGCCGCCCAGGCCGGAAACGGAGGCATCGACGGTGGAGATGCCCATGTCGATGCAGGCAAGGATGTTGGCCAGCGCCTGGTTGCGCGTGTCATGGAAGTGGATCGCGAGGCGTTCCATGGGCACGCGTCGCGCGCAGGCGTAGACCATCTTGCGCGCGCGCCGCGGGGTGCCGACGCCGATGGTGTCGCCCAGCGAGATCTCGTAGCAGCCCATGTCGTAGAGCTCGGCGGCGACGGCCGCGACCTGCGCGGGATCGATGTCGCCTTCATAGGGACAGCCGATGGCGCAGGAGACGTAGCCGCGCACCTGGATGCCATGGGCACGGGCCATTTCCATTACCGGCGCAAAGCGTTCCAGCGACTCGCTGATCGAGGCATTGATGTTGCGCTGGTTGAAGGTTTCGGAGGCGGCCGTGAAGATCGCAATCTCCTTCACGCCCGCTTCCAGCGCGCGCTGCATGCCGGTCTCGTTGGGCACCAGCACGGGGTAGTGCACGCCCGGCTTCTTGCGGATGCCCTTGAATACCTCGGTGGCGTCGGCGAGCTGCGGAATCCATTTCGGCGAGACGAAGCTGGTCACCTCGACGGTCTCGAGGCCCGTGTCGGTGAGCCGGTCGATGAACTCGATCTTGGTCGCCGCGGGAACGCTGGCTTTCTCGTTCTGCAGCCCGTCGCGCGGGCCGACCTCGACGATCTTGATCCTGTCCGGGAACATCATGGCGTTGCCCTCACTCCGGCCGAATATCCACCAGTGGCGCTTCCGCTTCCACCATGTCGCCTTCGCTGTAAAGCAGTTTCTCGATGGTGCCCGCGATGCCTGCCTTGACGGTAACTTCCATCTTCATGCCTTCCATGACGAGCAGCGGCTGCCCGGCTTCCACCTTGTCGCCTTCCTTCACGTGTATCGCGACGATGCGGCCCGGCATGGGTGCGCCGGGGTGCGCCTCATCATGCACGGCATCAAGGCTGGGCGCGAACGGATGCACTCTCGTCAGCTGCCAGGCCTCGCCGCCGCCTGCAACCTGGATCTCGTCATCAAGACGGAACACGAGGAAGTTCGCTGAGGCTTTTTCAGCCTGCACGCGAACGGTAAAGGCATCCAGCTGCTCCGCGGCAAGCTCGCGCTCGCCATGCTCGTCGCGCAGCAGGAAGCCGCGCGCCGTGGCACGCGCGAACACCGTGTGCTCCTCGCCCGCGGCGTCGCGCAGTACCACCCGCCGTCCGCCCATACCGTTGGGCTGGAAGCCGTCGGCACGATCGAAGCCGGCGGCGTCCACGCTTTCCAGCAGCTCGTCGATGACGGCGGCGTGCAGCACTTCACGCGGCGCCGTCTTCACGTCCACGAGTTCCGCAAGATGCGTGTCGATGTAGCGCGTGTCGATGTCGCCGGCAGCAAACACCGGGTGCGAGGCAATCCGGCGCAACAGCGAAAGGTTGGTGGTCAGGCCGAAGACGGCGGTTTCGCACAGCGCCTGGTTGAGCGCGCGGATCGCGCTCTTGCGATCCTCGTGCCAGACGATGAGCTTGGCGATCATCGGGTCGTAGTGGATGGTGATCTCGTCGCCGCCTTCCACGCCGCTGTCGAGGCGGAAATGCATGCCTTCCTCGGGCGTGAGGAAGGCCTTCAGCCGGCCCGTTGACGGCAGGAAATCGCGCGCCGGGTTTTCCGCGTACAGGCGTGCCTCGATGGCATGACCATGACGGAAGACTTCCTGCTGTTCCAGCGGCAGCGCCTCGCCTGCGGCGACGCGCAGCTGCCATTCGACGAGGTCGATGTCGGTGGTCAGCTCCGTCACCGGGTGCTCGACCTGCAGGCGCGTGTTCATCTCCATGAAGTAGAACTCGCGATCCTCGCCTACGATGAACTCGACCGTGCCGGCGTTGACGTAGTTCACCGCCTTCGCTGCCGCGACGGCGGCTTCGCCCATCCGCGCGCGCATCTCGGCGGTGAGGAAGGGCGAGGGCGTTTCCTCGATGATCTTCTGGTAGCGGCGCTGGATGGAGCATTCGCGCTCGAAGAGATGAATCACGTTGCCGTGGCGGTCACCGAACACCTGGAACTCGATGTGGCGCGGGCCGGTGACGAACTTCTCCAGCAGCACCCTGTCGTCGCCGAAGGCCGATCTTGACTCGCGCTTCGCGGACTTCAGGGCCTCGGCGAATTCCTTCTGCTCGCGCACGATGCGCATGCCCTTGCCGCCGCCGCCCGCGGCGGCCTTGATCATCAGCGGGAAGCCGATCGCCTGCGCCTGTTCGGCAAGGAAGGTCTCGTCCTGGTTGTCACCGTGATAGCCCGGCACCACCGGCACGCCGGCCTTCTCCATGATGGCCTTGGCGGTGTCCTTGGCGCCCATCTGTTCCATGGTCGCGGCGGACGGGCCGATGAACGTGAGGCCGGCGTCTTCGACTGCCTTCACGAAGGCGGGCCGCTCGGAGAGGAAGCCGAAACCGGGATGAATCGCCTCGGCGTTCGTCGCCTTCGCCGCCGCGATGATGCGCGCGATGTCGAGGTAGGACTCGGCAGGCGCGCTGCCGCCCACATGCACCGCCTCATCCGCGAGCCGCACATGCCGCGCGCCTGCATCGGCGTCGGAATAGACCGCGACGGTGCGGATGCCGAGCCGTCGGCAGGTGCTGATGATGCGGCAGGCGATTTCGCCGCGGTTCGCTATCAGGATCTTCTCGAACATGATTGTTCCCGGGATCGTGAGACGTGAAGCGTGAGGCGGAAGACGACGGCGAGTCGTTTCACGGCTTGCGTCTCGCGTTGGTCCATTCTGGTTGACGCTTCTCGAGGAACGCCGCGAGGCCTTCCTGTCCTTCCGCCGACACGCGCGTCTGCGCGATCAGTTTCGCGGTGTAGTGGTGCAGTTCCTCGCGCTGCATCTCGTCACGGACAACGTTGCGGATAAGCTGCTTGGCGATGCCCTGTGCCGCCGGACCGCCCTGCAGCAGCAGTTCGATCTCGCGCTCGACCGCGTTGTCCAGTTCCTCCACGGCTGCAATCTCGTGAACGAGGCCGACGTTCTGCGCGGTTTCCGCGCTCATCGCTTCCGCCGTCAGGAAGAAGCGCCGCGCGTGCCGCTCGCCCATGGCGGCGATCACGTAGGGAGAAATCACCGCGGGTATGAGACCGAGCTTCACTTCGCTGAGGGCGAAGCGCGCGTGTTCCACCGCGATGGCGATGTCGCAGCAGGCGACAAGGCCCACGCCGCCGCCGAAGACGTGCCCGTTGATGCGGGCGATGGTGGGCTTGCCGAGTTCGTTCAGGGTGCGCATCAGCTCGGCGAGGCGAAGCGAATCGTCGAGATTCTCGGCTTCGCTGTAGCCGGCCATGGCCTTCATCCAGTTGAGGTCCGCGCCGGCGGAAAAGGATTTGCCCGCACCGGTGAGTACCACCACCCGCACGGCATCGTTGCCGTCGAGATCGCGCAGTGTCGCGGTCAGCTCCGCGATCACCTCGGCGTTGAAGGCGTTGTGCCGGTCTGGCCTGTTGAGCGTGAGTGTCGCCACCCCGCGCTCATCGATCTCGCTCAGAATCCGTGGATCGCTCATGCGGCTTCTCCTACATCCTGAACACGCCGTAGCCCGGCGCCGGTGCATGGCTCGTGAAGCTGTTCATGGCGGAAGCCAGCGCCAGCCCGAGCACGCGGCGCGTGTCGGCGGGATCGATGACGCCGTCATCCCACAGTCGCGCGGTAGCGTAGTAGGGATG
>JAJUFS010000188.1 GCA_029263725.1 Gammaproteobacteria bacterium | reverse complement strand
CGCACGTCCGCGCGGTAGCCTGCCGCCTGCGGCACGTCGTTGCGCTCCAGCGCGAACATCCGCGACCGGGTGAGAGTCGATTCATGAACACTGACCATCGCTGCCTTCCTGCCGGCCCCTCGGTGGGCGCGCGCACGTTGTGGTAGTGGGCAATCCTCCGGGTCGAGCCCCGCTGCACCATCGGTCAAAACGTGGAAATTCTTCCGCGCCGCGCTATTCCGGCAGTTTTTTCCTGAAGGAAAGCCTGCGGCTGATAGAATGCCGCTATGACTCTCACCGAACTCCGCTACATCGTCGCCGTTGCCCGCGAACGCCACTTCGGCCGCGCCGCCCGGGCCTGCTTCGTCTCGCAGCCCACGCTCAGCGTCGGCGTGAAGAAGCTGGAAGAGGAGCTTGGCGTAGTGCTGTTCGAACGGCGCGCCGGCGACGTGGTGGTGACGCCCGCGGGCGAACCGATCATCCAGCAGGCACGGCGCGTGCTGGAGGAAGCCGATCGCATCAGGCTGCTCGCGCAGCAGGGCATGGACCCGCTGGCCGGCGAGCTGCGCGTCGGCGCGATCTACACCGTCGGCCCCTACCTGCTGCCTTACGTCGTGCCGGAACTGCGCAAGCTCGCGCCGGCCATGCCGCTGATCATCGAGGAAAACTACACGGCGCGCCTGCGCGAGCGCCTGAAGAACGGCGAGCTGGACGTGATCATCGTGGCGCAGCCCTTCCACGAGCAGGGCGTGCTCACCTGGGACGTGTACGACGAGCCATTCCGCATCGTCGTGCCCGCGGAACACCCGTGGGCCTCGCGTGATGCGGTGCGGTCCAGCGAGCTGGAAGGCGAGAACCTGCTGCTGCTCGGCGAGGGTCACTGCTTCCGCGAGCAGGTGATCGAAGCCTGCCCCGAATGCGTCAGCGGCGAGGCCGCGAGCGGCGCGCCCTCGCGCAACAATGTCGAGGGCACCAGCCTCGAGACCATCCGCCAGATGGTGGCGAGCGGTCTCGGCATCACCGTGCTGCCGGCGACCTCGCTGGACTATCCGCTGGCGCGCCACGACCAGGCGCTGCTGGCGGACATTCCCTTCAAGGGCCGCGCGCCGCATCGCGTGATCACGCTTGCCTGGCGGCGCAGTTTCCCGCGCGCCGAGGCGGTACGCGCATTGCGCGACGCGATCCTCGCCTGCGAACTGCCGGCGGTCAGCTACCTCGACGCGCCCGCGCCGCTCTGAAATACGAGTGGTAGGCGCGGACGCCTTTTCGTACCATTGCGCCCCATCGCACCAGGAGCCACGCGATGAGCAGTTACCAGGGCCGTGAATTTCCCCGTCACCGTGCACGTCGCATGCGCCGCGATGAGTTTTCGCGCCGGCTGATGCGCGAGACGCGGCTCACTCGCGACGATCTCATCTATCCCGTTTTCGTGCTCGAGGACGACGAGCGCCGCGAGCCCATTCCCTCCATGCCGGGCATCGAGCGCCTCGGCCTCGATCACCTGCTGCGCGAGGCCGAACAGCTGGCGCGGCTGCGCGTGCCGGCGATCGCGCTGTTTCCCGTGGTCGGGCCCGACGGCAAGAGCGAGGATGCCGCGGAGGCGTGGCACGAGGACGGCCTGGTGCAACGGACCGTGCGCGCACTCAAGGCCGAATTCCCGGAACTCGGCGTGATCACCGACGTCGCGCTCGATCCCTACACCACGCATGGCCAGGACGGACTGATCGACGAGTCCGGCTATGTGATGAATGACGAGACCGTCGACGTGCTGGTGCGCCAGGCACTGTCGCATGCCGAGGCCGGCGCCGACGTGGTCGCGCCTTCGGACATGATGGACGGCCGCATCGCCGCGATCCGCGATGCGCTCGAGTCGCGCGGCTTCATCCACACCCGCATCCTCGCCTATTCCGCGAAGTACGCCTCCAGTTTCTACGGCCCGTTCCGCGACGCGGTGGGCTCGGCAGCGAGTCTCGGCGCCGGCAACAAGTACACCTACCAGATGGACGTCGCCAACAGCGACGAGGCGCTGCACGAGGTCGCCGCCGATCTCGCCGAGGGCGCCGACATGGTGATGATCAAGCCCGGCATGCCCTATCTCGACATCGTGCGCCGGGTGAAGGACGAATTCGGCGCGCCGACCTTCGTCTACCAGGTCTCG
>JAJUFS010000019.1 GCA_029263725.1 Gammaproteobacteria bacterium | reverse complement strand
GGCGAGTGCACGTACAGCGGCATGTAGAACACCGCCACGAACACCGGGATCAGCGCCATGCGCGTCCAGGTGAGCGCCATGGGGAGGCGTTCGAGCAGGACCGAATTACTCGCCGTGGAAGTGTTCGTAGACACGTCTGGCCAACTCCCGGCTGATGCCTTTGACTTGCATGAGATCCTCGATGCCGGCGCGCGCGACACCCTGCAGGCCGCCGAACTCCTTGAGCAGCTGCTGGCGCCGCCGCGGCCCGAGGCCCTCGATGCTCTCCAGCGTCGATTCCCGCCGCGCCTTGCCGCGCCGCGCAGTGTGGCCGGCGACGGCGAAACGATGCGCTTCGTCGCGTATCTGCTGGATGAGATGCAGCGCCGGCGAATCGGCCAGCAGTATAAGCGGCTGCTCCTGCCCGGCCAAAAGAATCTGTTCCATGCCCGGCTTGCGCGTCGGCCCCTTGGCGACGGCGACGATCTGCACTCCTTCCACCTGGATCTCGTCCAGCACCTGCTCGGCCACGTGCAGCTGGCCCTTGCCGCCGTCGATGAACAGCACGTCCGGCATCACGCCCTCGCCCTTCTTCAGGCGCAGGTAGCGGCGCTCCAGCGCCTGGCGCATGGCGGCGTAATCGTCGCCGGCCTCGATGCCCTCGATGTTGAAGCGCCGGTAATCCGACTTGAGCGCGCCCTCGCGACCGAACACCACGCAGGACGCCACCGTGGCCTCGCCACCGGTGTGACTGATGTCGAAGCACTCCATGCGCGCCGGCACCTGCGCGAGCCCGAGCGCATCCGCCAGCGCCTCGTAGCGCTGCTGCAGGGTCATGTCCGAGGCAAGCCGCACAGCGAGCGCCTGGCGGGCATTGTCGGCGGCCATCTCCAGCCAGCGGGCGCGTTCACCACGCACCCGCGACTTGATCATCACCTTCCTGCCCTGCGCCTCGCTGAGCGCGGAGGCGAGCATGTCCGCCTCCGGGATGTCGGTGTTGAGCACGATCTCGCGCGGCGCCTCGCGCTCGACGTAGTACTGCGAGAGAAACGCCGACAGCACTTCGCCGGGCTCCGCGCCGGAGGTCTGTTGCGGAAACCAGGTGCGCGAGCCCAGCGAGCGGCCGGCGCGAATGCTGAGCAGCGCCACGCAGAACAGGCCGCTGGATTGCTCCACCGCGACGATGTCGGCGTCGCCATCGGCGCCGCTCACGTACTGGCGCTCCTGCGCCTTTCTCAGCGCCGCGATCTGGTCGCGATACTGCGCGGCGCGCTCGAACTCCAGCTTCTCCGCCGCCGCTTCCATGCGCCGCACGAAGTCGTCGATCACTTCGCGGTTGCGGCCCTCGAGAAACTTCACGGCGTTGTCGATGTCGCGCGCGTAATCCTCGCGATCGATGTAACCCACGCAGGGCGCGGTGCAGCGCTTGATCTGGTACTGCAGGCAGGGCCGGCTGCGATTGGCGAAGAAGGAATCGCGGCAATGCCGGATGAGGAACAGCTTCTGCAGAATGTGCAGCGTCTCGCGCACCGCCTGCGCATTCGGGAACGGCCCGAACACCCGGCCCTTCTTCGGCCGCGCGCCGCGGTAGAAGGTCATGCGCGGGAACTCGTGCTCGGAGAGATAGATGTACGGGTAGCTCTTGTCGTCGCGCAGCAGGATGTTGTAACGCGGCCGGTGCTGCTTGATGAGATTGTTCTCGAGGATCAGCGCCTCGGTCTCGGTGTTGGTGACCGTCACTTCGACGTGATCGATCAGCGACACCAGCGCCATGGTCTTGGCGTCCTTCGCCGTCTTCTGGAAATAGCTCGACACCCGGCGCCTGAGATTGCGCGCCTTGCCCACGTACAGGAGCTCCCCCTTCGCGTCATACATCCGGTACACCCCGGGACGCTGGGTGAGGTTTCGCAGGAAGGCGTTGAGGTCGAAATCGTTCATGGGCAAGAGAAGTGAGAGGTGAGAAGTGAGAGGTGAGAGGATGGGACGGCGCAGTCCTCTCACCTCTTACCTCTCACCTCTTGCGAGGCTCGCAGCCTTACCCACCACATCATCAAACATCTGCTCCGTCAACCGCCTCGTCTGCGTGTTGTAACGGCTGGCGTGGTAGGAGTCGACCAGCGTGAGTCCGTCGAGTTCATGCACGGCGCCGTGGGCGAACCTGCAGGTGCTGACCTTGAGGCCGCGGGCGCGCAGCACGGCGTCATGGGCGATGCGGCCAAGCGCCAGCACCACCCCGCCGGGCGGCAGGAGCTCGGCGATCTCGGTGGCGAGGTAATGGTTGCACTGGCGGATCTCGCCGGTATCCGGCTTGTTCTGCGGCGGCAGGCACTTGACCGCGTTGCTGATGCGGCAGTCGATCAATTCCAGGCCGTCGTCCGCGGACACGGACACCGGCCGCGTGGCCAGTCCATGCCGGTGCAGCGTCTCATATAAAAGAATGCCGGCGTAATCGCCGGTGAACGGCCGGCCGGTGCGGTTGGCGCCGTGCATGCCGGGTGCAAGCCCGACGATCAGCAGCCGCGCCCTGGCATCGCCGAACGGCGCCACGGGACGGCAGTGGTAGTCCGGGTGCCTGGCCTTGACCTCGTCCAGGAAGGAGGCAAGCCGCGGGCAGTCACGGCAGCTCACGTCAAAGATGCGGCGCGGCCAGCCGCCAACGGTTTCCGTCATGGGATGTACGCTCAGACCGGGACGTCTTCGAGCAGCCCATGGCGAAGCGCATAGCGCGCCAGCTCCACGTCGTTGCGAAGGTCCAGCTTGTCGAACAGGCGATAGCGATAGGTCGCCACGGTCTTGGGGCTGAGATGCAGGCGCTCGGCGATCTCGGGGATGCCGTAGCCGTTCGCCACCAGCAGCATGACCTCGAGCTCGCGATCGGAGAGCTTCGCCAGCGGCGAGCCGCCGACATTGCCGAGCGCGATCTCGCGGGCGATGTCCGCGGACAGGAAACGCTTGCCTGCATGCACCTGCCGCACGGCGGCGACAATCTCGTCGGCGTCGGCGTCCTTGGTGAGGTAACCGGCCGCGCCCGCCTCGAGCAGGCGCGCCGGCACCGGGTCCTGGGAGTGCATGGAGACGATGAGAATGCGCGGCGCGGGCTCCAGGCGGGTAAGCCGCCGGGTCGCCTCGACGCCGTTCATGCCGGGCATGTTGATGTCCAGCACGACGACATCGGGCGCAAGCTCGCGCGCGAGCTGCAGGGCGGTCTCGCCGTCTGCCGCCTCGCCCACCACCTCGATTCCCGCCTCGGCTTCCAGCAGCTTGCCGAGCCCGACGCGAATCAGCTTGTGGTCGTCCACGAGAAGTACGCGGATCATGCCTCCCCCCTTTCCGTCCGGCCGTGGACTCAAGCTCCCGGCATGTTGCGGATGATGGCGTCGCCGAAACCGGTCGTGCCCACAAGGGTAGCGCCCGGGATCAGCTTTTCCATCTTCTCCTCGACGTTCGCGCCGGCGGCGAGCTCGCGCTTGGGCACGCGGATCGCCTCGCGCAGGCGCGCAAGGTCATAGGTCATCGTCTTCTCGGCGATGGTCGCGCGCATGCCCTCGATGATGAGATCCGCGGCTTCGTGCCAGCCGAGGTAGCGCAGCATCATCTCGCCGGAGAGGATCAGCGAACCCGGGTTGACGCGATCCTTGCCGGCGAAGCCCGGCGCGGTGCCGTGCGTGGCCTCGAACACCGCGACCGCATCGGCGAGGTTGCCGCCGGGCGCGATGCCGATGCCGCCGACCTGCGCGGCCAGCGCGTCGGAGATGTAGTCGCCGTTCAGGTTGAGCGTGGCGATGACGTCGTATTCCTCGGGCCGCAGCAGGATCTGCTGCAGGAAGTTGTCGGCGATGACGTCCTTGATGACGATGTCATTGCCGGTCTTCGGGTTGCGGAACTTCAGCCACGGGCCGCCGTTGATCTCGGTCGCGCCGAATTCTTCCCTGGCAAGCTGGTAGCCCCAGTTGCGGAAGGCGCCTTCCGTGAACTTCATGATGTTGCCCTTGTGGACAAGCGTCACGGAAACACGGTCGTTGTCGATGGCGTAGTTGATCGCCTTGCGGATCAGGCGCTGCGAGCCTTCCTTCGACACAGGCTTGATGCCTATCCCCGAGGACGACGGGAAGCGGATGCCGGTCACGCCCATCTCGCTCTGCAGGAAATGGATGACCTTCTGCACGTCCTCGGAGCCCGCCGGCCACTCAATGCCGGCGTAGATGTCCTCGGTGTTCTCGCGGAAGATCACCATGTCGGTGAGGTCGGAAACCTTCATCGGCGTCGACACGCCGGGGAAGTACTGGATCGGCCGCACGCAGGCGTACAGGTCCAGGGTCTGGCGGATCGCGACGTTCAGGGAGCGGATACCGCCGCCGATCGGCGTGCCCAGCGGACCCTTGATGGAGACCACGAAGTCGCGCATGGCGTTGAGGGTCTCGTCCGGCAGGTAGATGTCCTTGCCGTACTTCGCGACCGCCTTCTCGCCGGCGTAGATCTCCATCCAGTGGATGCGGCGCCTGCCGCCGTAGGCCTTCTCCACCGCAGCGTCCACGACCTTCTGCATCACCGGCGTCACGTCGACGCCGATGCCATCGCCCTCGATGAACGGGATGATGGGATTGTCGGGAACGTTGAGGCTGAAATCGGTGTTGCAGGTAATGCGCTGCCCGCCTTCGGGCATCTCAATCTTGTCGAACTTCATCGGCTTGCGGGCTCCGGATTTGCGGAACTTCAGGCCGGAGGAACGGCCCGGGGGAGCGCGCATGATAACACGCGCGCCCCCTTCCCCGGTCGGTCCGCTGCGTCAAACGCCTCAGCTCGCGGCGGCACTCGCCTGGAACTGCGCTTCCTCGGTGGAGCCCCGCAGCGCGGCAAGTTCGGAGCCGCCGGTGATCACCTGGGTGAGCTCATCGAAGTAGCCCGTTCCCACTTCGCGCTGGTGCTTGGTGGCGGTGTAACCGCGGGATTCCGCCTCGAATTCCGCCTGCTGCAGCTCCACGTAGGCCGCCATCTGCCGCTCGCGGTAGCCCTGCGCAAGCTCGAACATGGAGTAATTGAGGGCGTGGAAGCCTGCGAGGGTGATGAACTGGAACTTGTAACCCATCGCCCCAAGTTCGCGCTGGAAGCTGGCGATGGTGCGGTCGTCGAGGTGCTTGCGCCAGTTGAAGGACGGCGAGCAGTTGTAGGCCAGCAGCTTGCCGGGATACTTCGCGTGGATGGCCTCGGCGAACTGCCGCGCCTCGTTGATGTCGGGCCTCGCGGTCTCGCACCACAGCACGTCCGCATACGGCGCGTACGCCAGGCCGCGCGAGATCGCCTGCTCGATGCCGGCGCGCACGCGGAAGAAACCCTCGTTGGTGCGCTCGCCGGTGAGGAACTCGGCGTCGTGATCGTCGATGTCCGAGGTGAGCAGGTTGGCGGCGTTGGCATCGGTGCGCGCCACGATCACGGTCGGCACGTTCATGATGTCGGCGGCGAGCCGCGCCGCAACCAGCTTGGCCACGGCCTCTTTCGTCGGCACCAGCACCTTGCCGCCCATGTGGCCGCATTTCTTCGCGGAGGCGAGCTGGTCCTCGAAGTGCACGCCGGCCGCGCCCGCCTCGATCATGTGCCTCATGAGTTCATGCGCGTTCAGCACGCCTCCGAAACCCGCCTCGGCATCCGCCACGATGGGCGCGTACACGTCCACGTCGCCGCGGCCTTCCTGGCAGAGAATCTGGTCGAGGCGCATGAAGGCGTTGTTGATCCGCCGCACCAGGTTCGGCACCGAATCCACGGGATACAGCGACTGGTCGGGATACATCGCGCCGGCGGTATTCGCGTCCGCGGCCACCTGCCAGCCCGAGCAGTAGATCGCCTTCAGCCCGGCCTTCACCTGCTGCACGGCCTGCCCGCCCGTCATCGCGCCCAGCGCGTTGACGAAATCCTCCTCGTGCATCAGCCGCCACAGCTTCTCGGCGCCGTGCCGCGCCAGTGAATGCTCGATCGGCAGGCTGCCGCGCAGGCGGATCAGTTCCTCCGGCGAATACGGCCGCGTGATCCCCTTCCAGCGCGGATGATTCTTCCATTCGTAGGCCAGTTCCTCGGCCGCGGGCAAGCGATGCTGGTTCATTGTGATTGTCTCCCTGGTTTCAGAGCCGTTCGTAGGCGGACAGCGTGAGGAAATCGGCGAGCTCGGGCGCGAAGGTCAGTTCGCGCAGCAAGGCGGCCGCGTCGATGTAGTGATTCGCTTCCACGCCGGCGACCGCGGGCGTGCGCAGCCGCTCGCGCAGCACGTGCTCGATGAAGCCGTCCAGCAGCGACTCGGTGATGCGCCGGCCATCGCGCGTCACGCCCTTCGGGTGATGCAGCCATTGCCACAGCTGGGCACGGGCGATTTCCGCCGTCGCCGCGTCTTCCATGAGATGGTTGAGCGGCACGCAACCCTTGCCCGAAAGCCAGGCGGCGATGTAATCCAGCGCCACGCAGACATTGCCGCAGACGCCTTCCAGGGTGATGTCGCCGCGAGGCGCTTCGCGCAGGTCGTTGGAAGTGACGCGCACGTCGTAACGGTCGACGTCCACCTGATTCGGTCCATGCAGCTTGCGCTCGAACACTTCCAGGGCCACCGGCACCAGCGCCGGATGCGCGACCCAGGTGCCGTCATGGCCGTCGCCCGCCTCGCGTTCCTTGTCGGCGCGCACCGCCGCGAGCGCCTTGTCGTTCGCTTCGTCGTCGTCGCGGATCGGGATCTGCGCGGCCATGCCGCCCATCGCGAAGGCGCCGCGGCGATGGCATGTACGTATGAGCAGCTGCGAATACGCCCGCAGGAACGGCTGCATCATGGTCACCTGCTGGCGATCCGGCAGGACGCGTTCGGGATGCGCGCGGAATGTCTTGATGTAGCTGAAGATGTAATCCCAGCGGCCGCAGTTGAGTCCGACCGCATGGCTGCGCAGCGCGTAGAGGATTTCATCCATCTGGAAGACCGCGGGCAGGGTTTCGATCAGCACCGTTGCCTTGATCGCGCCGCGATGCGCCTCCAGCCGGTCCTCGACGTGCTGAAACACGTCCGCCCACCATTCCGCTTCCTGCGAGTGCTCGAGCTTGGGCAGGTAGACGTACAGCGGCTTGTTATGCTCCAGCCGCGCTTCCAGGTTGTGGAAGGCGTACAGCGCGAAATCCACCAGCGCAGCGGGAAGGGGCTCGCCGGCAACGCAAAGATGCTTTTCGGGAAGATGCAGGCCGCGCGGCCTCACCATCAGGATCGCCGGATCGGGATCGAGGCGGTATTCCTGGCCTTCCGGCGAGACGTAGCTGATGCTGCCGCGGACGGCGTCGCGCAGGTCGATCTGCGCGTTGATGATGTTCTCGAAGGTGGGGCTGAGCGAATCCTCGAGATCCGCCATGAACACTTTCGCGCCCGAGTTGAGCGCGTTGATGATCATCTTGCGCTCGGCAGGCCCGGTGATTTCCACGCGCCGGTCGAGAATTTCCGCCGGGATCGGCGCAACGCCCCACTCTTCGGCGCGCACTTCCGCGGTCAGCGGATCGAAATCCGGCAGGATGCCTGCATCATATTCCGCCTGGCGTTCGCGGCGATCCGCGAGCAGCTCGTGCAGGCGTGGCGTGAAGCGCTCGTGCAGCTCCAGCAGGAATGCCAGCGCCTCGGGCGTCAGCACGCTTTCCATTCCATCGATGGCTGGACCGCGTATTTCGACCAGCGCGCCGGGTCCGAGAGCCTGCATTCGAGGATCGGATGACGTGACCAGACCTTGCTCTTGCATGGCATTCCTCCTCCCGTGACGTGGTTCGAGTTAAACGTGCCGCTTGCGCTTTATCCACGCACTACGTTTAATTCGTTCCATTGATTCGATTAATGAAGACACGATGGCTCGTCGCCCCGCCTATTACAGTCAAAACCGCCTGCAGCAACTACGAGGGTTTGTATTTACTGCGGAACTCGGAAGCATCAGCCGCGCGGCCGAACACATGGAGCTCACGCAGCCTTCGGTTTCCCTGCAGATACAGGCGCTGGAGAAGGAACTCGGCGTGGTGCTGTTCGAGCGCAAGGGCCGGCGGATCTCGTTGACGCCTGCAGGAAAGCATTTACTCGAACTGGCAAAGCCGCTGGTTCGCGGCATCGAAAACCTCAAGTCCGACTTCGAAGCACAGTTCGAGAACCTCGAGAGCGGCGACCTGCACATCGCCGCCGGCGAATCGACGCTGCTCTACCTGCTGCCGGATTTCGTCGATCGCTTCGTGCGGCAGTTTCCGCAGATAAGACTGCATTTTCACAACGTTACCGGCCGCGAAGGCCTGGAGATGCTTCGCAGCGACGAAGTCGATTTCGCGGTCGGTTCGCTGCTCGACGTGCCGGACGACATCCGCTTCCTGCCGGTGTTCGATTACCCGAATTACCTGATCACGCCGCTCGATCATCCGCTCACGCGCGTCGAGAACATCTCGCTCAGGGCGATCAGCGAGCACGGCCTCATCCTGCCGCCGCGCCAGCTCAACACCTGGCGCGTCATCGAAACCGTGTTCCGGCAGAACGGGCTGGAACTGAACGTGCGGCTGGAGGCCGGCGGCTGGGAAGTGATCAAGAAATACGTCGAGCTCGGCCTCGGCATCTCCATCGTTTCGGGCATTTGCCTGAAGCCATGGGACCGCCTGTTCCGCTTTGATCTGCACAAGACCTTTCCGATGCGCCAGTACGGCCTGGTTACCCGGCGCGGCAAGTTCCTCTCTCCGCAGGCCAAGCGCTTCATCCGCCTGCTCGTTCCCGACAGCGAAAAGGTGCTGGCATGAATCAAGCGAAGACCCGGCCGACCATCGGGCTCGCGCTGGGCAGCGGTGCTGCACGCGGCTGGTCGCACATCGGCGTGATTCGCGCGCTGGAGGAGATCGGCCTGCGCCCGGACGTCGTCACCGGCACCTCCATCGGCGCGGTGGTCGCCGCCGCCTTCGCCGCCGGCAAGCTGGACGTGTTCGAGGCCTGGGTGCGCTCGCTGGACCGACCGACGGTGCTGCGGCTGATGGACACGCGCTTCTCCGGCACGGGCGGCTTCATCCAGGGCGTGATGCTGATGAAGGCGCTGGAGAAGATCATCGGCAATCCCGACATCGAGACCCTGGACGTGCCGTTCGGTTGCGTGGCCACGCAGTTCGGCACCGGCCGCGAAGTCTGGCTGCGCAAGGGCAAGCTGCTGGACGCGGTGCGCGCTTCCATCGCCCTGCCCGGCCTGGTCGCGCCCGTCCAGCAGAACGATCACCTGCTGCTGGACGGCGGGCTGGTGAACCCGGTGCCGGTGTCGCTGACGCGCGCGATGGGCGCGGACATCGTCATCGCGGTGAATCTCAACGGCGACCTCGTGGGTCATGACTTCTTCGCCATGGACCTCGAGGAAGCGCCGCAGGCGCTGACCGCAACGGACAGCGAAAGAACACCGGAGGAATTCGAACTCGACATCGACGAGGACGAGGGCCTTCTCGACAAGTGGACCGAGCGCATCAAGCTCGGCATTGCGCTTCGCCTCGACTCCTGGCTTTCCTCCGCCCTGCGCAGTGAAGAAAACTCTCCCGGCCTGCTCGCCATCATCATCGGCGCCATCGACATCATGCAGGACCGCATCACCCGCGCGCGCATGGCCGGCGAGCCGCCGGACGTGCACATCGTGCCGCGGCTGCGGCACATCGGCGTCATGGACTTCGACCGCGCCGACATCGCCATCAGCGAAGGGCACCAGGCCGTGAGGCGCGAGACGCCCGAGCTCACGGCGCTCAGGAAGGCGCTGACGCGCTTCGACGATGAAGGCCCGGACGAACTGGCCACGCCGATCACCGAATAATGCTCATCGCCTTCAACAAGCCCTTTGGCGTGCTCACGCAGTTTTCCGGCGAGGGCAGCACGCTGAAGGACTACATCGCCGTTCCGCGCGTCTATCCCGCCGGACGCCTGGACAAGGACAGCGAAGGCCTGCTGCTGCTCACCGACGACGGCCGCCTGCAGGCGAGAATCGCCTCGCCGAAGTTCAAGCTGCCGAAAACCTATCTCGTGCAGGTGGAACGCATTCCGGAGGAAGACGCGCTGGAGAAGCTGCGCAAGGGCGTGATGCTGAACGACGGCCCGACGCGGCCCGCGAAGGTGCGGCGCATCGATGAACCCGAATGGCTATGGCAGCGCGACCCGCCGGTACGCTTTCGCAGGAACGTGCCGGACTGCTGGCTGGAACTCGTCATCACCGAGGGCCGCAACCGCCAGGTGCGCAGGATGACCGCCGCCATCGGTCACCCGACGCTGCGTCTCGTCCGTTACGCCATCGGCGAGTGGACCATCGAAGGGCTCGCGCCCGGGAAGTGGCGGGAAGAGCGTTACTGAGTGAACGTCAGTTGAAGCGCACCAGGCGCATGGCAAGCTCGAGCGCCTGCTCGCCGTTCAGCCTGGGATCGACGCTGGAACGATAGGCGCGATGCAGGTCGCGTTCGTCGAGACCGCGTGCGCCGCCCATGCATTCGGTGACGTTCTCGCCGGTCACTTCCACATGCACGCCGCCGAGTCGTGAATCGTGCTCGGCATGCAGGCGGAATGCCGCCTCGAGTTCGAAGAGAATCCTTTCCAGCCGCCGCGTCTTGAAGCCATCGCGGGTCGTTTCGGTGTTGCCGTGCATGGGATCGCAGGCGAACAGCACCGTGCGGCCAGTGGCGCGTACCGCGTCGATCAGCCGCGGCAGGCAGCGCTCGATGTGATCGGCGCCGAAACGATGAATGAGCGTGAGACGGCCGGGTTCGCCGGCGGGGTCGAGGATCTCGACCAGGCGGCTGACGTCATCGGCGCGCATCTCCGGGCCGATCTTCACGGCGATGGGATTGGCGATGCCGCGGAAGTATTCAACGTGCGCGCCATCGGGATCGGCGGTGCGCATGCCTATCCACGGGAAATGCGTCGACAGGTTGTACCAGCGCCCCGCTTCCGGCACGAGATGCGTCTGCGCCTGCTCGTAGAGCAGGTGCAGTCCCTCGTGTGAGGTGAAGAAATCCGCGCGTGCGAGGTCCGGGCCGCGCGCCGACACCGTTTCCACGAAACTCATCGAGTCGCGCACGGCATCGAGGATGCGCCGGTACTCCGCGGCCAGCGCCGCGTCCTGTACGAAGTCGAGTTCCCAATGCTCGGGATGGCGCAGGTCGGCGAAGCCGCCCTCGATGAGCGCGCGCACGTAATTCAACGTGAGCGCCGCGCGCTCGTAGCCGCGCAGCATGAGTGCGGGATCGGCGCGGCGCGCTTCCGCGGTGAACTCGGCGCGATTGATGAGATCGCCGCGATAGCTCGGCAGGGTGACGCCGTCACGGGTCTCGGTATCCGCCGAGCGCGGCTTGGCGAACTGTCCCGCAAGCCGGCCCACGCGTATCACCTTCTGGCGCCGTCCCCAGGTGATCACCAATGACATCTGCAGCAGGATCTTCAGCTTGCCGGCAATGAAATCGGCGCTGCATTCATCGAAGGATTCGGCGCAGTCGCCTCCCTGCAGCAGGAAGCGCTCGCCGCGCGCGGCCGCGGCCAGTTCCGCCTTCAGCGTCTCGATTTCGCCCCAGGTCACCAGCGGCGGCATGCGATTGAGGGCCGCCACCACGCGTTCGACTTCCGCGGGGTCGTCGTACAGCGGCTGCTGCCCGGCAGTCCTGCCCTGCCAGCTGGTCGGGTACCAGTCCTTTATTCTGCGATCGCGCATAAGGGCGCAAATGCTACACGTCCGCGATGGGTTTTCGTAGCCCGCCGTCTTCCGGTGAATCCCGTAGCCGAATCTGGCAAAATGCACGGCTTCCGTGGCGCCCATCCGGCGCCGGCACAACTGAATCAATCGAGAGGCATCGCATGGCGGACGTGAAGAAAATTCTTTCCTCGCTCGGACTGAAGGAAGAAAACCCGGGCGTATGGGCAAGCGAGTCGGGCTGGCTGGAATCGAAGGAAGGCGCGCTGCTCGAGTCCGTCAACCCCACCAGCGGCGAAGTCATCGCCAGGGTGCGCTGCGCCACGGCCGACGATTACGAGAAGGTCATCACCGAAGCCGAGCGCCTGTTCCGCGAATGGCGCAAGGTGCCCGCGCCGAAGCGCGGCGAAGCGGTTCGTCTCGTCGGCGAAGCGCTGCGCATGCACAAGGATGCGCTCGGCAGCCTGGTCTCCCTCGAGATGGGCAAGATCAAGCAGGAAGGTGATGGCGAAGTGCAGGAGATGATCGACATCGCCGATTTCGCCGTCGGCCAGTCGCGCATGCTGTATGGCCTGACCATGCATTCCGAGCGCGCCGATCACCGCATGTACGAGCAATGGCATCCGTTCGGCGTCGTCGGCGTGCTGACCGCGTTCAACTTCCCGGTCGCGGTGTGGGCCTGGAACGCGATGCTTTCCGCCATCTGCGGCAACGTCACCGTGTGGAAGCCGTCGCCGAAGACCCCGCTCACCTCCATCGCCTGCCAGCACATCGCCAACGAAGCGCTGAAGGCCGGCGGCTTCCCGGGCATCTTCGCGCTGTTCAACGATGCCGACAACAAGCTGGCGCAGCGCTTCGTCGATGATCATCGCGTCAAGCTGGTGTCCTTCACCGGTTCCACCGCCGTCGGCAAGCACGTCGGCCACTGCGTCGCCAAGCGCATGGGCCGCTCGCTGCTGGAACTCGGCGGCAACAACGCCATCATCGTCGACGAGACCGCCGACCTGAAGCTCGCCATTCCCGCCATCGTGTTCGGCGCCGTCGGCACCGCCGGCCAGCGCTGCACCACGACGCGCCGCCTGTTCGTGCACGAGAGCATCTTCGACCAGGTGGTCGATTCCCTCGCCAGGGCCTACGGCCAGGTGAAGATCGGCGACCCGCTCGAAGCCGGCACGCTGATGGGCCCGCTGATCGACCAGGCCGCGGTGCAGCGCTATCTCGACACCGTCGAGAAGGCGAAGCAGCTCGGCGGCAAGGTGGTCACCGGCGGCAAGCACATCAAGGGCAACTTCGTCGAGCCGACCATCATCACCGGCGTCTCGAACGATTCCGAGGTCGTGCAGACCGAGACCTTCGCGCCCATCCTGTACGTCATGCCGTTCAGCGATCTCGATGAGGCCATCGAGATGCAGAACGCGGTGCCGCAGGGCCTGTCGTCCGCGATCTTCACGCTCAACCTGCGCAACGCCGAGAAGTTCCTCAGCTATGCCGGTTCCGACTGCGGCATCGCCAACGTCAACATCGGCACCAGCGGCGCGGAAATCGGCGGCGCGTTCGGCGGCGAGAAGGAAACCGGCGGCGGCCGCGAATCCGGCTCCGACGCATGGAAGCAGTACATGCGCCGCCAGACCAACACCATCAACTGGTCGACCGAACTGCCGCTCGCGCAGGGCATCAAGTTCGATATCAGCATCTGAGTGATTGCTGCGTGAAGCAAGAGGCCGCCGCGAGGCGGCCTTTTTTCATTGCGGCGAAGCGCGCGTGATCCTCGGAAAAATTTTCCGGAGAACCGGCAACCTTTCCGCACTCCCGGCGCATCAACGTATACAGAGACACCGCGGGGACAGGAGGATGCCGCCATGAACCACGAGACCACACGAGCAAGCACACCGACTCGCGCGCTGGGACCGAACGACAGCGCCACGCATCTTCACAAGCATGCTGCCGTCGAACGCTGGTTGCGCCGCGAGCGTGAAAGACCGGCCGATTCCAGCTTCCGCTGGTTCGGTTGACAGCACGACCCGCTCGCCCACCCCGGAAGCCGCCTGCGGCGGCTTCTGCATTTTCATTCCTGCTGCGAACGCGGTGCTACCATGTGCGCCGCCGGCGCATTCATGCCGGCGTCTTCAATGAAACAGGGAATCGAAGCATGGTCGAGTACTACATGGACATCCGCTGGGTGCATATCGCCGCGGTGATCGCGAGCGGCAGCCTGTTCTTCCTGCGCGGGTTGCTGCTGATGGGCGGCTTCCGGATCGCGCGCGCCGCACCCGTCCGCTTTCTTTCCTATGCCATCGACACCGTGCTGCTGACCGCGGCATTGATGCTGATGACCATCGTCCGCCAGTACCCCTTCGTCCATCACTGGCTGACGGCGAAGGTGCTGCTGCTGGTGATCTACATCGTGCTCGGCATCCTCGCCTTCCGCAGCCGCGGCCGGAGGCGCTTCCTGCTGTGGATCGCGGCGCTCGCGGTATTCCTGTTCATCATCTCGGTGGCGCGCACGCATCATCCGCTGGGCGCGTTCCTCTGGCTCTAGGCCGGGCGATGCTCGGTGCCCTCGCCCGGCGTGATGAACAGCATCCTTGTCATCGCGCGCGGGCGAGCCGTATGCCAGGTATTGCGCGGCACGACCGCATAGCTTCCGGGCTTGTCCAGGTGCACGCGCCGTTCGCCTTCGGGCGTCTCCAGGATCATCTCCACGTCACCTTCCAGCAGGTAGACGATTTCATCTCCCGCCGGATGACGTTCCCAGTTTCCCCAGGCCTCGCTGAACGAATACGTCACGAACAGCCAGCGCCCCCTGAAGCCGTCGAAGTCGCGATCCAGCGCTGCGTAGAAATCCCCGGTCAGCGGCACGGTGCGCACGGAAAGATCCGGTTGCAGCACGGCAGCGGTGTTCTCGATCCGCAACTCATCCGTTTTCATGTCTTCTCCTCGGTATTCCGCCCGCCCCGTTCCTGGCGGTAGACACTGTACAGCAGCGCAGCAAAGACCGCCTGCAGCACCGCCCCCACCCATCCGGCGACCTGCCACGCCTCTGTCGTGACGACGCCGAAGACGATGCCGCAGCCTGCCAGCAGCATGGCGATGACGCCGAAATGCCACAGGCCGAAAAAGAACATGAACGGCAGGAAATGCGCGCCCAGCGCGACCAGGAAGGCGGGATACAGCCAGTCCGGCTGCCCGCGGAACGCCGCGACGATCAGCGGCAGCATGAACGGCAGCGTGAAGGCGATCTGCATGACCAGCGGATTGAGCGGATTCCCCGGCGACAGGGATGGACGCCGACCGATGAGACGAATGAACGCTTCCAGCGCCACGAAAATGAAGATGCCGCCGGCGACCAGCGCCCACATCGCGGCACACCAGGATACCCAGGTGCCGAGTGCCGCGGAAAGGAACCAGACCAGGCTGGAAATGAGCTGGCCGGGCGCGCCACAGACGTAGATGCAGCGCGCCTCGCGCCGGGCGTCATCCAGGGACATTGCGTTGCCGTCGTTCACGCCCGCATTAAAGCAGGCGGACGGCCTTCGCTTTTATCCCCGGAAACCGTGAAATGCTCAGGCGGGTTCGAAGCGGTTGGCGGCGCGGTTCTTGCGCACCTTGCCAGCCTCGAACACCTGCCCGTTCATGACGATGTAGACCCCCTCGGGCAGGACGCCGAGCGCGCCAACGGCGCAGCCGACGTTGAAGACCGCGTCCGAGTTCTGGAAGCGGGCCGGGCTCAGCGAGCCGGTGAGCACGATGGTCTTGCCGGGAATGCCCTGCAGGAACGCCGCTGTCTCCGGCATGGTGTCGGTGCCGTGCGTGATCAGCACGCGCGTGGCGGGGTCCTTCTCCACCGCGTCGCGGATCAGGCGGCGGTCATCGTCATCGAGATCGAGGCTGTCCTTCTTGAGCAGCTCGGTGAGTTCGAAGTCGAAGGTCACGCCGGCGTCGTGCAGAATGCGCCCTACCACCGGCTCGCCGACTTCATATTCGCTCTTCGCGTCGAAATACACCTTGTCGATGGTGCCGCCGGTGGTGAATATCCTGATCTTCATTTCGCCTGACTCGAAGACTGTTGTGCAGGGCCGGGCATTATAAGGGGTGCGCATGCAGAAGTTGGAACTCGACGTCCTGCCGCAAAGGCTCTGGCAGCGATTGCAGGAAGGCCGCGGCCCGTGGCGCACGCCGGTGCTCGCGACTGCGAGCGATCATGGCGGCGACGCCAGGACCGTCGTCGTGCGCGAGGTCGATATTGCACGGCGGCGCGTCGTCTTCTTCACCAACCGCGATTCACGCAAGCAGGAACAGCTTGCAACGGGCCGGGAAGCCTGCCTGCTGGTGTTCGATGCCGCAGCAGGCATGCAATGGCGGCTGTATGGCGAGCCGCTGGAGATTCGTGAAGCGGAATCGCTGGATGAGTTCTGGCAGACGCTGGCGGCGGCGCAGCGTTCACACTATGGCAAGGGAGAGGCAGGACGAGCGAATTTTGCAGCCTGGGCGATCGTCGCGGAGCGCTTTCATGTGTTGCTGCTGAATGAGCGGGGCAACGCGGCCGCGGAGTTCGCCTGGCAGGACGGCCGCTGGCACGGCCGTCCTGTCCCGGCATAGGAATCAACGCCTGTTGAGCTCGATGTCGCCGCTCAGGGTGTTGACGCGAAACTCGGCGTGGCTGCCGCCTTCCTCGAAACGCAGTTCCATGCCCGGCGCGTAGCGGCTGGTGCGCCGCGGCTCCGGCCCGAAATCGTTGCTGATGTCGCCGCTGAAGGTGGTGAGGTCGAAACGTCCTGCCGGCTTGCCGGCAAAGCGCAGGATGACGTCACCGCTGGTCGCCTGGAAGGCGAAGCGACCGGCCGCATCGAACTCGCCCGCGACCTCGATGTCGCCGGAAACGTTCTCCACGTTCAGCCGGGTGAAGCGGCCATCGAAGCGCAGGTCGCCGCTGACGCTGGCACCTTCAACTTCGCCATTCACCTTGTTGAGAATCACGTCGCCGCTCACGCTGGCGGCATTGATGCGCGCATCCGCCTGGCTGCCGGCAAGGCGAATGCTGCCGCTCACGGTCTTCAGCGAATACTCCCTGCTGGCCTCGTCCGCGCTCACGTCGCCGCTCACGGTATTCACGTCCAGCCTGCCCCGCACGCGCCGCACGTCGACATCGGCGCTCACCGTGCTCGTTTCGAGCTGGCTGTTCTCCGGGATCTTGATGCTGAGATGCGTGTCGCCGCGAACGTTGCGCGAACCGTTCGGGTAGATGACCTTGATGCGCGTGTAATCGCCCTCGGATTCGAGTTCGAGGCGCTCCACCCCGTCACCGAGCTCGCCCTCGACATGCACCTCGGCCCGGTCCCAGCCGCTCACCTGGACGGACCCCGCCAGGTTTTCGATCCGCACCTTGCCGTTCGGCTCCGCGGCGACGCGCTGGTCGACGCGCTCGCCGGCCTGCGCTGCCATCGCACCCAGCGCGAGAATCACTACAAGCAGCCTGGAAAGTTTCATATGTCGTTCCTCGTTTGCACCTGGCGGCCGGAACGCATGCGTTCGGCCCGCGAAAGAATTCTGGCTTCCTGCGAATACAACGCCGTCAGCAGTTCGCCCAGGCGGGCGTTGTCCGGGTCTTCCGCCAGCGCCCGCTCGACATCGCGGATGGCAAGGTTGACCACCAGCAGGTTGCGCAGCAGATCGTTGCTTTCCGCGCTCTGCCCGCCGCCCTCGACGAGCTCCACGTAGCTTGCCGGCAGCAGGTTTCTCGCCTGCTCGACGTCCGGCAGTCGCGGCGCCGGCCGTTCCGTCACCAGCGCGTCCTGCGCGGGCCGGTTCTCCAGCACCTGGTTGGCCAGCATCCCGGCCATGAAAATGCCTGCCGCCGCCACGCTCGCCGCCAGCGCCCGAAACCAGGCGGGCTGACGCCGCCGCGGTGCCGCGGGTGCCTCAAGCCTTGCGGCAATGCCCGGCCACAGGTCTCTGGATGGCGGAATCTCCGGCGGCAACCGGCGTGCCGCCGCAAGCAGCGTGCGCGCCCGTTCGGCGCGCACGGCGCAGGCCGCACACTCGCGCAGGTGCGCCTCGAACGCCTGGGCGCGGGCCTCGTCCAGCAGCCCGTCCAGCCAGTCATCGAGATTCGCGTTGATCGTTTCGCAGTTCATCTGTCCAACCTCTCCCGCAACAATCGGCGGGCTCGATGCAATTGAGCCTTGCTGGTACCGACGGCGATGCCGGTCATCGTCGCGATCTCCTCGTGGCCATGCCCTTCCACGTCGTGCAGCACGAACACCGTGCGCGCGCCCTGCGGCAGGGTGGCGATCGCCGCTTCCAGGTCCATGCCGGCGGCGATGTCGTCCGGCCGGTCCGCGATGCGATCCCATTCGCCCTCTTCCACCGGCCGGATGTAGCGATCCCGCGTGCCCTGCTTGCGGAACCAGCCCATCACGGCATTGACCGCGATGCGGTACAGCCAGGAACCGAAGGCGCTTTCGCCGCGAAACTCGCCGAGCTTCTGCCAGGCCAGGACGAAGGCCTCCTGGGTGCACTCCTCCGCCACGAAGCGATCGCCCGAAAGCCGCAGGCACACCGCGTGCACTCTCGCGCCATGGCGGCGGTACAGCGCCTCGAAGGCGTGCACGTCGCCCTGGCGGGCGCGCGCCACCAGCACCGAATCGTCATCGGCGGCGTGTTGGCCCAGGGTTCCGGAGGGCGGTTCCACGGCTAGCACGTTCTCCATGTCCTTGGGACGCGCGAGTCCCGCGGGAGGTTTGAAAGGCAGTGAACGATAAATGCGATTCCGCCACAGTGGAACCGCACGCGCGTGCAGGGGCACAATACTGGCATGCGTAGCCTGATCGTGCTTTTCATTCTCATGGTCAGTCCGTGGACGCTCGCGGGAGAAGCGTCTTCCCGCCCTGTCGCGGTTCTTTCCATCGAAGGCGCCATCGGGCCGGCCAGCGCCGACTACTTCGTGCGCGGCCTGGAAGCCGCGGCCGAACAGAACCTGCCGCTGGTGGTGCTGCGCCTGGACACGCCCGGCGGACTCGACACCTCGATGCGCGACATGATCAAGGCCATGCTGGCGTCGCCCGTGCCGGTGGCGGTATGGGTCGGGCCGGAAGGCGCGCGCGCCGCGAGCGCCGGCACTTATCTTCTTTACGCCTCCCACATCGCCGCCATGGCGCCGGCCACCAACCTGGGCGCGGCGACCCCCGTGAACATTGCCGGCGGTCCTGCCGGCGGCGAATCCGACGAAGAGAAAAAGGATGCGACGTCCGGCAGCGCCATGGAGCGCAAGGCGGTGAACGATGCGGTCGCCTACATCCGCGGGCTGGCCGAGATGCGCGGGCGCAACGCCGAGTGGGCGGAACAGGCGGTGCGCGAGGCGGTCAGCCTGTCTTCCTCGGAGGCGCTGGAGAAGAAGGTCATCGATATCGTTGCGCGTGACATCGCCCATCTGCTGGAACAGATCGACGGCCGCGAAATCCGCCTGGCTTCCGGCAGCGTCACGCTGAATGTCACGAATGCCACCGTGGAATACCGCGACGCCGACTGGCGCACCGACTTCCTTGCCGTCATCACCAACCCCACGGTCGCCTACCTGCTGATGCTGATCGGCATCTACGGCCTGCTGTTCGAGGGCTACAGCCCGGGCGCGGTGGTGCCCGGCGTGGTCGGCGCGATCTGCCTGCTGCTCGCGCTGTTCGCCTTCCAGGTGCTGCCGGTGAACTACGCGGGGCTGGCGCTGATCGCGCTTGGCGTGGCGCTGATGGTCGCGGAAGCGTTCGCGCCCAGCTTCGGCGCGCTGGGACTCGGCGGTGTCGCCGCCTTCGTGGTCGGCTCCATCATTCTCATGGACACCGATACCATCGGCTTCGAACTGCCGCTCATGGTAATCGGCACGGTCAGCGCGCTGGGCGGACTCATGACGCTCGCGCTGATCTGGTTCGCGATCTCCTCCAAGCGCCGCCCCATCATCTCCGGAGGCGAAGGCCTCGTCGGCCAGACCGCGGTGGCGCTCAACGACTTCGAGCATCGCGGCCTGGTGCACGTCGCAGGCGAAAGCTGGAGCGCCGAGACGTCCCGTCCGGTCGCCAGGGGCGAGCGGCTGCGCGTCGTCGCCAGGAACGGCCTGGTGCTCAAGGTCGAACCTCTCAACAACTTCAAGGAGAACGAGACATGATCCCGGTTGGAATAGTTGTCGGCATCCTGCTCCTGCTGCTCATCTCGGCGATCAAGTTCCCGAAGGAGTACGAGCGGCTGGTGGTGTTTCGCTTCGGGCGCTTCGTCGGCGTGCGCGGCCCCGGCTTCACCTTCGTGATCCCGATGGTGGAAGAAGCGGTGAAGGTCGACCTGCGCGTCATCGTGCTCGACGTGCCGCCGCAGGACGTGATCTCCAAGGACAACGTCTCGGTGAAGGTCAACGCGGTGATCTACTTCCGCATCATCGACCCTGAGCTTGCCGTCATCCAGGTCGCGAATCCCTTCGAGGCGACCAGCCAGCTCGCGCAGACCACGCTGCGCTCGGTGCTCGGCCAGCACGAGCTCGATGAAATGCTCGCCGAGCGCGACAAGCTCAACGAAGCCATCCAGGAAATTCTGGACGCGCAGACCGATGCCTGGGGCATCAAGGTCAGCAACGTGGAAATCAAGCAGGTGGATCTCGACGAAGGCATGATCCGCGCCATCGCCCGCCAGGCGGAAGCCGAGCGCATCCGCCGCGCCAAGGTCATCAACGCGCTGGGCGAACAGGAAGCCTCGGAGAAGCTCGTGCAGGCGGCGACCAAGCTCGCCGAATCGCCGGGGGCCATGCAGCTGCGCTACCTGCAGACGCTCTCCGACATCGCCGGCGAGAAGAACTCCACCATCGTCTTCCCCATGCCCATGGACGTCATCGGCCCCATCCTCGACAAGCTGCGGTCATAGGCTGTCGTTAATTGGACAGATCAACAGGATTTTCCAGGATGCTCAGGATTCAATTCATTTGCGGAGCAAGTTGATTCAGTCCTTTTCACCGAGCTTGTCGCTCATGAAGGCGAGCGAGAAGGCGCCGGGGCCGACGTTGATGCCTGCGGTGGTGCTCATCACGGACAGCATCAGTCGCACGCCATGCTTGGCGGCGTGCTGTTCGAGCAGCTTGTAGCCGGCAAGCCGGCGCACGACGTTCGGATCGCCCGCATAGCTCATGCAGATGGTCTTAGACAGCAGGCCCTTGTCGATCTGCTGGCGGGCGAGATCGAACAGCGAGTTCACGGCGATCTCGAAGCCCTGGATCTTTCTCACCGGGAAGGTCTCGCCGCGATACGCCTTGATGATGGGCTTGATGTCGAGCGCGGTGCCCAGCGTGTAACTCAGCCAGCTCACCGAGCGGTCGCCATGCGCGCGCCCGCCCTGGCGCACGAAATGCAGGTCCTCGGGAACGAGATAGGCGTGTACGTGCTTCGCGCGCGATTCGACCTCGGTGCGCAGGCGGTCGAACGGCAGGTTTTCTTCCTTCAGCAACCTCACCGCTTCCTGCACCAGCACCGCCTCGCCGGTGAACAGCGTCTTCGAGTCGACGACGCGCAAGGCGAACGAGCCTTCCACGCCCGCCTGGGTGCGCTGCTGCTTGTAACCGGAGAGGATCGCGAACGACGCCTTGGTGGCGTTCTCGTAGATGAGGCTGCGCGTGCTGGCGATGGTGATGACCATGACGCGGTCGTACTTCTTCACCAGGTTGTCCAGGAACAGCCGGGTGATCTGCTCGACCGAGAACGGTTGCGTCGATCCGACGAGATTGCGCTCCTCGCTGTAGCGCTTGTAGAACGCGATGGTCTCGTCGGGATTCCGCGTATCCGCCAGCATTTCCTTCTGCTCCCCCAGCAGCAGGTTGATGGGCAGGATCTCGAGCTGGTGTTCCTCGATGAACGACGGCGGCAGATCGCAGGCGGAATCTATGCAGATGCCTACACGCATGGTGGCTCCCCCGAATTGTCATCCCCTTTGGCGGGCAATATAGCGACATTCAGGGAAAGGCGGCAGGAGATTGAAGGGGAATCGCGACTTGTGGGGGTCGAGCACCCAATAAACCTTGAGCGGTCCCGGCTTCCGGATCGGCGGGACCTCGATCAGCCGGAGCGCAGCGCCTTGCGGGCCAGTTTCCACTGTTCCTCGAGGCGTTGCGCCGACACCGGCAGCGCGGTCTTCAGCTCCTGCGCGAACAGCGAAACGCGGAACTCCTCGATCATCCAGCGCCACTGGGCAAGCTCCGGCACGGCCTTCAACAGCGCGTCGAAGTCCTCGCGGCTCGCCAGCTCCTGCAGTCTTTCCAGCGACGGCTGCAGCTGCGCCATGGCGTTGCGATCCTTGCCGGGATTGTTCGGCGCGCGCTCCATGCGCAGCAGCACCGCCTGCAGGTAGCGCGGCAGGTGCCGCAGCCATTCCACCGGCGTCGCACGCACGAAGCCCGGACGCACCAGCAGGCGAAGCTGCGCATCGATGTCCTTCACCGCGACCAGCATGGCCGGCGGCAGGCGGCCGC
>JAJUFS010000180.1 GCA_029263725.1 Gammaproteobacteria bacterium | reverse complement strand
GGGCAAGCAGCCCAAGGTGGCCATCACGGCCTGCATGCGAAAACTGCTCACCGTGCTCAATGCGATGGTGAAATCGAACAGCACCTGGCAGAGCGCGATGCCTTGTTGACACAGTTGCTCCCTTTGGAAAAGGGAGGGAGCCCTGTCGTCTTACGTCTTACGTCTCACGCAGCATCATAGGCCAGCGGCTTGCGCTGCCTGCGATACCAGCCATCGCCGATGGGCTCAAAGACGTTGCAGCATTCCATCTCGCCGCCGTAGATGTGCAGCGTGACGGCGCGCTCGGAATCCGAGGCATTGTGAATGGTGTGGTACTCGTGCGGCGGGATGAGGCAGCCGGCGGTGCCGACGGAAGCGCGGATGCTGTCTTCCTGCTCGAAGCGGAATTCGTCCTCGCCGCGGCGCTCTACCGGTTCGTACTGCACGACGCGGATGCTTCCCTCGCACACCGCTTCCACGCACCACATGCCGGCATGGTCATGCACCGCCGTGCCCTGCCCCGGCCCCCAGGTCATCACCACCATCGAGTAGCCGTAGCGCTCGCTCTTGTAGAGCAGGCGGCGCGCGTAATGCCCCTCGACCGGCTTGCAGACGCACTCGGGGATGACGAGTTCGTTGCCGCGGATCAGCGCGCAGAGATTCTTCTTGATGCGCTCGACGAGTTCGCGCGGATCGCCGCAGCAGACGGCGTCATCGACGGCCTTGATCAAGCGTTCCGCGCCCTTGAAATCCTGCAACTGCATTTGTCACCTGACGTTTCGCATGGTCTCTGATGATCCGTCATGCGGCGAGACGAGGCAAGTTGGCCTATTTCGCGAGCTTCTTCATGAAGCCGCCGATGACCGGCACGAAACGTTCCATGTCGACCAGGAAGGCATCGTGCCCCTGCAGCGAGGGAAGGCGCTCGAACTCGGTCTTCGCGCCGCTCTTCCGCAGCACGCCGGCGAGCGCTTCCTGCTGGTGCACGGGGAAGAGCGCATCGGTTTCCACGCCGATGACCAGCGCCGATTCCAGCGCGAGCCCGGGGTGCCCGCGCTCGGCGTCCACGCCGTGCTCGGCGGCATCGAACAAATCCATGGCCTGGGATAGATACTGGTAACAGTTGGCATCGAAGGCGCCAACGAAACGGTCAGCCCGCGACTGCAGGTAGCCTTCCACTTCGAAGCGCAAAGGAAACGCGGGATCTCCCGGCAGGGATTCGCCCGGATCGGGCTGGATGCGCGCGCGGCCGAAGCGTTCCCGCCATTCCTGCGCGGAACGATATGTCGTCATGCCCAGCTTGCGCGCGAGACGCATGCCCGCCACCGGCTGTTCCTCGAAGGCATAACGGCCGCCCTTCCACGCCGGATCGGAGCGAATGAGTTCGCGCTGCAGCGAACGCAAGGCGATGGCGTGCGGCTCGGCGGCGAGCGCAGAGGAAATGCTGACGAGATGACGAACTGTGCCCGGGAACATCAGGCAGTAGGCCAGCGCGGTCATGCCGCCCATGGACGGACCGACGATCGCATGCAGCTGGGTGATGCCAAGCTCGCGCAAGGCCTCGTGTGTGGCCTGGGCGATGTCCTCGATGCTCAGCGTCGGGAAGTCGACGCCCCAGCGGCGCCCGGTCTCAGGGTTGAAGGACGCAGCACCGGTGCTGCCGAAGCAGCTGCCCAGGGAATTGAAGCAGATGACGTGGAAGACATCGGAGTCGATCGGCTTGCCCGGCCCGACCATGTTCTCCCACCAGCCCGGGTCCGGATCGCGCGTCGAAGACGCCGCATGCGCGCTGGGCGAAAGCCCGGTGAAGATCACCACGTGATTGTCACCGCGCGCCTCGCCCCAGGTCTCGTAGGCGAGCTCCACTTCCGGCAGCACGCCGCCACGGCGCATCTTCAAGGGTCCCGGCAACCTGACTGTCTTTCGTGCTCGGCTCATTATTCGTTCCCGTCGCTCCCCGCCCAGTCTAACCGCAGCACGTCACTGCCCGAAACGCTCGGCGCCGGATTCGAGCCACGCCTTTTCTTCGTCGGTGCTCTTCCTGTTCAGCACGCCGTTGCGATAGGGAAAGCGGCCGAAGCGCGCGATGATGTCGTGATGCCTGCGGGCATACTCCGCGGCGCTCTCGAGCACGGAACGCTCGGTCTCGCTGCCGATGGCGGCAAGCGCCTCGAACTCGCGCAGGCCTTCACTCTGCACGTCGAGGTCCTCGGCATGCTGGTAGGGCATGAGCAGGAACATGCGCTCGAACGGCGCGAGCTTCTCCAGCCCGCCTTCCCTCACCGTGCGGCGCGCGAGCGAAAGCGCGCGTTCGTCACCCGCGAAGGCCTGCGCAGTGCGGCGATGAATGTTCCGCGGGAACTGGTCAAGCAGCAGGATGAGCGCAAGACGCGAGCGGATGTCGTCTTCCCAGTCGCGCAAACCGCCATCAATCGCGGCCTGCACCGCATCGCCGAAGCGACGGCGGATTTCCTCATCGAACTCCGCTGATGCCTGGAACCATCGTGGCATCGGCGAAACGCCTTCCTCGGTGCCGAACCAGAAATCGAGTACGTCTTCCGCCGTGCCGTTCATGCTCATTTCCGTT
>JAJUFS010000125.1 GCA_029263725.1 Gammaproteobacteria bacterium | reverse complement strand
GGGCAAGCAGCCCAAGGTGGCCATCACGGCCTGCATGCGAAAACTGCTCACCGTGCTCAATGCGATGGTGAAATCGAACAGCACCTGGCAGAGCGCGATGCCTTGTTGACACAGTTGCTCCCTTTGGAAAAGGGAGGGAGCGTGCGCATTAGACCTGCCGGCACGCAAACGGCAGCGTGTCTCCTGCGATCACGGCGCGCTGTCATAAAAAAACCGCACCCGAAGGTGCGGCTTTTGCTTTCAGGCGGATGAATCAGTGCAGCTTGTTCATCAGCTCT
Organism: Gammaproteobacteria bacterium; assembly: GCA_029263725.1. Taxonomy (GTDB): domain Bacteria; phylum Pseudomonadota; class Gammaproteobacteria; order Natronospirales; family JAJUFS01; genus JAJUFS01. The sequence goes on along the minus strand of JAJUFS010000125.1, from coordinate 4,827 downwards.
TCCTTGCGCTCCATGAGCTCCTCGCCCAGGGCGATGGTATCGGCATCGGATGACTTCACTTCCGGGAACAGCTCGCGCTCTTCCTCGTTGATGTGATGCTTTACATATTCGCCCAGCACGGTCACCGATGCGTCATAAAGCTCGTCACCGGCATCCATGGACTCGATCTGCTTGATCATGCTCTTGGCTGACTGGTGCTCGACCAGCGCCTCGTCGATCATGCTCTGGTCCTCGAGGAACTCGCGCACACCGGGGTAGAAGATCTCTTCCTCGATCTGCGTGTGCACCTTGAGCTCATTGCAGATCTGCAGGGCGATTTCCCTGCGGCGGTTCGCGGCCGCCTTTTCCTTGCGCAGTTGCTCGAAGTTCTTGAGCAGCTCCTTGACGTTGTTGTGGTCCTTGGTAAGGAGCGAGATCGCATCCTGCCCGCCTGATGATTCGCGCTTCTGCTTCGAAGCGCTTTCGGACTTGCCGACGTTGGCCATGTGACACCCTCCAGCTCGTTGCCTGCTGCAGCGAATACTGGAGCCTGTGATGGCCTTTGCAAGTGCGTGCGTTTACGCAGGCGCGGAAGTTTTTTTCGCGGGGCAGTGAAGGGAACTCCGTCCTCTCCCCGAGGAGAGGACGGAGCAGGTCATCAGCGGGAGCGCGCGGCGCGGCGTTCGCGATTGCCGCCGGCGTTATCCTTGCCGCCGCCGAAGCGGCGTCGTCCCGCCGGCCGTTCCGGGCGATTCTCGTCACGCGGCGCGTGCGAGCGCGGCTTGGCATTGCGCTGCTGGCTGCGCGGCTTCTGCAGCGGTTCCGCCTTGATGGTGGGATCCACCTCGAAACCGGCAATCGCCTCGCGCGGCAGTTCACGGCCAAGCAGCTTCTCGATGTCGCGCAGCAGCTTGTGCTCGTCCACGCAGACCAGCGACATGGCCTGGCCTTCGTTGCCGGCGCGCCCGGTGCGGCCGATGCGGTGGACATAATCCTCCGGCACGTTCGGCAGCTCGTAGTTCACCACGTGCGGCAGCTGGTCGATGTCCAGGCCGCGCGCGGCGATGTCGGTGGCGACCAGCACGCGCGCCTTGCCGCTCTTGAAGTCCGCCAGCGCCTTGTTGCGCGCGCCCTGGCTCTTGTTGCCGTGGATCGCCGCCGACGGCAGGCCGTCGCGTTCCAGTTGTTCGGCAAGACGATTCGCGCCGTGCTTGGTGCGGGTGAAGACCAGCACCTGGCGCCAGTTGCGCGAGCCGATCAGCCACGACAGCAGTTCGCGCTTGCGATGGCGATCGACGAAATGCACGACCTGCGCGACGGTTTCCGCGGTGGTGTTGCGGCGGGCGACCTCGACCATCGCGGGATCATGCAGCAGGCCGCGCGCCAGCTTGCGGATGTCGTCGGAGAACGTTGCCGAGAACAGCAGGTTCTGGCGCTTCGCAGGCAGCAGCGCGAGTACCTTGCGGATGTCGCGGATGAAGCCCATGTCCAGCATGCGATCCGCTTCATCCAGCACCAGGACCTCGATCGACGAAAGATCGACCGTGCCCTGGGTGGCGTGATCAAGCAGGCGGCCGGGCGTGGCGACGAGGATGTCGACGCCGCGGCGCAGCGCGCTGATCTGCGGGTTGATGCTCACGCCGCCGTAGATCGCGATGGAACGCAGCGGACGGTACTTGCCATACGTCTTGACGCTTTCCTCGACCTGGATGGCGAGTTCGCGCGTCGGCACGAGGATCAGCGCACGTACGCCGCGACCGCGTTCGCCGAGGCGTTCCAGCAGCGGCAGGGTGAAACCGGCGGTCTTGCCCGTGCCGGTCTGCGCCGCCGCCATCAGGTCGCGACCCGAAAGGATCACGGGGATGGCTTCACGCTGGATGGGTGTGGGTTCGCTGTAGCCCTGTTCTTCAACAGCACGCAGCAGCCCGGCCGAAAGGCCGAGTTGATTGAAATTCATTCGTTGTCTCCTGGATTGCCTGCAGGAAGCTTCGTTCCGCGCCGGTCCAGGCAACTGAAAGGTAAAAGGGAGTTTTTTCTAGGCAGGCCGGAATGGATTACCTGGAAGGCCCGACCAGACCGGAGGATCGGGAGGCGCGCAGTATACGCGAAAAGCCGCGGCATGCACGGACTTTCTTTTCCTGCGTGGAACCCCTCAGCGCGCCGGGTGGCGGCATATAAAGGAATGCTCGTCTTAAAAGCCAGGGCAGCGCGGGGCTAAGGTGGGCGCATTCTTCATCGACGGAGGTGAACCATGGGTACGTGCGAGGTGTGCGGCAATCACTACGATCGCAGCTTCCAGGTGATGATGGCGGGCGAGACGCACGAGTTCGATTCCTTCGAATGCGCCATCCACAAGCTCGCGCCGCATTGCGCCCACTGTGACTGCATGGTCATCGGCCATGGCGTGCAGACCGGCGAGAAGATCTACTGCTGCGCCGCCTGCGCCAGGCAGATGGGCGAGGAAGGCGTGGCAGATCGCGCCTGATGAGATGCCATCACTCTCGGAAAGACAGCAGGAGCTTTGCGGTGACGGATTCGCCGGCGATTATCGCGGCCTCAAGGCGGCGTTCATCAACTGCACGCTGAAGAAACCGCCGGAGGTGTCGCACACCGCCGCGCTGATGCAGGTTGCCGAGCACATCATGCGGCGCCATGGCGTGGAAGTGACTCATCTGCGCGTGGTCGAGCACGACGTTCCGCCGGGCATCTATCCCGACATGCGCGAGCATGGCTACGTCAGTGACGAGTGGCCGGAGCTGTGGGAGCGCGTCGTCAGGCCTGCGGACATTCTCGTCATCGGCACGCCGATCTGGCTCGGGCAACTGTCGGCGGTGTGCAAGACCATCATCGAGCGGCTGTACGCGCAATCCGCGGACATGAACGACAAGGGCCAGTACGTGTTCTACGGCAAGGTCGGCGGCTGCATCGTCAGCGGCAACGAGGACGGCATCAAGCACGTCGGCATGGAAGTGCTGTATTCGCTGCAGCACATCGGCTACACGATTCCGCCGCAGGCGGATGCAGGCTGGATAGGCCCCGCGGGGCCGGGGCCGTCGTATCTCGATGAAGGCTCTGGCGGACCGCAGAACGATTTCACCCAGCGCAACACCACGTTCATGGCGTGGAATCTCATGCATCTCGCCGCGATGTTGAAGAACTCCGGCGGCATGCCGGCCTGGGGCAACCTGCCGGAGAAGTGGAACGCAGGCTGCAAGTTCGATCATCCGGATCCGGATTACGCGGGTCAGGGCTGAGGCGAGGCGCGGCCGGATCGGGAAGGTTGAACCTTGCGCGCATCGCGCGGAATACACATGCGGAAGCCGCTTCGCTCAGGGGAGGCAATCATGCAGCAATTCCGCACGTTTCCCTTCATCCTGCTCGTCGCCCCGCTCGCGCTTGCCGCCTGCGCATCCGCGCCCGCGCCGCTTGAGGTGTCGGCGGCGCCTTTCCTCAACGACGCCGCCTGGCCCGGCAGCGAGCGCATCGAGATCGAATCCGCCGAGGAGGTCTTCGAACTCGGTGAGGATGCGCGCGCCTGGGTAAACGAGCGGCTGCGGCCCATCCGCGACATGGATGCGCGCTCCGAGGCGCTGGCGGAAGAGCTCTTCTCCGGCCTTGCGCTGGACGTGAGTTATCGCAGCAACGCGAACACTGTCGCCGCGGAAACGTTCCGCAACCGCGATGCGAACTGCCTGTCGCTTTCCATCCTCGCCTATGCGCTTGCAAGGCATGCCGGCTTCGAGGCGGAGTTCCGCGAGGTGGACATTCCGGAATACTGGGAGCGGCGCAACGGCTACAGCGTCATGAACCAGCACGTGAACCTGCGCATCTTCCCCGCGCTTCGCAACGAGGCGCTCGTGGTGAGCCGCAAGGGCGTGGAACTGGACTTCCGGCCGCTGAGCAGCCTGCCGCATCCGCCCGCCCGGCCGATTTCCCGCGAGCGCGCGCTCGCGATGTTCTACAACAACCGCGGCGTGGACGCGCTCGTTTCCGGTGATGAGACGCGCGCCTACGCCTACTTCCGCGCCGCGCTCCTCGCCGACCCGGGCCTCGACATGGCGCTGTCAAACATCGGGCTGCTGCATGCGCGGCACGGCTTCCGCGCGCTGGCCGAACGCAGCTTCCGCCAGGCGGTGGCGCTCGCGCCGGACAATGTCGTCGCCACGGAGAACCTTGCCATGCTGCTCGAGGCCGACGGCCGCGTCAGCGAAGCGCGCGACCTGATGATCACGCTCAAGCGCCGGCGCGAGAACAACCCGTTCTTCTTCTATATAAGAGCCGAGGAAGCGCTGGACGACGGCCAGCTGTGGAAGGCGGTGCGGCTGTTCGAGCACGCCATCGAGTTGCGCCCGCACGTGGACCAGTTCCATTTCGGTGCCGCGCGCGCCTACCTTGCCCTGGGCTATGACAGGCGCGCCCGCCATCACCTGAAGCTCGCGGAGCGCTACGCGAACTACGGCGACCTTCGGGCGAAGTATCGCAGCAAGCTGGAGGCGCTGTCCTCGCTGTAGAAGCGGCGCCCGGAAGCCGCGGCAAAAAAAACGGCCCGGGTCACCGGGCCGTTCAGATCATGCATCAAACGCGTGTGATCACTTTGCGAGCACCATCGCGTCCAGCGTGCCCTGGGCGAGCGGGTGGTAGCCCGGGCGCGCCTTTTCGTAGACGCGCTTCGCGAACTCGGCGTGCTTCGGCGTCTTCATGAGGTCGCTGTACAGCGGCACGATCAGCTTGCGGCGGCCGATGCCGATGAGATAGTCCTCGAGGCGCTCGAAGGCCGGCTGGTAGTCGTTGCGGATGGCAACGCGCAGCCAGGAGTGCGCGATCTCGTTGTTCTTCGAGGCGGTGAGG